>NZ_JBGLZF010000100.1:0-317 GCF_047304405.1 Pseudomonas sp. Pseusp11
GGGGGCATCGCCCTACGGTTGGCTTCGCTTCAACCTACATGCGATGGGTTCGACTGCGTCGAACGGCGCTGCGCGCCCATCCCCAGATGAACACCTCCACTCAGCCTCCCGAAGGGGCGGGTAGATCAAGATCCAAAGCCAAAGCAAAGCAAAGCAAATGCAAGATCAAAAGATCGCAGCCTCGCTTCGCTCGACAGCTCCTACAGGGAAATGCGTCCGCTTGAGATCAGGCCGGCCGGAAGGCCGCCTTGCTTTTGATTTTGACGCACCGCCCCCTCACGCCCTGAGCCTGTCCGTCAACCGGTGACTACCTCCAT
>NZ_JBGLZF010000101.1:0-301 GCF_047304405.1 Pseudomonas sp. Pseusp11
CGATGATGCCGTTGTTGGTCAGCACACCACCGGCCGTCAGCGCGATGCTGTCCCGGGCGGCGAGGGTTTGCTGGTTGCTCAGGTTGCCTTGGGTTTGCACGTTGACGACGGTGCCGGCGTAGACCGGGCCGCGCGCATCGAGGCTGGCGGCTTTGACATTGACGGCGCCTGCGGCCGAGGTTTGCGCCAGGCTGAGATGGCCGTTGGCGTCGAGCTGGATATCGCCACCGCTGGCGGCCAGGTTGCCGTCGAGTTTCACCCCGACCCCGGCTTCGGTGCCGACCAGTTTGATCGCCCCGGC
>NZ_JBGLZF010000102.1:0-295 GCF_047304405.1 Pseudomonas sp. Pseusp11
TTGGGTTATGGTTTGTGGGGGTGGGGGAATTTTTTTTTTTGCTATTTTTTCATGCCTGGGCCCTTGTTGGGATGCAAACGGGGTTAAGGGTTTTTGGGGGCGTTTTTTTTTTTAAGGGGGCGCCCAAAAAAAAAGGCAACAACCGGGAGAAAACAACCCGGCCCCCGATATGGGGGTTTTGGGGGGGGGCGGAGAGGGGCCGGGGGGTGGGGGGCCCCGGTGAAAACGGGGGGGGGTCACGGGGGGCGGGGGCAGTGTTGGGGGGGGCCGACCACCGGGCGCCCCGCGCACGCGG
>NZ_JBGLZF010000103.1:0-293 GCF_047304405.1 Pseudomonas sp. Pseusp11
TCTTCACTGCGCTGGCCGGTCATCAGGCTGCTGAAACTGAAGGACTCGCCCCACAGCTTGAACGGCTGCAAGTAACTGGCGGTGGCGGTGTATTTGCGGTAACGCGCGTTCGGCTCGCCGGGGCCCGGATCACCGTTACCCTGGGCGTCGAACGCGCCGATGCCTTGTTGCATGCCCAGGTCGAGGTTGACGAAGGCACTGCCGACCCGCCGACCGTGGTTGATGCCGAACTGCGCTTCGCTGATGCGGTTGCTGCTCAGCTTGAGCTTGCTGTCTTCGATGAAGTTGTTGGT
>NZ_JBGLZF010000104.1:0-279 GCF_047304405.1 Pseudomonas sp. Pseusp11
TTCGCCCATCAGGGCAGCACGGATTTCGGCGTCGGAGAGTGTCGCGTCCGACACGGGTTCATCTGGCACGCTCGCGAGCGCCTGGACGAGATTGGCACGACTAACGATTCCGACGACACGTCCGGCATTCGTCACGGGCACTCGTTTGATGTGCCGTGCCTCGAGAATGCCAGCAACCTCGCCTAGCGGCGTGTCGGGCTGCACGGTCACCACCTCGGTGGTCATCACGTCGCTCACCTTGAGCGCATGGGTCTTGACGTAGTCGCGCGCCTCGTGACT
>NZ_JBGLZF010000105.1:0-279 GCF_047304405.1 Pseudomonas sp. Pseusp11
GTGGACGACGTGGTCAAGCCCGCCCGCTTCGAGGAGGAAGTCCGGGCCCGCGCGCTTGCCTTGGCGCAGGACAGCGACCGTCCGGCAGGCGAGCAGGGCGTGGCGCTGACGCCGCTGCAACGCACCGAGACGGAGAGCAGTCTTTCCTATCGCTATGTCGACGTGCAGCTCGACCGCGAAAAGCGCCAGGCCACCTGGACCGTGCGCGCGCCGCAAGGGGAAGTGGAAACCGATCTTGCGGACATCTTTGCCGCGGGGGCGGCCTGGTGGCCGCTGCAG
>NZ_JBGLZF010000106.1:0-279 GCF_047304405.1 Pseudomonas sp. Pseusp11
GTCCACACTGACCGTGGGCAGCGTGCGCGAGGCATTGCGGCTGCCGTTGCTCATCAGGCGGTCCACCTGGTAGTTGCTGGTGTGCAACTGGATCCTGGGCGTGATGAAGGCGCCCGGCGACAGGAAGGGACGGCTCAGCTGCGCCTGCATGTAGCTGCGCTGGCCGTTGTTGTAGGTCATGCCGGCCAGGGGCTTGTCGATCTCGAAGCGCGTGGTGTCGGCCACGAAGCTGAAGTCCAGGCCGTGCGGCAGGTCCAGCGGCGTGTAGCGCCATTGCAG
>NZ_JBGLZF010000107.1:0-276 GCF_047304405.1 Pseudomonas sp. Pseusp11
GTGCAACGGCTGATCGAGGGGCTGCCGGAAAATGCGATCGTCATTACCCATGATCTCGAGCTGATCGCCGATTTCGGCCGGGTGCTGGTCTTCCACGAGGGCACGCTCGCCGCCGATGCGCCAGCCGCGGATGCGATCGCGCGCTACAGGGAGATCGCCGACTGATGCAGTCGCTCTATGTCGAGGGTGAGAGCTTCATGCACCGCCTGCCGGCGCGCGCTAAGCTCGCGGTGCTCGCGATCCTCGGCGTCATCCTGTTCACGACGCGCGAGATAC
>NZ_JBGLZF010000108.1:0-276 GCF_047304405.1 Pseudomonas sp. Pseusp11
CTACTCCACCTGCCGGAGCAAAAATATAGTAGTATCCATTGCGTTTGTAAAGCTTCGGTCCTTCTACCGTATGGTTCTTTCCATCATTTCCATCAAATACCATCACCGGATCGGAAATTACTTCTGTTCCCTCAGCATTCAGTTCGCAAATAACTACGATGCTATTCACTCCGCTACGGCTACCAGCGTATGCATGTACAAGATAAACTTTTCCATCTTCATCCCAAAGTGGTGTCGGGTCAATCATTCCTTTCCCTGCTTTTACCAATACAGGTT
>NZ_JBGLZF010000109.1:0-276 GCF_047304405.1 Pseudomonas sp. Pseusp11
CTGCACGCCGCGCGCTGGTTCTATCAGTTGCTCAGCAATGCGCGCGGCGTGCAGGTGCCCGCGCACGCTGGTGACTTCCGGCTGATGGATCGCAGCGTGGTCGACGCGCTGATCGCGCTGCCCGAGCGCACCCGTTTCATGAAAGGCCTGTATGCCTGGGTCGGGTTCAAGGGCGAGGCCCTGCCATACACGCCCGACGAGCGCATGCACGGCACCAGCACCTATAGCGGTCTGCGCCTCTTTCGCCTGGCGCTGGACGGACTGACTGCCTTTACG
>NZ_JBGLZF010000010.1:0-179329 GCF_047304405.1 Pseudomonas sp. Pseusp11
CGCAGCCGAACGCAGCCTCGCAGGCTCGGCAGCTGCTACAGATTGCATTACGGAACATATGCCGGATGGAGTGGCAAAAGAGGTGTTGCTGGAGAGGGGATATAGCGAGGGTCAACGGTTACAACATACCGACAAACTGCCAGGTGCCTAACGCCTTTTCAACGTACCCAGTACCTTGAAATCAATAACCCCATCAACACGCCGATACTATTTGCCAGCATGTCGTAGGGCGAAGCCGTGCGCAGCGGCATCAAACCTTGCGCGAGCTCAATGAGTACGCCGATGAGCAAACACCCCAAGGCTGTCCAGACAAACTTCACATTGGGGAAAGCCAGACGGCAACTGCATGCAAACACCAGAAAGCCGATCCAGTGCTGCGTTCGACTGCGCAGCAGTCGTCCAGCCAGAACTTGCGGTGTATCAGGCAGATCGCGTCAGCCGGATTCACGACTGCTGCGCAGCCGAACGCAGCCTCGCAGGCTCGGCAGCTGCTACAGATTGCATTACGGAACATATGCCGGATGGAGTGGCAAGAGAGGTGTTGCTGGAGGGGGATATAGCGAGGATCAACGGTTACAACATGCCGACGAACTGCCTGGTGTCTAACGCCTTTTCAACGTACCCAGTACCTTGAAATCAATAACCCCATCAACACGCCGATACTATTTGCCAGCATGTCGTAGGGCGAAGCCGTGCGCAGCGGCATCAAACCTTGCGCGAGTTCAATGAGTACGCCGATGAGCAAACACCCCAAGGCTGTCCAGACAAACTTCACATTGGGGAAAGCCAGACGGCAACTGCATGCAAACACCAGAAAGCCGATCCAGTGATGGATCTTGTCCTCTTCGGCGAACAGTTCCGGGATCGGCTGCGAGCGCAATCCCGCGAACAGCAGAATCGCCGTCACCATGGCAAAGGCCAGGCACCGGAGCCAGAATGGCAACTCGACCAAGCCTTTAAGCCACGTGATCATTCGGTAATTTTCTCGAAGTTGTTGTAGAACAAGCTGCTGTCACGCCCATCGGTCATAGTCTGCAATGAGTAGGCACGGTTCAGACGCGCACCACCATCACGAGTCAGTGGCGCCCAGACGATATTGGCACGACGCATGGTCGAGGTACTCATCAACTCGTCGAACGGGATGGAAATGTAGATGCCTTTGTCAAAGCTGCCCTCGCCATATTCTGCCTTCGACGCAGTGGTCAGGGTGACCCAGCCGCCAAACTTCACGCCGTTCTTGAACTCCCGCGACAAGTCGACGGTAGTACCCCAGTCCCGTGCCAGGTAACGCCCGACGCTGACCGCTGCAAGCATGTCATTGGGCAATTCAGTATAGCTGGTGACATGACCCGTTATGGTCTGGTAATCGCGCAGGCCAAAGCCCTGATCAAAATCCCGCTGGCGCACAAAATTCAGATCGGCGCCCAATGACCAGCGTTTCCCCGTGGGTCGATACAGCACTTCGCTGCCGACCCCGGCATACATCGATTCCAGATAGCCGCCATAGACCATGCCATACCAGTCCCGATCCAGCTGCGCCGCGTGGTTGAACTGGAACGTCGGCATCGTCACATCGGAGGTGGTCAGGTATTGACGCAAATCGGTGCGCACTCGCGGCAACCCGCTCGGTGCGTCGTAGGTGAACTTGTCGTAGTTGTTCAGCAGGTTGGCGCTGAGCAGGCCGCTCCACCAGGTGTTGCGGGTGAAACGGTACTCCGCGTCGGCATCGGCGGTGAACTGATAGAGCAAGCCGTCGGGGCCGCCGATGTTCTGTTTGTAGCCCAGGCCCAAACCATAGCTGAACGGCTCCAGCGCCTGGGTATAGAGCGTGGTTTCCCGGTGTGCAGTCGCCGGATTGACCTCGGTCGTACGGTGCAGATCCTTCAGCGGCTGGTCGTTGTTCACCACCGCGCGGAAGGTTTCTCGCGGTACGCTGGTTTCTTCGATAGACATGTCATAACGCTGATTCACCAAGGTGAACCAATCGATGTCCTGATTGACGCTGTTATCGAGAATCCGGCTGGCCCGCCCGACAGCCTTGGCCGAATAAAAATAGCGAGACTGCTCGCCATACACCATCAGCTCCGAACCGCGCTGGGTAATGCGTTTGACCTTATAGCCAGCATTTTGCTGTAACCGATTGGAGACATCGGCCCAGTTGACCTGGTCGGCCGGAGTCGACGGTGCCTGCGCCGGCAGCGGCTCGGCGGGAGGATCATAGGTCTTGACCGGTGCCTTGCGGCTGACAAAGTTGGTGTGCAGTGTAATGCCGAACATCGCCGTATTGCCACGCTCCCAACCAGCGCTCAGGTCGACGCTGTCGGCCAGCTTGTAGACCACACCGACGTTGATCGGCAGGTCTTGCTTGAGCGGATTGTCCAGTGGCTCGTTCTTGTAATCGTTGCCCTCGTACTCGATCTTCAGGCTCAGTGGTTCCCAAGGCGTTTGATAGGCAATCCCGCCAAACAACGAAGGGTGGCCCCTGAAGTATGCGTTGGTGTTCACGTCCCCTGCCCTGGCCACAGCCGCCGTGCTCTGCGGCCGGTCGTTGAATTGGCTGCCCAATACCGACAGCGGGTTACTGAAATCCCCACGATTACCCAGATAACCCCAGGCAATGCCGAGGCTGAAATCCAGATCGCCATAACGCTTGTTGGCGACGAAATACTCGCTGGAAAACAGCCCGGTACCACCAATGTCCCGGGCGCCGATAGCGACCTGGGGCGCCCAGTGAGTTTCTTCCCAAAGCCGCGCCTTCAAGTCGATGGCCTTGTCTTTAAAGCTCTGGTCGCCGCTCAATTGCTCGGTGCCGTACTTACGGTTGGTGATCGCTGTGTAACGAAACGACCCTTCCAGCCAATCGAGTGGCTGCAAGGAAAAACTGTAGCGCGAATAAGGGTCGGTACGACTGGCCGTGACGCTCAACTCCCCCGCCGGGGCCATGCGCGCGGTGGGGGTCTGTAACAGACCGACGCCACCAAAATCACTCTGGGTGTAGCGCGGTTCACCGTGAGCCAATCCGCAGGGCAGGAGCAACGCAGCAGCAAAACGTAACTTCAACGGGCACTTCAAGGGGCCACCTCAGCCAGCGGTTGAGTGGCGAGAAACTCGGCCAGTTGTTGATTGAGCTCAGGGGTCGGCGTCTCGAGATCGTCGCTCCTGATCGGCACCAGGATCTTGCTGCCGGGCGCCACCACGACGCCGTCCTCACGATTCCACGCCGCCACGCCCAGGCGCCGTACCTGGCCGTCAGGCTGGATCAGCCACAGATAGTCGCCCTCGGCGTCGCCAAGAATGGCGCAGTCACGGGCATAGGCACGCACTTCCTGCAGGGCTCGGTAAGGCACCTGACAAGGCTGCGCGACCGCCCCGAAAACCTCCACGGTGGACGGCCGCTGGGGGTAAATCAGATGGTCGCCATCATCCAGCAGCGCGTTGCGGGCGAACCCCGTTTCCACAGCGATCGGATCGAGCACCGCGACCTGACGTCCGGTGACCGGCAGTTGCGCGACCTGCTCATATAGGCGCGCGCTCAATTCTGCTCGCGTGTTTTTGCCATCGAGCAAGGCCCCTCGTTGCAGCAGTTTCAGATCGAACAGAACACCTGCCTTCAAGCGCGTCTGCTTGTCCACTAATGAACGGTGCAGCCACGCCGCACCCAGCCAGTAACTTTCGGCATTGGGTTGGGCGTTACGAATGACATCCAGCAAGCGCGCACCGGGCTTGATTTCGAATTGGCCTGGGCTGCGCACGTCACCGCTGACCGTGACGGCCGCCTGGCCCAGGCCCGGGCCGATCAACAGCAGGCCAAGCAAGAAAAGGTTTGAACGCTTCACCGGGCAACTCCCCGATCACGGCGCACCTGCACGATTTTCAGAAACAGTTGCGGCGTCAGATGCTGCTCGCTGCGCAGGATGAAACCGTCCTGGGGGTCAACCCAGTAGCGGTTGGTGGCTCGGAAATTCAGGGTGGGTGCATCCACCTGCTCGTCGATGCGTAGCAAGGCGTAATCCTTGTCCAGAATGCTGATGGTCTCGATACCGCGAGGACTGAAACGGCTGTTGACCGCGATACCAATGCGGTTGCCGCTATAGATGTCGATCCAGCGCGTGCTGGTATAGCCGTCGGGCAAATGCTGAAGGCCGCGCTTGAAGGGCGACTCTTCATTGAAGCGAGTGCCATCCAGGGAAACGCCCAGTCCGACAGTGCGCACCACCAGGCCGTCGCGCATCAGCAGCACTTGCTTGCCAGAAGCGACCCAGAACTGCAGGTCGCCCCGCCGACGAGCCATGGCCATCACGCCCTCACTGGAGGGGGTGGTGACCAGGATCTGCGGGTACGGCACGGCGTCGACCTGAGCACGGGTCAAATTGATGGAGGCAGGCCCCGCGACGGATGTCTCAAGAGTGTCCCAGGAGGCCTTCATCAACGGGTTACACCCGCACAGCAAGAGCGCCATCGTCAGACTGGCGCAGGTAGGCAAAGTTTTCACGGCGGGATTGAGCCTTATCTGCTGTTGGCTTCGCTGAGATCGTTAAGTGAGCTGGCACCGGTCCCCAAGATAGTGGCCGTAGGCAGAAGCTGGCTGATCAGACGGTTCCAGCGCGTCACGCCGGCCGGGCCGACATAGACGATGTCTTGCGGTTGCAAGTCGAAACGGGTGGCCAGTACCAGGGCCGACGGGGATTCGGCGTCGAGCTGGAACACC
The DNA here is from genome assembly GCF_047304405.1 of Pseudomonas sp. Pseusp11. Lineage (NCBI taxonomy): Bacteria > Pseudomonadati > Pseudomonadota > Gammaproteobacteria > Pseudomonadales > Pseudomonadaceae > Pseudomonas > Pseudomonas sp. Pseusp11. The sequence goes on from NZ_JBGLZF010000010.1 coordinate 4,709, forward strand.
TTGGCCGGTTCAGTTTCCAGGTGATCGGCGCCGCGAATCACATACACCGCATTGCCGTTAGAGGTGGTCTGGTTCAAGCCCCCCACTGTGCCCAGCGCATCGGTCAGGTTGATCGACTTGCCTTTGAAGCTCAGCGCGCGAGGCAAGTTGACCTCACCCATGACATAGATCCGCTTTTGATCGTTATAGGGCAAGTACAGCCGGTCGCCGCCCTTGAGGTAAACGGCTTGCAGCTGTGAGTCCTGGCGATTGAGGGTGTCCAGATCGAGCTTGTATTCGCGCCCGTCCCGGGTCAGCGTCAGGCCTGACAGGTCTGCGTTCGAAGGATCCACACCGGCCGCGCCAACGGCCTCCACCACGCTCAGCGGTGTGGTAGTGATCGGCTGTTGCCCAGCTTTGAGCACCGCACCGGAAATCACCACGGTCTGGCTGGCGAAGCGCAATACGCTGACGTCGACCTGGGGGCTTTCGACAAATTGCGACAAGCGCTCGGCAATAAAGGCTCGCAACTCTTCGATGGTTTTACCGGCGGCCGGAATATTACCGATGTAGGGATAAAACAACGTGCCGTCCGGACGTACCAGACGCCCGTTGGCATCGATTTGCTGTTGCGGCCCCGATGGCGCCGTCAACTCGGGGTGATCCCAGACGGTGATAAACAACAGGTCGTTGGCACCCACGCGGTAACCGCCTGGAACATAAGACAACAATGCCGGGGGAACGGATTCGCGAACTTGCGTGGCGGCATCCATGGCAATCAATTTAGGCGTGATGGGAATAAGCTCCACCCGGCTACTTTCCGGAGAGCCGTCACTAACCATTTGACTGGTGTCCATGTGTTGACCAGGCGAAAACATACAGCCGTGCAAGCTGATACTTGCCAGCATAACAACAGATAATCTACGGATCATAATGGCACTACGCTAGTCGAGGGCAAATCTAAAACAAGATCACCCAGAAAGTTCTGAGTGATCTTGAACAACATACTTCGTAGGGTATTAGTTGGTACCGGTAGTACCGGTAGTACCAGTGGACCCCGTCGTTCCGCCATTGGAACTGCCACCGGAGTTTGAAGCGGCCGCCGCAGCGCCGACAATGGCCGCACCGATCACCACGGTTTCGGCGACCGTCACTCCCCCAACCAGCGGGGTACTCAAGGACAATGGCTCGCTCACTGCTTCGCTCACTGCTTCGCTCGACGCTTCGCTAGCCGTTTCGCTCGCCGGCTCTTCCACCGCCAACGCTGCAGTGCTCATGACAGCCAGCAAGCCGGCCGTAAGTAGTTTCTTCATATCAGACTCCTTCTCGACATCAACTCTGCATTAGATTTGAGACTAAGGGACCGGGAATGGAACAGCAGGTGAATGAACTGACACCCGTCAATTGAACGAGACAGTTCATGCACATTGCCTCCTTTGGAGAATGTCATTTATAGGGAGTGCATGCCATACGCCAAACCTCGTCACATCATGGACAAAAGCGCTTGCACCGGGCAGGACTTATTGACGGAAAAAGGTGATTTTCCAAGATGTTTACTACATGACAAGGTATTTTCGGCACAAACTCCCGAGCAAAAATCACTCACCCTTCGCGCCCATTGTTATTATTAGTCAGGATTTTCCCGGCATCTTGTCCCGCAAGGTTCTATTGTGACTGAACATTCAAGGCTAAATAACATCAGGTCATAAATAGTTAATGTTAACTATAGACCATTATTAGCCCGTCATTCCCCGTTCAACACCGCGCGCAAGCGAGGGTTGCGCAAGTCTTTTTCCGAGAGTTGAGGCGATTCAATGGGCCAGGTAATGCCCAGCTCCGGATCATTCCAGAGCAGCCCACCCTCATCCTCGGGGAAATACAGATCGGTGCATTTGTATTGAAAATCGGCGGTATCGCTGAGCACGCAGAAGCCGTGGGCATAACCCGGCGGCACCCATAGCTGCAGATGGTTGTCGGCGGTCAACTTGACCCCTACATGTTCACCACAAGTGGCCGATTCGGGATTGATGTCCACCACCACGTCGTACACCGCACCTTGGGTAACCCGCACCAACTTGCCCTGGGGCCGGGTCCGCTGGAAGTGCAAACCACGCAGTACGCCATACTGCGAGCGTGAGTGATTGTCCTGGACGAAAGGCAACTCGATGCCGGCGTCGCGATAACGCTGTTCGTGATAACTCTCGAGAAAGAACCCACGGGCATCGCCAAACACCTTGGGCTCGATAATCAGTACGCCGGGCAACCGGGTGTTGACGACATTCATCTCGAAGGCTCCATCGTCAGTACACGCGCCAGGTATTGTCCGTAACCGGTTTTGTGTAACGCGGTGGCTTGTTTATCCAGTTCCGCAGCCGACAACCAACCCTGGTGAAAGGCCACTTCTTCAAGGCAGGCCACTTTCAAGCCCTGCCGCGCTTCGATGGTCTGGACGAAATGTCCGGCCTCCATCAACGAATCATGGGTGCCGGTGTCCAGCCAGGCAAAACCACGCCCCAGCACACTGACGTGCAGATCCCCGCGTTGTAGATAAGCATTGTTCACGTCGGTGATTTCAAGCTCACCGCGTACCGAAGGCTTGACTTGCTTGGCGATGCTCACCACGTCTTTGTCGTAGAAATACAAACCGGTGACAGCATGGTCGGACTTCGGATGTGCAGGCTTCTCTTCGATCGAGATCGCCTTGCCGCTCTCGTCGAACTCGACAACGCCAAAACGCTCCGGGTCGCTGACCCGATAACCAAAGACGGTGGCACCGGTTTGTCGTTGAGACGCTTCGCGCAACAAGGCGCTGAAGCCATAACCGTAGAAGATGTTGTCACCCAGGATCAGCGCCACATTGCTGTCGCCGATGAACTCCTCGCCGATCAGAAAGGCTTGCGCCAGGCCATCAGGAGAAGGCTGTTCTGCATAACTGAGTTCAATGCCGAAAGAAGAACCATCACCCAGCAAGTTCTGGAAGTTGGGCAAGTCCTGCGGCGTGGAAATAATCAATATCTCGCGAATGCCCGCCAGCATTAATACCGACAGCGGATAATAAATCATCGGCTTGTCGTAGACCGGCAGCAGCTGTTTGGACACACCACGGGTAATGGGATGCAAGCGGGTGCCGGAGCCTCCCGCCAGAATGATACCTTTCATGTGAGGATTCCCTTCGAAAATAAGTAAAGGCAGGGCTTGAATGGTTCAGCCGGTGTGGCCAAGACGGACCGGCCGGTACTGACCGTTAAGGACCCGTTGCCACCAACCTTGATGCTCCAGGTACCACTGAACCGTTTTGCGTATACCGCTCTCAAAGGTTTCCTGTGGTCGCCAACCGAGTTCGCGCTCGATCTTGCCTGCATCGATGGCGTAACGAAGATCATGGCCGGGCCGATCCTTGACGAACGTAATCAGGTCGCGATAACGCTCGACGCCCGCAGGCTTGTTGGGCGCCAACTCTTCAAGGAGATCGCACAGGGTTTCCACCACCTCGAGATTGGTTTTCTCGTTATGGCCACCGATGTTGTAAGTTTCACCGACCTCGCCCCGGCACACGACCTCACATAAAGCGCGCGCATGATCCTCTACAAACAACCAGTCGCGAATCTGCAAGCCGTCGCCATAGACCGGCAGAGGCCGGCCGTGAATGGCATTCAGAATCACATGGGGAATCAACTTTTCGGGGAAGTGATAAGGGCCGTAGTTGTTCGAGCAATTGGTCAGCAACACCGGCAGGCCATACGTACGTTGCCAGGCCCGAACCAAATGGTCCGAACTGGCCTTGGACGCCGAATAAGGTGAACTGGGCGCATAAGGCGTGGTTTCACTGAACAGACTATCGGTCCCTTCCAGATCGCCATACACCTCATCGGTGGAGATATGGTGAAAGCGAAAATCCTGTTTGACCTCCTCCGACAGTCCGCTCCAATAACGCCGGGTCGCTTCGAGCAACGTATAGGTGCCAACAATATTGGTCTGGATAAAGTCCGCGGGGCCGTCGATGGAACGGTCGACATGGGACTCCGCGGCCAGGTGCATCACTGCATCCGGTTGAAATGCCACGAATACCTGATCCAGCGCCTGAGCGTCACAGATATCGACGTTAAAAAAGTGATAACGCGGTGACTCGGCGACGTCGATCAACGACTCCAGATTGCCGGCGTACGTTAACTTATCGAGGTTCGCAACTTCGAATCGAGTATTTTCAATCAGGTGCCTGACGACGGCAGAACCAATAAAACCGGCTCCACCCGTCAGCAGAATACGCATCGTCATCGTCATCTCCCTACCGGCTGATCGGGATACCACTCAGCCAATAATTCTTCATACTGAAGCAGGATTTGATTCCACGTAAACCGCTGATGAAAGCGTGTGCGACTGGCCGCCTCCATCTGCTGTTGTGTTGAATCATCCGCCAAAAGTTGAGCAAACAAAGCAGAACAAGAGGCTTCATCCTTGAAGTACGCGGCGCCACTTTCCGTTACCCAGCGATTAAATGGGTTGTCATGGGCAATGACTGCACAACCTGCGCCGAGCGCCTCGACCAACGATGGATTGGTTCCACCGACACGATGCCCGTGCAGGTAAAACCGGCAGTAAAAGCGCAGCGCCTGCACGACTGCAGTCTCATATATCGCCCCGGGAAAGATGACCTCTGCACTGGCCGCTTCCATAACCTGTTTATGGTATGGATTATCATTCGGTTGAAAGTTACCCAGAACGACAAGTGTGTGGTTGCGCAAAGTGGAACTGAACGCGCGCACCATCTCCAGGAACGAGTTCTCGGGTTCGGGTCGGGCAATAATCACCGAAAACCGACCCGGCTCCAGGGCATAAGTTGCCAGTAACGTTGCATCAGCGCCGGTGACCTCATCCCCGCCATAAGGAATCATCGTGATTCTGGATGCGGAAACCCGTGTCGCGAGGTGCTCTTTGATCTTGGGGTGATCGGCGACCAAGTGATTGCCCATCCAGCAACCGGCCCGCTCATTGAGCCAGAACCAGGTCTTGGCAATGGTTCCCCATTTGTCACGCCGCCACTCAATACCATCCATATTAATGATATTGGTCTGGCCTTTAAGTCTTTGCAGCAAACTGAATACAGCAGTGTTGTAACCCAAGGTCAGGAACAACCCCTGTTGCGATGCCGCATGACGCGTGGCTTTCCAGTCAAAAACCACCGTCCCCAGCGCACCCGCCTGGGTCACCGGGATATGAATCCTGTTGACACCGTTCCAAGTGCTATACGTGAACTCCCCGCGGCCCTCTTCCTGGCAATAGACATACACCTGCCAGCCGTGCGCCGTTAAATACAGCGATAGCTTTTCCGCAAAAGTTTCAAAACCACCGTGTTGAGCCGGGACACCTCTAATGCCAAGGATATAAAGTTTTCTAGGTGTCATGCTGCATCTCGTTGAATAATGTTGTGAACTTGCTTTCAAATACTTCCAGACTGAAGTCCCGAGTACGGGATAACGCATTATCAGACAGCATCTTGTACTTCTTCGGATCCAACGAGATCCTGCACAATGCACTGTAAAGCGCCTCGATGTCGTACGAAGAGATTAAATAACCTTCGATATCACTGCGTACCAATTCGGTGGGGCCACCGACAGGAGGAACGATCACAGGTAAACCGTGGGACATCCCCTCAAGAATGGTCAAACCGAATGTTTCTATCCAGCCATCGGGTCGAGAAAGATTCAGCAGCAAGTCGGATCGAGAATAAAAACCCGACAGGTCTGTTTGACGAGGATAAATCGCTACATTTCCCGGAATGTCGATGCTGGCGAAGAAATCATCAATCTCATTCAGGCTGGCATTGAGTACCAAGGTGAAATTCAAGTGCTTGTCATCCTTGCTGCGCCGCGCCAGCGCCAGGAACTCCATAACGCCCTTGTAGGCCTTCAAGGAGCAGATCATCAACGAAGTGAAACCGGCCTCTTCCTTGACTCGATACTGCTTCTCGACCTCGCTATCCAGCGCATTATGAATAATCACCTGGGGGAGTTTGGTGAACCCCTCCACCTGCATCAGATAGTTTGAGACGAAGACAACCTTGGTACTGGTCTTCTCAATAACCAGCCTGAGAAACCGCTTCAGGATATTCGGTTTTATCGATGTTTCATGCACATGATAATAGACCGGGATTTTCAACAATTTCCCCGCCAGTGCCGCACCAAAGGGCATCATGGTATTGACATAAAACACCACATCCTGCCGCCTGTATTTCAGGCACTGAATAAACAACAACCCTTGCGAGACCAGATAGTAGCCAAGGGTCAGCAACTTATTTTCTGATCTCTTATAAAAAAGCCTGCTCTGCACATCGGCCACGCCGGCCAGGAAGCCGTCGCCATGAGCACTGGTGATCACCTCGGTGGCAATATTGTTATTCGCCGCCGCCTTGACCACTTGAGACAAGACTTTTGGGCTCCCACTTCTGTCGTTGAACAGATGAATGAACACCAACTTCTTTGAGTGCATGTTTAAGTTCTTTTAATAAGTGAGCGACTGAGTGTGGTGAACCGCTCGGTGAGCGCCAGACACACCCAAAAAATGGCGATCGAATGCGCTGGAATAGTCTGACTCGAGAAGGTCATGGCCAGGAAAAACGCAACCACCCACGCCAAAATTATCGCTACTTCCGGAAGACGCAAAAAGGTATTCGAACTAACCGAAAGAAGTACAGCCAATATTATTGAACCCCACGGTGATGCCAACAATGACTGCCAGCACATGCGTATATTGATACTTGAGGGACTCAAGCTAGCGCCAGGCTGGCTCATCATGAAAATTCGATTGGCTTCGTTACTACATTACTGGCAAGCGCCCCATCAAGATAATTCCAGGTTACCTGCCTCAGCGCCTCCAATTGTTGATGACTGTGCGTAAAATTGATGGGTTTTACGACAACCGAGTTGACATCACTTAAGCTGCTCACCAGACGATCGGCCAAACCGACTTTATCCAGGAGCCCCTTGATTCTGTTCAATCCACTTTCCGGCAATGCGGTAACAAATGGAATACCAAAATTCAAGGCAAAGGCGGTGCCATGGAACGAATTAGTGATCACAAAGGAGGCATTGGCGAATAGCGAAACATAATCAACCGGACTGGCATCCATTATGTGCCGATCGCTTTTGTAGCCCAGGAATGGGTCTTGATCGATCGCCACAACTCGGAACCCTAAAACACTCTTTATTCTGTTGATGGTCTCCCGGACCAGTGTATCTTTCTTCAGGGTATAAACGAGAATGTATTTATCATCGTTGCCTGGCGCCTGACTGGAAAGCTGCAGGCTCTGCATCCACTCTTGCTTGTTAAGCATTAAGGTGGGGTCGAGGGTATGATCAATCTTTTGATTACCCAACATACTGCGCAACCTTTGCGCCGTGTCCTCCTCCCGAACGGAAATACTGTCAAAGGTCGACAACGCCTTTCTGACCTTGAGTTCCTCCTCGTCGGAATAGCGGTAAGAGCCCGAACTTGAGGAAAACGAAATCTTCTTTTTCGCTCGAGAAAACGCCAGCATATAGTTCAGGTCCAGCTCGCCCGTAATCATCGGGTTCCATATCTGGTCGCTGCCACACACCACACAATCAAAATCACCGGACAGGGTTTGAAGTGCTTGAAAATCCTGGCATGCAGGGGTCAGCTTGTAGTGAGCCCGCATAAACTCTCTAAATTTCGCGATCAACCTCCTGCGAGGAATAATTCGAAAAAAGTCCTTACCGGCTCTCAAAATACTGCGCGGGTTACTGTCAACCCGAATCAGTTTCAACGTATTTTCTAACTCTTTGCTTTTGTAATCGATGATGTTGACATCACCATATTTCGATAGCACATTCTGGCTGGCAAGCGCCTGTAGTGTTCCGCCATAACTGTTGGCATGGTGTATGGTGATCAATGCAATTTTCAAGGTGCTGAATCCTTTGCGACTAAGGGTGAGTACTTACTGACCGAACAGCCTGGTATACACTTCACTGATGGGGCGACGTGACGAAGCACAGACCGTGTTTTGCTCGTTCGGATAACCGATCGCCACTGTCGGTGGTCCTAAGTAATTTAGGCATGGGGCGCAGCACCTGCTATCGGAACTTTATTCTTGAAAACCAACCGTTGGGCGCCATAAAAATATAACGACAACAGCAGTAGGTTACTGACCACAGTCGCAACCGCGGCACCACGCAGGTCAAAGCGAGGGATTAAGGCCAGGTTGAGCAATACATTGATGATCGCAACCATCGCCATGTATTTAACTTTCACTTTCATGTGTTCTTGGGTCACCAATGTGGCGCCAGCACTGAAGGCCAGAAAAATAATAGGTGCCGACAGCGAAAGAATTTTCAAGATCGACGCAGCGTCTCGATAAGCCTCACCAAACAACAACGGCACGGCCCAATCCGCACAGACCAGAATCACCAACATGGCCAGCGTTCCAAGCAGCAGCATCAACCAGTTGCCCTTTCGGTATATCTGATAAAACATTTCTCGATCATGGTTCGCCCAACGATGCATCTTGGGTAGCAGGAACCGCTGATAAATCACGCTCGGAAACAAATACACGGCGGTCATGATGGTGAACGCAACGCTGTAGATACCGGCAGCGCTGTTACTTGAGAGATGTTTGAGCAAGATAATGTTGCTTTGAAAATAAATCAGATAAGAGAACGCAGCGACACCGAACGGCCAACTGGCGCCGGCAACGCTTAACATGCTCGGGTTCGCCGACGGAGTTACGAATTCAGGGGTCACTTCGTGGCCTTTCAGGGCCAACTTTCCACCTGTCATGTGCAGTAACTGGGGGACGGCCAACAAAAAAAACACCACTGCAATGACCGAGAAAAATATCGCGTAGTATTCCGCGGCGATCGGCGTAGCACTCATGACCGTCGTGACGAAGACCATTGAGCAACGAAGAAAATGCGGAAAAAACTGCCAAAGCGCCAGATGCAAATATTTTTCTTCAAGCTGAAACTTGCTGCTCACCAGTTCTACCGACAGCTGACCGAGTATGTACAGGGACAGGATCAACAGCAGGTTCTGCGTTAACCGGTCATGGCTGGAATAAAGCGCCCACGCCACAATAGAGCAGATGAGAAACAGAGTACTTAAGGCAATGAACTGAAATGACGGCTTCAACCAGCGTTGCGCCGCCCAGCCCTCTTGGCCAAAAGCCTTGAGCCAATACTGCGATATCCCGAAACCCGCCAGGGGCGCGAATAGCGTGATGGTGCTGAGTGCTGACGAAAAAGCGCCGAAATCATTGCTGCCCAACTTTCTAGCCAGAAATACCTGAGTGAGAAAAGCGAACCCGGCTCCCGCCAGGGAACCGACCCAGAGGAGCGATATAGCCTTGAACGCTGTGGTTTTATTCATTGACCTGCCATTCGCAATCACGCTACCGCCCCAGGATTTTTCGTCATTTTCCTCAGGACGTGGTGTTTCCATGAAATATCGGTTTGATCATGCCTATTGGCTTTTGATCCGGCGTAGCAATAACGATAAAAACTCAAGAGCAACAACAGCGGCGTCAAAAATCTGAACTTATGACGCGACCTCTTCAATCCCCATCAGTTTCTGTCGGAGGCGTAGGCATAGTGGTAATAACCATAATCACTGTAGCCATACTTGTTGGAAGCCTTTCTCTCCACGCCATTGAAAATCGCACCTTTAATGACAACGCCATTCTGGGTGAACCGGCGCACTGTCAACTCGATTTCTTTCGCCGGGTTCAGGCCATAGCGCGTCACGATCAGATTGGTCCCGGACAGACGCCCGACGATCGCCGCATCTGTCACTGCCAGTAGTGGCGGTGTATCGAGAATCACCAAATCATATTGCTCACTCACCTGCTCCAATAGCGCGCTGAAATTGGCGTGCATCAGTAACTCGGAAGGATTGGGCGGGATCTGGCCTCGACTGACAAAATCGAAGTTGTCGATTGGGGTCTTGTGGATGGCGGTGGCCACATCACAGCGTCGGGCCAGAACATCGGAGAGCCCATTGTCTGAAGAAACACCTAACACTTTGTGCAAATAGCCTTTGCGCATGTCGACATCGATCAACAATACCCGCAGCCCGGTCTGTGCTATCACCACCGCGAGGTTGACCGAGACAAACGTTTTGCCCACCTGAGGGCTGGGCCCGGAAATCATCAAGCGGTTATTGTCGGCCTCATGCATGGCGAAGTGCAGACTGGTACGCAAACTGCGCAATGCCTCGATTGCCAGATCGGTAGGATGAGTGACGGCCAGCAATGAAGCCCCATTGGAACGCCCTCGTCCGCGGGAGACTTTATCTTCTTCGGCTTTCTGCAGAGTGCTGTAGGGAATCGACGCATAGACCGGCAACCCAAGTTGCTCGATGGCTTCCGGACTCTCCAGCCCGCGGTTCAGTGCCTTGCGTACCAGCACCAGGGCCACCGCCAGGAAGCCGCCAAGAATAGTGGCGATCAATACAATCAAGGCTTTTTTCGGCTTGACCGGTTTGAGGAAATTGACGTCCGCCGCGTCGATCAGACGCACGTTACCGACAGTCCCCGCGCGCATAACATCCAGCTCCTGAGACTTGTTCAGCAACTGGGTATAAATGGCCGTACCGACCTCTACATCCCGGGTAAGGCTCAACAGTTCCTGCTGAGTGGAAGGAAGCCCTTCCACCTTGCTCGCCAAACTTTTCTGCTTGCTGCTCAACTCACCGATCTGGGTCAACAATGCTCGATAGGCAGGATGTTGACGGGTAAACTTGCGGTCCATCTCGGCTTGCTGCAACTTCAACTCGGAAATACTGGTATCGAGCCCGACTATTTGATCGAGAATGGCTTTGGTTTCAAGCGTGATGTCCACAGACTTGCTGCGCGTCTGGTACTCATTCAACGCATTTCCGGCTTTTTCCAGGTCCTTCTTGACCTCCGGAAGTTGCTCTTTGAGAAACGCCAGGCTCTGCGCTGCCTCTGCTGAAGTGCGCTCTACGTTTTGCCGAACATATATAGCTGCAATTTCATTGAGTATGTTAATGGCCTGATCCGGATCGGTACTTTCCAGTGCCAGACCGATCATGCCCGAGTCTTTTCCGCGCTCGACTACATCCAGAGCCTCTTGATAGTCGAGGATACTGGTCAGGCGGGAGTTACGAATAATACGGAAGCGGGTTCCAGGATTGGCGTGCAGCTCCTCTATTTGAAACGTTACGCCATTTTGCTCGAAAAGCTCTCCGGCCCGACTGGCGGCCAATAGGTTGTCATCTTCATCCACCAACGTGAAGTGACCATTTTCACCCGCGGTCAGGGTCAATTTCTTGCCCAGTTGCGAGTCGGGGAGATCCAGTTTGAATATCTTCAGCGACTCCCCTCCCCAAGCGAAACTGTTCAACCCCAACAAGGGGTCGGCTATTTCACCGGGATTTTTATCCTGGAATCGACGCGCCAGGAACTCACCGAAAACCGGGAAATACTTCGGCTGTATGACAATATCAAGTTTCAAGTTATCGACAGTTTTACCAATCACGGAGCGGGACTGGATCAACTCGATTTCGGTGGCCGAAGGAGACTCCTTGCCCAGCATGCTGCCGATATCCGAGAAGCCCAGTAAGTCGTTCTTCTTCGCTTCGACCTGTAACAGCGCATTCGCCTGAAATACCGGTGTCGCCAGCACCGCATACGCGGCCCCGGCCACCATGAAGGCACCGGTAATCGCACCTATCAGCCATTTATGGTCGATGAGTGTTCCAAACAGGCCGAGAAGATCAATCTCGTCATTGTCGTCGTCCCGCACGTTGACTACCGGTGCTTGCTGCATAAGTCGGATTCTTTGCCTTGATTACGATTCAAAAAGGAAGTGGCCATCAGCGTGCCAGACGCTGTGCCCATGCGTGTACGGCTTCTTCGATCAACGCATAAGCGTGCACAAAAGCAGGTTTGCCTTGACGGTAGGGGTCGCTGATCTCTCGATCGTCCTGCCATTTGCCCAACAGCAACACTTTGCCCCGCGCTTCAGGGGCAATGTTGAGCACGCCACTGACATGCCGCCGCTCCATCACCAGAATCAAGTCCGCCTCACTGACGGCTTGAGAAGTGAGCTGAACGGCCTGGTGCTCATGGGGCAGATGACCATGCTCCGTAAGTACGGCGTGCGCTGTCGGCTCGATGGGCTTGCCCGTCAGGGCGGCAAGGCCGGCTGAACTGACCTGAATATCGGAATGGACGAGTGCCCCACGCAGCAAATGCTCCGCGGTGGGACTGCGGCATATATTGCCAACACAGACAATCAAAACCCTTTTAAGCAAGATGACCTTCCCCGTCTTGTCAACATTGGCGGTGACCTAGCACTTGCCGAACATAAGAGCTTTAAATTACGAATGAGCCCGGGCACTTATAATGGCCAGGAACTGCGACTGAAACTTTCAGACAATCAATGCGTATTTATTACCATGAGGTTTGAACAGCCCCCAACTTTTTATCCAGACAAAAAATAACACCACACTCCCCAGAGTGTGAAAATAACAGTTGGTGAATTTATCCAGACAATTTCTAACGGTTGTCGTTTTCTGGCGACCGTTCAATCTAAATTACACTGAAATAGCGAATGACTAATGTATAGCCGTTCCGCTAATGCATTGCCAGGGTGTCGAACATTTGGTTAGTAGTTGGATAAGGGACGCCTCGGGCAATAACTCTATGTACAGCGGGTTACGTCGCGAGCATGCCGTGGAACAACCGGTCATGCTCGCCGGCCAATCGGCTGCTCGATGTCTCCCCTACCCACGCCTGGCGAGAAGCATGGCGTGCAGACCATTCGCAGCCCCTGGCGCGTTGCGAACATTTTTCTCGAGTGACCGGGCCGCTTCGAGCCCGCACTCCCCAGCGTGACCGGTTCGGCCAGCCTGGATCGAACCTTTCCTACTGCCATTAGCCATTCCATCAGTCTACTTTCAAGGACGCTTCCATGATTCGTAAATGCCTGTTCCCCGCCGCCGGCTATGGAACCCGCTTTTTACCCGCCACCAAGGCCATGCCGAAGGAGATGCTGCCGATCGTCAGTAAGCCGCTGATCCAGTACGCCGTCGAGGAAGCGCGTGACGCCGGCCTGCAACACATGGCCATCGTGACCGGTCGCGGCAAGCGCGCGCTGGAGGATCATTTCGATACCAGCTACGAGCTGGAGCACCAGATTCGTGGCACCGATAAGGAAAAGTTCCTGCACGGCACTCGCGAGCTGATCGATACCTGCAGCTTTTCCTACACCCGTCAGGTGGAAATGAAAGGCCTGGGGCACGCCATTCTCAGCGGCCGCTCGTTGATCGGTGATGAGCCATTCGCCGTGGTGCTGGCCGACGACCTGTGCCTGAACCTGGAGGGGGATGGAGTTCTGGCGCAAATGCTCAAGCTTTATGAGCAGTTCCGCTGTTCGATCGTTGCGATCCAGGAAGTACCCCGCGAGCAGACTCAGAAGTACGGCGTGATTGCCGGCGAGTTGATTCGCGAGGGGATTTACCGGGTCAACAGCATGGTCGAAAAACCCCGTCCGGAAGACGCTCCGTCCAACCTGGCGATCATCGGTCGATACATTCTGACCCCCGACATCTTTGACCTGATCGCTGACACCGAACCTGGCAAGGGCGGTGAAATCCAGATCACCGATGCGCTGATGAAGCAGGCCCAGAACGGCTGCGTGCTGGCTTACAAGTTCGAGGGTCGACGCTTCGACTGTGGCGGTGCTGAAGGTTATATCGAAGCCACCAACTTCTGCTTCGAGCATCTGCATCAAAACGCCCTGTGATGTTGCTGTCCCCCGATATGGTCTTTATCACCTTATGGACGAAGCCTCTATGAATACGTTGAGCGGTTTCAAGGCAGATGACAGTCGCCACCCGTATAGCGCTGACCTTAAGCACAACCTCGCGTACCGCATCGTGCGCGCCTATGCGTCGGAACTGATTTTCCCTCGCGTGCGAAAACCACCGGTACTGCTGGTGGAACGCATCGGCGCGTTTCCCTCCTCCGGGGAGATCCGCCGCCAAGTCAAGGATGGTCCGGCGCTGCTGGCGAGCATCAAGCAGCGTTACGCCCGCGACGCCCTTGACCTCAACGAGAGCAGCGGGCTGAACCTGGTCTTTGCCGACTGGCGCTTCAGCTTGCGCCTCTCGGGCGAGGGTTGCGTAGCTTGCCTGACCGTGGAAAGTCGGGGCGACAGCTCACTCCTGCAGCGCAAAACCGCCGAGCTGCTGGAGCAGATCGATGCAGGGAGGGCATTTGAATGAACGCGACTGCCGAACACGCCACCAAAGCCTGGTACCTGGTCCAGTGCAAGCCCAAACAAGATGAGCGCGCCGAAGAACATTTACAGCGCCAAGGCTATGCCTGCTTTCGCAAGACCTACAGACGTGAGCGCATGTTGCGCGGGCAACGTCGAGTGATCAGCGAGTCGCTGTTTCCGGGCTACCTGTTTATTCAACTGAGCCTTCAGGACAGCTGGGGTCCACTGCGCTCGACCCGCGGCGTTTCGCGGGTCGTCGGGTTCGGCGGTCAGCCACTGCCGATCCGCGATGCGCTGATCGACGAACTCCAGGAACCGGACAGCCAGGCGATTGTGACCACGCTGTTGAAACACGGAGATGCAGTGCGCATCACTGAAGGTCCGTTCTGCGATCTCGAAGCGGTGTTCCTGGCCATGGACGGCGAAGAACGGGTGCTGCTGATGATGAATTTGCTGCAGCGTGAACAGCAAATCAGCCTGCCACTGGCGCGGGTCAACAAGCTTTAGATGCTTTTAGCTGCTCACACAAAAACGCCGCTCAACAACAAGCGGCGTTTTTTATCAACACAGGAAAACCTACGCCCCTTCCGAGAAGTGATTCCAGTCCACCCAACCCAAAAACCAAGTCGCCAGAATCAGTAAACCGAAGGCGATCCGGTACCAGGCAAACACCGCATAACTATGGTTGGCGATGAACTTGAGCAACCCGCGCACGGCAATCATCGCAAAGACGAAAGCGGCGACAAACCCCAGGGCAAACACCGGCAAATCTGCGGCCTGGAACAGGTCGCGATATTTATAGCCCGAGTACACCGCGGCCCCCACCATTGTCGGCATCGCCAGGAAGAACGAAAACTCGGTGGCCGTCTTGCGTGACAGGCCAAACAGCAACCCGCCGATAATCGTCGATCCCGAGCGCGAAGTGCCGGGAATCATCGCCAGGCATTGTGCGCAACCGACTTTCAAGGCATCGGTCCAGCGCATCTCGTCCACGTGATCGACCACTACCACGTGCTCGCGCTGTTCGGCCCACAACATGATGATCCCCCCGATCACCAGCGCCACGGCCACGGTGATCGGGTTGAACAGATACTGATGGATTTTGTCGGCGAACATCACCCCCAGGACCACCGCCGGCAAAAAACCGATCAGCAAATTCAGAGTAAAACGTTGCGCATTACGCTGGGTCGGCAAACCCGTGGTGATGTCCAGAATCTTGCGACGGAACTCCCAGACGACCGCCAGAATAGCTCCCAATTGAATAATGATATTGAACGCCATGGCTCGCTCACCGCCAAAGTCGAGCAGGTCCGCGGCAATAATCTGGTGGCCTGTACTGGAGATCGGCAAAAACTCTGTGAGTCCTTCAACCAGCCCTAGAATCGATACTTGCGTGGTGGTCCAGAAGTCCATTAATCCCCCGTTAACCCCTTTCGGCTGAAAGGTCTGTTGTTGGTTCCGAGCAGCTGTCGGGTCAACGGAGAATTAAAACGCATTACCCGCCGGCTTGAGCCAAACGTTATAAAACGTCCATGACCAGGGCGATGACCACTTCTACGACTCCGTCCGCCTGCTACGCTTTGCGTTCATGACTGGAGGACTCGCCACTCATCGTCAGCTCGTTGACGTTTTGAGTTTGGACGCGCGCAATGTCTACCCCAAAAAATGATCGCCCGGAGAGAACACTCAACATGGCAAAGATCATAGTGCTCGCCGGTGATTTCCCGCAGTGCGATGGGGAGTATCACTCGGGAACCATCACGCTCAAAACAGCCCTTAAACCACGACAGGGGAAGAGTTTCTCCGTCTCGGAACTTAAGGATCTGACGGTCCAGAGCACAGACTCCAGTAAAAATCTAACGAGCGCCATCGGCTTTGGCATTGCGGGCGCTATGTTGCTGGGTCCGGTCGGAGCCATCGCCGGCTATCTGCTGGCCGGCAAGAGCACCGAGGTGACCTTCATGGCCACCCTGAAGGGCGGCGCCAAGCTCCTGGCGGCAACCGATAGCGATACCTACCGGGATATCTCGGAACGCGCCCTCAAAAAATCCCGCACCAGCCGCCGAGACGCGCTTTGCGAGTCATTTGATAACGGATTCATTCACTGATCCGCTGACCCCTTGCCCCCGCGCCCACGGATTAGATCGACCTCATCCTTGAGCCACTTATGGCTCGAAAAACAAACTGATCAACTCTTCAGCAATGCTGGGAATCTGATAAGTGTTAAAGTTGGCATATGACGATATAGTTAATAAGTAAAGCGTTGCGCTAGCAAGATCGGGGGCGGCGCGAATGCAACGGCGGCTTTAACTGCTACTCCCGTAAAGGCACCACTTTCAAGGCCAGTGCCGCTATCTTTTAAGAAGAATGTAGACTTTTTTTAACATTCGTATGCCTTTGCATGTGCTGCCCATATGATGTAGCTAGCAGATCATGAGTCAGCGCAATCGAGCAACGAAGCGTTGGATTTCTAGTTGAATGGCTTGGCTCTAAAAGCTAGAGGGGATTATTTAGCATCATAATTGAGTGAGCGTCTTGCAAGTTGAGATTTATTAGTCGAGCGAGGACAAAGTTATCGCTTGATACTGGACCTCATGTAAATTCTTGAAATAAACCTTCACTTTAACAAGTGCTAATTCGGAAAAAAAATGAACGCGGAAAAATCGATCGAAAAAATCCAAAGCAGAGATGTACACTCAATGGACCAGGAACTGTTTGACGTGAGAACGTTCTTGATCCAAGAAGAAATCTGGTTTAAAGAAAACTACGACATAAAGTACGACACGTACTTTAAGTCCGGCGGATTAGTAAAGCTTTTCATCTGTCCCCAAACACGAGGAAAGATGAAAAAAATAACTGAAAAGCTAATTAAAAGCAAAGTCGCATACAAAGTAATTGGGTTTACTTCCAATGTGCTATTTTTCGATCAGATCGAATACTCCATAATTTTATCAACGAAAAACCTGACCAGTATAACCAAGAAAGACGGTGTAGTTGAGGTAGACAGCGGTTATTCTTTGCAGGACTTTGTTCGCATTGCTGTGCTTGAAGAAGCAAACGGATTTGAGGGATTAGAAGGAATCCCTGGAAGTATCGGCGGCGGGGTATGCATGAATGCGGGTGCATACGGATATGCAATATCTCAAAACATCATATCAGTAGATTGCATAGATGAAAGTGGAAATGCAATAACGCTGACAAAAGAAGAATGCGGCTTTAGCCATCGGAAATCCCTATTTCAAACTCGCGATCTTATAATCCTTTGCGCCCGCTTTAAATTCTTTAAAGGGAGCGCAAAAAAAATCGCGGACAATATCGAGACGTTCCATATTGCTCGCCACTCGTATCAAGAGTTTGTATATCCTAATCTAGGAAGCATGTTCTCCATAAGCGGCGACCCTTATGGTGCACTGCTTAAGCACGAAGGAAGAGTGGAGAGAGTCATTTATTACATATTCAAATTACTATATAAAAACCCAATGGTAAAATTCATTAACAGGAAGAGACCTAGAAACACAGCAATGAATAGCTTGTTCTTTGACAGGTTCAAACACACGCAGTACACACCCTCTAATAAAAGCCTGAACATACTAATTAACGATGGAAAAACCTCAGTCGAATCGCACCTAAAATACATTATGGAGTTTGAGAAACGGCTAGGCGATCGATTTAGCATAGAAAACGAAATGATTATTGAGCCCGCCTATCGCGTAGAGAATGGGTTTAAGTCTAATCACGCAAAAATAATCAGTTTTCTATCATCAAAAACCAAGTAAAAACACAAATAACTCTGAAAAAATAGAAGCTGCCAGAGTCGGAATATCCTGTGAAAGATAGGTAAGATTGTATCAGAAGGATCTGATCAGGTGTTTATTCTACACATCCATAAAAAGCCGGGCCATTCAAGTCCGGCTTCATTTTATGCAGGCAGACACTGATTTTCTGATTTAATATTTCCTACTATGAATGCCACAAAATATTTATTGGCTCTGCCACATCGCACTGCCAAAAACTCAGAAAACTCAGTATAAATGCTAAAAATACCGCCTATACGACCATTAGCCCCCTGCGATAGCCACAATAAAATCTTCCTACTTCAGGTACTTTCGAACCCCCTCCAGGTATTTAAATTGATGCTGCTTTGTTGGCTCTATATATGAACCCTCCCCGTACTCATTCCAACAGCAAATAACAACTGAGTTTAGCGTTTTATCGGGATATCTATTTAGAATACTCTTGGCTTTTTGTAAGTGTTCATAAAACTTCTCAGGCGTGCTTACTGATTTGTCATGATTTGGATCGACGCTACCCCCCCAAGGGGATCGATCCCAACCTGAAGTTAATGGCAGGATGTAGGGGATATTACTGTTTTTGATAATCCACTTCCATGACTGAGCATAACCAGCGGCAAGATCCGGATAGCTGACAGATAGCTTCCTGCTTGATTTTTTTTCAGCAAACCCGAGGTGGTAGTTGTAAGCTGATAAGGCATCATATGTACTTCCTAAATCTGCGAAGTCCAAAAGTTTTTTATCTGCTGATGCTGAACCTATAAAGTATATACCTTTGTATCCAGCTTTTACCGCTGCCACTCGGGCGCGCTCAAGCAATTCTTTAGGTGTTGCTCCAAATGTTTTCGCGTCAGCGCTCAGTCGATCGTGAGAAAATACAAAAACCACCGGTTTGCCGTTGATTTTTTTGTACCGCTCGTTACCAAAATAATGAGTAATCCAGTAGTTGACGATTTCATCGAACTGCTGGTAACTGACTGGTGTTCCGGAGTGGTTAGCCCAGAGCAAGGAGAATCCAATGGAGGATGAGTTCGAATTTTTTATAAACGAATCAACCGCGTAAGTTGTATCCTTTACCCCACCATTCTTTTCCCAATACCAGTCATAAATGACATAATCAACTCCATATTTCTTCATCCATGTAATATACGTTTTGGTATATGTGTCAGTTCCTTCCTTATACCACCCCAATAACGGCTCCCTGTCCGAGTAAGGTTTAATTCTAGCCCAAGAATCGATGTTCGGCTTATTCCATCCAGGGTAGTAGAAAACACCTACATCAGTCGCCCCTGCACCCCTGACGAATAACATCAAGCAAAAAGATATTGCCAGGGTGAAATATTTCATCGGGAGTCCTATAAAAATAATTGCCTATCAGAATCTTGACAAAACAATCAAGCTGACACCACCTGCAAACACAGACAAATACTAACATTTTTCATGCCGCGCCAAGAAAATAATGCAAAACTCAAATGGGACCTCTTGTTATTTACAAAACCATCGTAGAGAGAGAATGGCCGATTTTGACAGGGCACTGTTATTTTTAGTCACCTACGCACTCTCGCAACAAGGGTGTTTTTATGCTAAAAATTGCAATGGCTTTTATAATAGTCCTGTGGACTCCGAATCTGTTTATGCGTACTTGTGTGATTCAACTGACTGGTGGTTTTCTACTCCATTTCAAATCATGCCGAGACAGATGAGAACGTGATGTCAAAGATTATATCGTTTAATGTTCTGAATTTCGTGTCTTGCTTTTGATGAAAACCTTATCAGAAATACGAGGGCGATGCACTTGCTCAAGCGAATAAAGTCCATGAAAACTTCCTCCTGGGGCCCTCCTCACCATGCCCTTGCAACTAATTAATAAAGTTAAAAAGCAGGAACATTATGACATCGTTACACGCCTATAGCATCCCGACCTCAAGACTATCAACTCGGTATGTGCTAGCTCTAATCATAGGCTTTACCGTAACTTTTAATAATATAGAGTGGTCCTTGGGTGGTAACACCTTGACCCTGGAACGGATACTATCCGTTCCACTCTTCTTAATCATTTGCGTATTGTTAATTGGATCAAAAATTCCGCTTAAACTTCCTAACACTGGATTGATTCTTCTTGTATGGATCGTGCTAACGTTTTTTTCATCTGCAATGGGTCCCGTTCCTACCTGGTCTCTCAAAATGTTCTTGGGACTTCTTTTTGCCATCAGCTTTTATTATATGACTATCTGGCTTAGGGCTAACCCATTCACCATATTCAAGTCTAGAGCTTTTTTATCCTTGGCGTGGTTTTGTGGGCCATTTCTTTCTATAGTTTACGTGGCGTCACTGCTTCACTTACAACTCCCCGAGGTTGCACTTCATTGGCTTCAAGAAGGGAGTGGTGGTACACGAATCAGAGGGGGTATAACTGAGGCTAATCTGTTTGGCGTGTTTGTTTCCCTCATAACGCTGGCTGTGGTTGCGCTTGGCAAAACCAAGAAGGTTTGGTGGTGGATTCTGGTCTTGGGACTGCATACTTCTTTGCTGTTTTCCTTCTCTCGAGCTCCTTGGATTTCCTATATATTGTCTGTCGGGATATATTATGCGCTGATTAAGCGAAGCCATTACAAGGCCAGAAGCTTCGTTTGGTACACGCTTGCGGCATTATTGCTGATTGGCCTTATAGTTGCAGCATCCTATTTTGTAATGGCCGAATTTGGCGACAATGAAATAATTGGCAGAACGCACTCTGTTAGAACAAGGTTTATCATGTGGGGGCTTGCCGCTGAGTCGATACTCAAGAACCCTTTCTTAGGAAATGGAATCTATAGCTTTAGTGAAATATATTCATTCGCTCCAGAATTAGTAGGTTCGGATAGCCATCGTAGCGCATGGATATCAAATCTACCTTTGGCGTTACTTCATGACACTGGTATTTTTGGCTTACTACTTTTCTTCTTTTTTATGATTTCTGTCATTCGGCGTGGTTTAGTAGCTGTTCGTAAGTCTGCAGTAAGCCGGACGACTGATATTTATCAAGTAAAAATTGGTGCGGCGCTTGTAGCATTCTTGATGGCAATGGTCTTTTCAAGCCAGTCTATTCCGGCACACTCCATTGCCATTTTTTGGGTCTGTATAGCACTTACTGAGCGCTTTTCTACACTGAGTAACTCCTCATCTTTAAAGGACTAGCATATAAAGTAGAGAAAAATAGTTTTCTTTCATCTTTTTAATAATTGAGGTGCTAATTCCTGGCAGCAACCGATAGCGATACCTACCGGGATATCTCGGAACGCGCCCTCAAAAAATCCCGCCCCAGCCGTCGAGACGCGTTTTGCGAGTCATTTGATAACGGATTCATTCACTGATCCGCTGACCCCGTGACCGCGAAGATGTTGCAGGGCACTCGATACAGAACATGCTCTGTCGTACTGCCTACCCACTTGCCCACCCCCTTGCGATGCGCATTGCCCATGACGATCACATCGGCCCGGTGATGCGCTGCAAAGTCAGCCAGCGCTTTGCCGGGCGGCCCCGCAACGAAGTGTTGTCGCTCGGTGGGCACGCCAAAGTGGTCGGCCAATGCGATGAATGACTGATGCAGAGACTTGCGCACGTCACTGTTGAAGCCTGGCATCGTCACTGCACCCGCGCCTGCGTCGGCTATATGCGTCAGCGACAGATCATAGGCATGCAGCAAATGCAGTTCTGCGTTGCATTGCATGGCGAGTCCGTTCGCTGCCTGGATGATGCGGTCGTTGATGCCGGTGATCTGCGTCTCGGGTTGCGACGGATCGACCGCCGCCACGATCACCCGCGGCAGCGGACACCTGAGTTCGCTGATCAGATGCACAGGCACCGGACATTCGCGCAACAGGTGCCAATCCAGAGGCGTAACGAAAACACGCTTGAGTGCAGACTCGTGCTGCACGTCCTTGATCACCAGATCCGGCTGCATTTCTGCCACGTGCCGAAGGATTTCTTGCAACGCGCTGCGGGTTATAAGCACTTCGGTGCTCACCGTGACCCCGCGCCCGCGTATCAGATCTGCTTCATCCTTCAGCCACTTTTCGTTCTCTTGCTGACAGGCCTCACGAAACCGCGCACCGGCGCTCATCAAACCCAAAAGATGAGAGTCTTCGATAAACACCGTGATGTGCAGCGCGGCGCCAGTGGCTTCGGCAATGGCGACAGCTCGTTCCAACGCCGGGGTGTGACGCAAGGCTGGGCCGGCTATCAGAAAGAGTCGTTGATATTGGCTCATGTAACACCTCCAAACGTTCCGGGATATCTAACTCCCCCCAACGCTCTCGCCTGTCACACCACCGACGATTGGCTATTGCCTCAACTAACGGGATCGACACTATCAATATACGCCTTGATTGAATAAGCGAGTGATAGACGTGCCACGTCACACCGAATCCGATGTTCCGGATTCGGTGATGAACCAACGCTACTTCTGCGCGTATTTCGTGCCGTGCGAATCGTTAAGCTGTGCCTGCATCAACCCCCACTCCCGCTGAATGATCGAGTAAGGAATAAAGATACTGATCCGTTCAGCGCCCTTTACCCCAGGGTGAAAACTCACATCGTGAAGTGTGGTGGAGAAGAATCCGACATTAATACCGACAATGCTGCCGTCATTGGCGATAACCGGCCCGCCCGACATCCCCTTGATCATCGGGGCATCATGGATGGCATAGCGTTCGCCGCTGCCTTCATCACTGTTGATGAAAGGCGCCGGATACACCTTGCCTTGCCCGCTGACCGTTGTCATATACGGGCTCGTTCCCACGGCAGTGATGTGCTCACCCACGCGCGGTGCGCGCCATGACGGATAATGGCCGTCGGCCTTGTGCTTGATGAAGACCAGATCGCAACCGGTGCTGCAGCTGTATATCACGTTGCGGATGAGGGGGGTGTGGCGGGTGGTGACGGCGTAATCCTCGTTCCATTGCACGGCCGAGGCGGTGTACAGATAGGGCAAGGGAAAGCCTGAGAAGACTGAGAAATATGAATCATTGGCAGGTCCCGACAAGTCGGGTTTTACCATACCGTTGCATCCTGCAATACCAGCTCCTATTAAAAAGTAGGCCATGATTTTAATCATGATGTTCACCGACTTATAAGGAGATTTTAGTTTTTGTTGTGTCAGGTTTTTAGTGATCAGGTTGTTGTAGTTATTCCTCGCCGCCTGTTCTGGTGGGTAATGTATGGCTTAGGTTGTAAGCGTGTGTATGAATTAATTGCGCTAAGAACAATCGCTTTTCGTTACATATAAAAAACTTCAAATATTTGGCGCCTGAAAAATGTCACACGCGCCAAAATAAATATAAATGGAAGTTGCACTTAATAAGTGTAAAACGCGTGAAACAGCACTTTTAGAGCGATTTAGAGCACGTTGGAATGCCGCGGCAACCTAACAGAAATCAGTGCCGCGAAAATAACAAATGCGCTGGATATCCATAAACACGCTTCCAGCCCGAAGACCTGAAAAACCCAACCGGAGAGCACGGTGCCGATCAGCCGTCCCATGGCGTTGGACATGTAGTAGAAGCCCACATCCAGCGATACGCCGTCTTCCTTGGCGTAGGACACGATCAGGTAGCTGTGCAGCGAGGAATTCACCGCGAACAACGCACCAAAGATCATCAAACCGCCCAACAGCACCCACTGCGGCGACAACCCGGTGTTCAGCCCCAGCGCGATTGCCGCTGGCAGGCCTGCCAAGGCAACCGCCCAAAGAAACGCCGCGCGACCATCCGGGACATGCCCTCGTTGCTTGCCGGTGATCCGCGGCGCGAGCGATTGCACGATGCCGTAGCCAATCACCCAGGCCGCGAGGAATCCACCGACCTTCCAGAAGTCCCAGCCAAAAACGCTGCTCAAGTACACCGGTAAAGCCACGACGAACCAGACATCGCGGGCACCGAACAGGAACATCCGTGCCGCCGACAAAATGTTGATGGCCCGGCTCTTGGAGAGGATGTCGCGGAACCTGGGCTTGGCTTTCGCCTTGCCCAGGTCCTTTTTCAACAGGATCAGGCTGCCGAGCCAGATCAGCGAAAGAACGCCTGCCATGGCCAGCAGCGCCCCTCTGAAACCGATCAGGGCGAGCAATGCCCCGCCGAGAAAGAAACCGACGCCCTTGAGGGCATTCTTCGAGCCGGTGAGGATGGCTATCCATTGATAAAGCGTGCCCTGTTGCCCGTCGGGCACCAGAAGCTTGATCGAGCTTTTGGCGCTCATCTTGTTCAGGTCTTTGGCGATCCCCGACAGTGCCTGCGCCCCCATCACCCAAGGGATCGTCAGCCAGGCCACCGGCACCGTCAGCATCAACAGCGCCACCACCTGCATCCCCAGCCCGATGTTCATGGTCCGGTTCAGCCCCAGTCGTGCGCCGAGATAACCGCCCAGCAGGTTGGTGATCACGCCAAAGAGTTCGTAGAACAGAAACAACGCCGCGATTTGCAACGGGCTGTAGCCCAACCCGTGAAAGTGCAGCACCACCAACATGCGCAAGGCACCGTCGGTGAGGGTAAAAGCCCAGTAATTGCCCGTAACAAGCAGGTATTGCCGCACTGACGGCGCGAGGGCTGACAAGGCTTTCATCAACGCTCCTTAAACGGCCAGACCGACCATCCTGGCCAATTCGACGGTGCGGTTCGCGTAACCCCATTCGTTGTCGTACCAGGCATAGATTTTGACCTGGGTGCCGTTGATGACCATGGTCGATAGCGCATCGATGATCGATGAGCGCGGATCGGTGCGGTAGTCGATGGACACCAGCGGACGCTCCTCGAAGCCGAGGATGTCTTTGAGTTCGTTCTCGGACGCGTCCTTGAGAAACCGATTCACTTCGTCAACCGTGGTGACGCGCTCGACCTCGAACACACAATCAGTCAGCGACGCATTGGCCAACGGTACGCGCACCGCGTGACCGTTCAGACGCCCGCGCAGCTCCGGGAAAATTTCCGCGATGGCGGTGGCCGAACCGGTGCTGGTCGGGATCAGGCTCATGCCCGAAGCCCGCGCACGACGCAGATCCTTGTGGGGTTGGTCGAGAATGCTTTGGGTGTTGGTCAAGTCGTGAATGGTGGTGATCGAGCCGTGGCGAATGCCTAGCGCTTCATGGATCACCTTGACCACTGGCGCGAGGCAATTGGTGGTGCACGACGCAGCGGTAACGATGCGATGTTCCGCCGGATTGAACAGTTGATGGTTGACGCCCATGACGATGTTCAGCGCGCCCTCTTCTTTCACCGGAGCGCTGACCACCACGCGCTTGACGCCCTGGTCGAGGTACGCCTGAAGCACCGCGACAGTCTTCATCTTGCCGCTGGCTTCAATCACCAGATCGCAGCCCGACCAATCGGTATCGGCAATCGCCTTGTTGGCAGAAACCTTGATGCGCTTGCCGTCGATGACAATACAGTTGCCCTCGGCGCTGGCTTGATCATTCCAGCGACCATGCACCGAATCGAAGTTCAGCAGGTGCGCATGCGTCGCCGCGTCGCCTGCCGGGTCATTGATCTGCACGAACTCAAACTCCGGCCAGTGCCAGGCGGCGCGCATGGCGAGACGACCGATGCGGCCAAAACCATTGATGCCCACTTTGATAGTCATGTCGAGGTGCTCTGTAGCGGTTGTCAGGGAGGGTGCTTTGGCAATCATCAAGCCGGACAGCAGGCGGCTGCCCGTTCAGGACGGTCACCCATTTGTTCGAGGCGTTTGGCATCGGGGCTCAACCAGTGCGTGTTGGCTTGAAGCGCCACGATCAGCATCTGATTCACCCAGTCAGGAAGAGTCGGGTGCAATCGGTAGTAAACCCACTGGCCTTGTCGACGGTCCACCAGCAATCCGCAGGTGCGCAACTGCGCCAGGTGCCTGGAGATTTTCGGCTGGCTCTCGTTCAACGCGCAGGTCAGCTCGCAGACACATAACTCACCCTCACGGGCGATGAGCAGCATCATGCGCACGCGGTTGTCGTCAGCCAGGCATTTGAAAACGGTAGTCGGCGTCAGAGAGTCAGACATTTCGGTTCTCGCTGGTTTGGGCTATGCGTCACAACGGAGCATCAGCTTATATGCGCTTGGCCGAATATATGTTTTTCCGTATGTGCGGTAAAGCACCAACAGTCAGTGTGTCGACTTCATAGCTGAATGATATTTATTTACTTACAAAAGGTAATCGTTATCATTAGCACCATAGCTAAAAAGGAGCTCATGGTGGCTTTACCGCGCATTTACCCCGCCTCTCTCTCGCTGCTGGGGCTGTTGGCAGTCCCCGATTTACAGGCAGAAACCCAATCGGCAGTCACCCTGCCTGCCACCGCTGTGACCAGTGATTACAGCGAACAAAGCTACAGGCCGACCGACAGCCGCAGTGCGCTGAAGATCGATGCCCCGCTGCGCGACATTCCGCAAACGGTGAACGTGATCCCGCAGAGCGTGATCAAGGACCAGGGCGCGCAATCGATGGAAGACGTGCTGAAAAACGTTCCTGGCATCGGTCTTTCCAATGGCGATGGCCAGCGCGATCAGGTCACCATTCGCGGCTTCAGTGCGATTGGCGACATGTACGTCGACGGTGTCCGCGACGACGCGCTGTACTTCCGCGATCTGTCTAACGTCGAACGCGTGGAAGTGATCAAGGGGCCGGCAGCGGTGCTCTATGGCCGCGGTTCATCCGGTGGCCTGATCAACAGCATCAGCAAGAAACCCAACTTCACTCCCAAGCAGGAAGTGGGTGTCAGCTTCGACAGCGAAGGCAAAAAGCGCACGCAGTTCGACGCGGGCTGGGCCGATCAGCAGCAAAACGACAAGGCCTTCCGGGTAACTGGCGCTCTGGAGAACAGCGACACCTTCCGCGATGACGGTTACATCGACCGCAAGGCCATTGCACCTTCGGCCTACTTCAAGCTCTCCGATGATCTTGAGCTGAATCTGGGCGCCACGTACCTCTACGATAAACGCCTGATCGACTTCGGCATCCCCGCGCTGGGCAACCGTCCGGTCAATGTCGACCGGGACAAGCGCTTCGGTGCCGCCGACCCGGATGATGATTACACTCGCAGCGAAGTGTTCTCGTTCACGGCGGGCGTCGACTACCGCCTCAACGACGACTTCACCCTGAGCAACACCAGCCGCTACTACCACTACGACCTGGATCGCAACAACACCCTCGCCGACTCCAGCCCGACACGCTTCGTCACTGCCCCCAACGGCGAATTGCTGGTCAAGCTCAACCGCGGCAACGTGCAGCGCAAGGAAGACGGCTGGTTCAACCAGACCGAACTCAAGCAACAGGCCACGCTCGCCGGGATGAACCACAACCTGCTCTATGGTGTGGAACTGGGGCGCCAGGTCAAGGATCAATCCGTCTTCAGCCAGAACAACGTAGCGCGGGTTCCGGTGTACCGCGATGCTCTGGTCGACGTACCGTTCCAGGCTAATCGGCAAACCGCCAAGGGCACCAATACCCAGGACACGGCCGGTTTCTACGTCCAGGATCTGATTGAACTGACCCCGCACTGGAAAGCGCTGCTGGGCGTGCGCCATGACGTGTTCGACCAGGAATATTCGGATGACCTGACCCGCGCCACCATGTCTCGAACCGACAACACCTGGAGCCCGCGTGCAGGCCTGGTCTACCAGCCTGATCAGGTCCAGTCCTACTACATTTCGGTGAGTCGCTCTTACCAGCCGTCTTCCGAAGTCTTCGCCCTGAGCACCACCAACCAGGACCTTGAACCGGAGCAAACCACTAACTTCGAAATCGGCGGCAAGTGGGACCTGCTCGACAATCGCCTGGCGTTGACGGCAGCGCTGTTCCGCCTGGAACGCACCAACATGAAAACCACCGATCCGGCGAACCCGACCAAACTGGTCCTGTCGGGCGAGCAGCGCACCGACGGCCTGGAACTGACCGCCAGCGGGCAGTTGAGCGACAAGTGGCAGGTCTATGCCGGCTACGCCTTCCTGGATGCCGAGATCACCAAGTCCAACAGCCGTACCAACGGCGTCGCCAACGAAGGCCAGACACCGACCCTGACCCCGCGTCACAGTGCCAACCTCTGGCTGGTGCGCTCGCTGACCAACACCTGGCGTGTCGGCATGGGCGCGAACTATGTCGATGACCGCTACACCGCCCTGGACAATCAGGTGGTCATGCCCGCTTACACCACCGTGGACGCGGCATTGCTCTATAACCTGCCGAAGTGGGACATGGCCCTGCGTTTGCGCAACGTCTTCGACAAGGACTATTACGCCTCGGCCCATGGCTCCGTGGACCTGATCACCCCCGGAGCGCCACGGACCCTGGAGTTGAGTACCAACTACCGGTTCTGACTGAACACCTGAAATCAAACGCCCTTGCCGGTCAGGTAAGCAAAATACCCGTGGGAGCGAGTCTGCTCGCCCCCACGCGTTTTGCGCAGTTTACTGACAGGCATTCGTTTTAAAGCGGGCAGACTGCGATAACTGCACCATCAGTGCTTGGGGTGGTCATCTGCACAGTCCAGCCTGGGGCAAAAACCAAGTCGTGATACTCAACGATGGCACTGATTTCGGAGCAGAGTTTTTTGGCCTCCTCCGGAGAGTGATCTACATCGATGTTGACCGAACGATTCTCGGCTGAGTATTCGCTAGCCTGGGTCAAGTTCATCGTGTCATTCCCATCCAGTATTTTGCTGAGCAGTGAGGCGTTCTCGACGGACTCGTCCATACCGCTGGAATAAGCACATTGAACAGCCACAATCGTCAGTAAAAAAAACAGACCCGCTGCGTATTTGTTTCTCACATCCATGTTCCTTGAAGTCGGGATTGGTCGAGCCTGCACTGCGTGGCGAAGCGATCCGGGGTACAGCATACGTCCTGAGGTTCATACGGCCCAAGGAAGATCAGCGAAAGGATTTCGTATACCCTATCGCTATCTCACTTCAAACGATCGCCGCCGTGAACCTACCCAAACTCAACGCTCCCGACCTTGGCAATACGCCTTCGACCTCGGAAATCATCACCCGTCATCTGCGCGACGCGATCGTCGCCGGGCATTTCGCCGAAGATGAGCCGATTCGCCAGGACGACATTGCCCGCCAGTTCAACGTCAGCAAGATTCCGGTGCGCGAGGCCCTCAAGCGGCTGGAAGCCGAAGGGTTGGTGATGTTCCAGCGCAATCGCGGGGCGATGGTCACGCGGGTTTCCGATGCCGAGCTGGCGCAGATGTTCGAAGTGCGCATGTTGCTGGAAGATAAAATACTGCGCCTGGCCATTCCCAACATGACCGAAGAAACCTTCGCCCGTGCCGAGCGCATCTGTCAGGAGTTCATCGGCGAGGACGACGTGGGCCGCTGGGCCGAGCTCAATTGGGAGCTGCACGCCTGCCTTTACGAACCGGCACAACGGCCGTTTCTGGTCAGCCTGATTCGATCGGTCAACGACAAGCTGGAGCGCTACCTGCGCATGCAGATGAGCCTGTCGGCCGGCAAGGAACGGGCCGATCACGAACACCGTGAGATCCTCGCGGCCTGTCGTGCCGGCGATGTGGAGCTGGCGGTGAAGCTGCTGGACGAACACATTGCCGGGGTCTGCAAGACCCTGTTCGAACACCTGCCCCACGCCCACTGACGGCTCAGGATGCTGTGCCGATTTCGTCATCGGCACAGGATAAATCCATCAAGCCGGCACCCCGCCGCACAGGCCACTCTTGCGTTCACTCATCTGAACGGACGTGGCCCTCCCATGAAACGCATCACCGTGATCGACTCCCACACCGGCGGCGAACCGACCCGCCTGGTGACCGCCGGTTTTCCTGACCTGGGCACCGGCAGCATGGCTGAACGGCGCAAGCGGCTGGCCGACCATCACGATCAATGGCGCGCGGCCTGTGTGCTGGAACCACGAGGCAGCGACGTGCTGGTGGGTGCCTTGCTCTGCACACCGGTAGACCCGAGCGCCTGTGCCGGGGTGATTTTCTTCAACAACAGCGGTTACCTGGGCATGTGCGGCCACGGCACCATCGGCCTGGTGGCGTCGTTGGCGCACTTGGGCAAGATCGGCCCCGGCGTGCACCGCATCGAAACGCCGGTGGGCACGGTGCAGGCGACCCTGCACGAAGACCATTCGGTGAGCGTGCGCAATGTGCCGGCCTACCGTTACCGCAAGGCGCTGGTGTTGCAGGTGCCGGGCATCGGCCAGGTGGTCGGCGATATCGCCTGGGGCGGCAACTGGTTTTTCCTGATTGCCGAGCATGGCCTGAGGGTCGCCGGCGACAACCTCGACGCGCTGACCGCTTATACCTACGCCGTGCAGCAAGCGCTGGAAGCCCAGGGCATTCGTGGCGAAGACGGCGGGCTAATCGATCATATCGAGCTGTTCGCCGATGACGATCACGCCGACAGTCGCAACTTTGTCCTATGCCCCGGCAAGGCCTATGACCGCTCACCGTGCGGTACCGGCACCAGTGCCAAACTGGCGTGCCTGGCGGCGGACGACAAGTTGCAACCGGGGCAGATCTGGCGTCAGGCCAGTGTCATCGGCAGCGAGTTCGAAGGTTCTTATGAATGGCAAGGCGAGCGCATCGTTCCGACCATTCGTGGCCGTGCCTTTATCAGCGCCGAAGCCAGTTTGATCATCGAACAGGATGACCCGTTCGCCTGGGGCATTCGCCCATGAGCGAGGGCCTGGTGGCCGATGTGATCGTGATCGGTGCCGGCATCATCGGCGCCGCCTGCGCCCAGGCGCTGGCCCGTCGTGGCTTGCAGGTGCTGGTGCTGGACGCCGGCCTGCACGGTGCGACGGCGGCGGGCATGGGCCACCTGCTGGTGCTCGATGACAACCCGGCCGAATTGGCCCTGAGCCAATATTCCCTGCAACGCTGGCGTGAACTGGCGCCGGACCTGCCCGACGGCTGCGCTTACCGCAACAACGGCACACTGTGGCTGGCAGCCAACGCCGAGGAAATGGCAGTCGCCCACAGCAAATACCTGAACCTGAAAGCCCAGGGCGTGGCGTGCGAACTGGTCAGTGCCAGCGCCTTGCGTCAGCGTGAACCGGAACTGCGCGAGGATCTGGAAGGCGGCTTGCTCATCAATGGCGACGGCATTCTGTATGCGCCGGCGACGGCCCGCTGGATGCTCGACACACCGAACATCCGTCAGCATCGGGCGCGGGTCAGCGCCGTCGATGGTCACCGCGTTTGCCTCGATGACGGCCACTGGTTGCGGGCCGAAGCGGTGGTGTTGGCCAACGGCATTCAGGCCAACGAACTGTGCCCGGAATTGCCCATCGAGCCGAAAAAAGGCCACCTGCTGATTACCGACCGCTACCCCCGCACCGTCACCCACACCCTGGTGGAGCTGGGTTACGTCACCAGCGCGCACAACGCCACCGGGCCATCGACCGCCTGCAATATTCAGCCGCGCCCGACCGGGCAATTGTTCATCGGTGCCTCGCGGCAATTCGGCACCACCGACCCGCAGGTCGAAGGCTGGATGCTGGCGAAAATGCTCAAGCGTGCCGCCGAGTACATGCCTGGGCTGGCCCGGCTCAACGGCATCCGCGCCTGGACCGGCTTTCGCGCCGCCAGCCCCGACGGCCTGCCGCTGGTTGGCCAGCACCCACAGCAGCAGGGTTTGTGGCTGGCGGTCGGGCACGAAGGGTTGGGCGTCACTACGGCCCCCGGCACCGCCGATTTGCTGGTGGCGCAGCTGTTCAACGAAACCCCGCCACTGGCCGCGCAACCCTATCTGCCCCAGCGTTTCCTCGGAGAACCCGCCTATGCCTGAATTACTGCTGGACGGCCGCGCCTTGAAGGTGGCCGAGGGCACCAGCGTCGCCGCAGCCTTGGCGCTGGGCAGCGACGGATGCACACGCACTTCGGTCAGTGGCCAACGCCGCGCACCGCTGTGCGGCATGGGCATTTGCCAGGAATGCCGGGTGACCATCGACGGTCGGCGACGCCTGGCCTGCCAGACTCTGTGCCGCGACGGCATGCAGGTGCAGACATGCCCATGAACGAATACGCCGATCTGCTGATCATCGGAGCCGGCCCCGCTGGCATGGCCGCTGCTCTTGCCGCCGCCCCCAGTGGCGCACGCATCGTCATACTCGACGACAATCCGCTGCCGGGCGGGCAAATCTGGCGTGACGGTCCGCAAGCCAATGTGCCCGATCAGGCCCGTCGCCTGCGTGAACGTTTGCAGGCTTGCAGCAACATCCGCCGCCACGCCGGCACTCGGGTGATCGCCAGTCCCGGTCCGAAACAACTGTTGGTCGAAAATGACGATGACGGCTGGCTGATCAGTTATCACCGGTTGATTCTGTGCACCGGCGCCCGCGAGTTGCTGCTGCCCTTCCCCGGCTGGACGTTGCCTGGCGTGACCGGGGCCGGTGGCTTGCAGGCGCTGATCAAGGCGGGTCTGCCGGTGCAGGGTGAGCGCGTGGTAATTGCTGGCAGCGGCCCGTTGTTACTGGCCAGTGCCGCCACCGCGAAAAAACACGGCGCGCAGATCCAGCGCATCGCCGAGCAAGCCTCGCGCACCGCCGTCGCCGGTTTCGCCGCGCAACTGCCCCGCTGGCCTGGCAAATGCCTGCAATCGTTCAGCCTGTTCGACCGCCATTACCGCACCGCGACGCATGTGCTGGCCGCCCTTGGCACTGACCGGCTGGAAGGTGTGCGCCTGCAACAGCAGGGCAAAATCATCGAACTGGCCTGTGATCGGCTGGCCTGTGGTTTCGGCTTGATCCCGAACATTCAATTGGGCCAGGCACTGGGTTACGCCGTCGAGGGTCAGGCGTTGGCCGTGGATGCCTGGCAGGCCAGTCGCGTCGATCATTATGCCGCGGGTGAATGCACCGGGTTTGGTGGCAGTGAACTGGCGTTGGTCGAAGGTGCCATTGCGGGCCACGCGGCGGTCGGTGACCTTGAAGCCGCCCGCCAGTTGTGGCCACGCCGGGCACGCTGGCAGGGTTTCGCCAAGGCACTGAATCAGGCCTTCGCCCTCGACCCGCAACTTAAATCCCTGGCCCGCCCCGACACCCTGGTCTGCCGCTGCGAAGACGTGCCCTACGGCGCATTGACCGGGCACACCGACTGGCGCGAAGCCAAGCTGGCCAGTCGCTGCGGCATGGGCGCCTGTCAGGGCCGGGTGTGTGGCGGCGCGGCGCAGCACCTGTTTGGCTGGCAACCCTCGGCGCCCCCCCCGCCCTTCAGCCCGGCCCGAATCGAGACCTTGATGTGCCTGGACGACACCCCGCCAACCTGATTCCCCCTCGGGGGTTTCAGCCGCGCTGTCGAGCCTCTATGATCCCGGGGTCGCCCTCAGACCCCAGCGCCATGTACCCCTCGCTCAGCACCTTCAAACCCTGCGACCTGCCCACGCTGTTGAACAGCCTGCAGCCGATTGCGCCGCTGCTCGACACCCTGGCGGATGTGGTTTTTTTCATCAAGGACCGCGAAGCCCGCTACGCCTTCGTCAACCAGACCCTGGCCCGGCGTTGCGGTTTCAAACATCGCGAGGATCTGCTGGGGCTCACCGCTGAAATGGTCTTCCCGGAACGCTTCGGCCCGCTGTACACCGAACAGGATCGGCGGGTGCTGTCCAGCGGCCGCGAACTGGCTGACCAACTGGAGCTGCACCTGTATTACGGCAACCAGCCGATCTGGTGCCTGACCCACAAACTCGCCTTGAAGGATGAACAGGGTCACATCGTGGGCCTGGCCGGGATCTCCCGCGACCTGCAATCGCCACAGTCCAATCACCCCGCATTCCAGAAACTCGCCGCGGTGGATGCGCACATCCGCAGCCACTTCGCCCGCCCCGTCAGCCTCGCTGAATTGACCGCAATCGCCGGTTATTCCGTGGCGCAACTGGAGCGTCACTGCAAACGGGTGTTCCAGCTCACCCCACGGCAGATGATCAACAAGGCGCGCCTGGAAGAAGGTTCTCGGCTGTTGCTGCACAGCGACCTGCCGATCACCGAGATCGCCCTGCGCTGCGGTTACACCGATCACAGTGCGTTTAGCCGGCAGTTTCGTGCATTGACCGGTCTGTCACCGAGCCAGTATCGGGACACACAGCGTTAGGCCAGCAGGAAAGATCAAAAGATCGCAGCCTTCGGCAGCTCCTACAGAGGAATGGTGAACCCTTGTAGGAGCTGCCGAAGGCTGCGATCTTTTGATCTTAAACGGTGATGTTTAAACGACACTTCCAGATACTCACCCAGGCTACACATCCTTGCGCCTCTGCCTACGACTACGCCAGAATCCGCCGGCTTGTGCGCCTTGATGCCGGGCTCTATCGTTTCCGGGTCGCTGACGAATCAGCGATCGGATTTGACCGTCCGAATAAATCAAGGCGCGCCAGCGTCCAAGACCTTTTCAGGCATTGCCTGATATATCGTGTCGCGGTGGCTGTGCGTGGGACACCTTCGGTGTGCCGGATTCCTTGATGTCCGGTCGGTCAACCCGCGTACAGCTGCCACCTTGTTCGTTTGACCGCGAACGGCGGTAGCTCCACTCATCAAGGAGCTTCACATGTTCAAACCAACGCCAAATCCTCCGGAAACCGACGACGTTTCCCCCTACGAATCCCTCGATTCGAAAAAACTCCACGCAGCCGCCGACCGCGCCCTGGACCACTACCTCAAACCACCCATCCCCAAAGACACCAAGCGCAAACCCAGCACCATTTACCATGTGGGTGAGAAGGTCGATAACGAAACCCTGCTGGTCAATGCCTGCGAATCCCTGGCGTCAGCCAGCATGATGCTCACTGAGTTCGCCGGGTTGATGGACATGCCTCATCGCAACATGATGCTGGGGATTCAATCGGTGGTCATGCTCGGGGAGCTGGCGGTGAACCGGGTGCTGGATAATTTCGATCCACAAGACTGACACTGGATCTGAAGTGATTGGGCATCTGTGGCGAGGGAGCTTGCTCCCGCTCGGCTGCGCAGCAGTCGCAAAACCGGCATATGCGGTGTGCCAGAAAAATGCGGTTGCTGGATTTGGGGCTGCTTCGCAACCCAGCGGGAGCAAGCTCCCTCGCCACATGGGTGTGTCAGAGCACGGGGTGATCGCAGGGCGCCGATGTTCCCTAAAGGGGCGCCCCGCACAACCATTGCTCCCATCTGTAACACCCGCCATCGCGGACCTCGCCCCTCACAACATCCCCCTGACGCACCGCAACACCTCTACTTCAAGGCCTGACGATTAATTCACGCCTCGGCCTGGAAACGGGCACGTTGATTGCTATATTTAATATCGTATACGAAATCCCCAATACGATATCCAACAGTACTTCACATCAACGAGGCCTCTATGAAAAACCCCGCATTTGCCGTAGCCCTCAGCGCTGTTCTCAGTACCTCCTTCATTGCCACCGCCCAGGCCGACAAGCTCGACGACATCATCGGTTCAGGCAAGCTGCGCTGCGCCGTGACCCTGGACTTCCCGCCCATGGGTTTCCGCGATGCCGGTAACAACCCGGCCGGTTTCGACGTGGACTACTGCCGTGACCTGGCGAAAATCCTCGGGGTCGAGGCCGAAGTGGTCGAGACGCCATTCCCGGACCGTATTCCGGCGCTGGTCTCCGGGCGGGCCGATGTGATCGTCGCCTCCACTT
This sequence comes from Pseudomonas sp. Pseusp11, assembly GCF_047304405.1. NCBI lineage: Bacteria > Pseudomonadati > Pseudomonadota > Gammaproteobacteria > Pseudomonadales > Pseudomonadaceae > Pseudomonas > Pseudomonas sp. Pseusp11. The sequence goes on from NZ_JBGLZF010000010.1 coordinate 40,348, forward strand.
CCGACACCCTCGAACGGGCCAAGACCGTCGGCCTCACCGTGCCCTACTTCGCCTTCCAGATGGTGGTGCTGACCCGCGACGACACCGGCATCAACAGCTTCGATGACCTCAAGGGCAAACCCGTGGGTAACACCAGCGGCACCTATGAGGCCATCGCGCTAGAGAAAGACGTGAAGAACTGGGGCACCGGCACCTTCCGCGCCTATCAGTCGCAGAACGACACCCTGCTGGCCGTCGCCCAAGGCCATATCGACGCCACCGTGGTCACCAACACCGTGGCCGCCGCCACCCTCAAATCGGGCAAATACAAAAACCTGAAAGTCGCCGGTAACGCGCCGTACGTGATCGACTACGTCTCCCTCGGCGCCAAGCGTAACGAGTATGGCCTGCTCAACTACCTCAACCTGTTCGTCAACCAACAGGTACGCACCGGTCGTTACAAAGAGCTGTTCGTCAAATGGGTCGGCACTGAAATCCCTCCGACCAACCTGACCGTGCCACAGGTCTACTACTGAGGTGTCCGGCATGCCTAGGCCCACTTCTCTGACCGGTCGCAGCCTGGTCGCGGGCGCCGCCGAGGGCGCCCTGCTGTTCGCCGATATCGGGTTGAGTTTCTGGGGCGGGGTCGATCCGTTTAGCGGTGAGATCATTGACCGTCACCACCCGCTCAGCGGCGAACACCTGGCCGGCCGCGTGCTGGCCATTCCCAGCGGTCGCGGCTCGTGCACCGGCAGCAGCGTGTTGATGGAACTGATCAGCAACGGCCACGCACCGGCTGCATTGGTGCTGGCCGAACCCGATGAGATCCTGACCTTGGGCGTGCTCGTGGCGCAGACGATTTTCGAGCGTTCCCTGCCGGTGCTGTGCATCGGCCGGGAGGCCTTCGCCGCGTTGCGCGGCAAGGCCTTCGCTCGGGTCGACGGAGCCTCGGTAACCGTGTTCGAACACCTGCCGGGCGATGCCTGGCAGGCACTCGACAGCACATTGCAAACGCAAGACCCAAGCGCCCCGATCGAACTCACCGAACACGATCGGGCGCTGCTCGACGGCCAGCATGGCAAGGCTGCGCAAGTGGCCATGCAGATCGTCCTGCGCATGGCCGAGCTGCAAGGTGCCCGCCGCCTGGTGGATGTCACCCAGGCACATATCGACGGCTGCATCTACACCGGACCTGCGAGCCTGCGCTTTGCCGAACAACTGGTGCAATGGGGCGCCAACGTGCGGGTGCCCACCACCCTCAATTCAATTTCCGTGGACCAGCGCCGCTGGCGCGAATTGGGCATCGACCCGGCGCTCGGCGAACCGGCCAGCGCCTTGGGCGATGTCTATATGGCGATGGGTGCGCAACTCAGTTTCACCTGCGCGCCCTACCTGCTCGACAGTGCGCCGAAGGCGGGCGAGCAGATCGTCTGGGCCGAATCCAACGCGGTGGTCTACGCCAACAGCGTGCTGGGTGCACGCACCCTGAAGTACCCGGACTACCTGGATATCTGCATCGCCCTGACCGGCCGCGCCCCGTTGATCGGCTGCCACCTGGACGCCCAACGCAAGGCCCGACTGCAGGTCGAGGTGCCCGCCCTGGGGGAACTGGACGATGCCTTCTACCCGTTGCTCGGTTACCACATCGGCGCGCTGGCGGGCAGCCGGATTCCACTGGTGCGCGGGTTGGAAAACCGCAAGCCGAGCCTGGACGACCTCAAGGCGTTCGGCGCGGCGTTTGCCACCACTTCCGCCGCCCCGTTATTCCATATCGCCGGGATCACCCCGGAGGCTATCGACCCGGAACAGGTGCTGGAAATGGAGGTGTCCATCCCCGTGGAAACAATCCGCCTGAACGATCTGTTAGTCAGCTGGCGCGAACTCAACAGTGCCCGCGACAGCCGGGTGGATGTGGTCTCGCTGGGTAACCCGCATTTCTCCCTCAGCGAGTTCGCTCACCTGGCGCGACTGTGCCTCGGTCGGCACAAACACCCTGACGTGGTCCTCGCCATTACCTGCGGCCGCGCCGTGCTGGAGCAGGCTCGCGAAGCCGGGCATATCGCCGTGATCGAAGCCTTCGGCGCCACCCTGGTGACCGATACCTGCTGGTGCATGCTCGGCGAACCGGTGATCCCGCCGGGCGCAACAACCTTGATGACCAACTCCGGCAAATACGCCCATTACGCACCCGGCCTGGTGGGTCGCAAGGTGCATTTCGCCAGCCTGGCTGAATGTGTCGATACCGCTTGCAGTGCCACGGCCAGCGGTCGTCTGCCGGCCTGGCTGAACATTGCCACCCCTCTGGAGACGCTCGCGCATGTTTGATTACACCTTCCAATGGCGCGCCACCCTGCGCGCCCTGCCGGACATGCTCGCCGGTGCCTGGGTCACTTTCGAGACCGCCGCGTTGTCGATGATCTTCGGCGTGCTGATCGCCCTGGCCCTGACGGTGATGCGCGAAAGCAAAACCCCGCTGCTGCGCGGCATCGGCAGCGGCTGGGTATCGATCGCGCGCAACACCCCATCGCTGTTTCAGATCTACGTCCTCTACTTCGGCCTCGGCTCGCTAGGCCTGCACGTCAGCTCATGGTTCGCCCTGCTCGCCGGGATCACCTTCAACAATGCGGGGTATCTGGCGGAGAACTTTCGCGGCGGCCTCAAGGCCGTCCCCGACACTCAAGTGCGCGCCGCACGTTCGCTGGGCATGAGTGCCTTCCAGGCTTACCGCATGATCATCGTCCCGCAGCTGTTGCGGATCGTTTTCTACCCGCTGACTAATCAAATGGTCTGGGCGGTGCTGATGACGTCGCTGGGGGTGATCGTCGGGCTGAACAATGACCTGACCGGGGTGACCCAGGACTACAACGTCAAAACGTTCCGCACCTTCGAATACTTCGCTATCGCCGCCGCGCTGTATTACCTGATTGCCAAGGCGATCGTCGCGTCAGCCCGGCTGATGGCCTGGCGGTTGTTCCGTTACTGAGGGCTTGACCATGTTTTCCACCAGTTTTTCCTGGAATGACCTGCTGTTCCTGCTCGATGGCGCCTGGGTCACCCTGCAACTGACGTTCTGGTCGATCATCCTCGGCTCCGTCGCCGGGCTGTTGTTTGGCCTGCTGCGGGCACTGTTGCCACGCGCCAGCCTGCCTCTGGCCTGGGTGCTGGACGTGTTTCGCAGCGTGCCGCTGCTGATCCAGTTCGTGCTGTTCAACTCGCTCAAAAGCATTGTCGGTTTGAACCTCAGCGCCTTCAGCGTCGGCTGCATTGTGCTGGGGGTCTACACCGCCGCGTACTTCACCGAGATCGTGCGCAGCGGCGTGCTGTCGGTGCCGTTCACCCTGCGTCGGGCCAGTCGTTCGCTGGGCCTGAGTTTTTTGCAGGACCTGCGCTGGATCGTCCTGCCGATGGCCACCCGCGTGGCCTTCCCCGGCTGGCTGAACCTGGTGCTCGGGGTGATGAAAGACACCGCGCTGGTGATGTGGATCGGCATCGTCGAACTGCTGCGCGCCTCGCAAACCATCGTCACCCGCATTCAGGAACCGTTGCTGGTGCTGTGCGTCGCGGGCCTTATCTATTACGTCATGAGCCTGGTGGTCGCACGCCTGGGTGCTCGTCTGGAAAGAAGGTGGCAAGAAAATGATTGAGATCGACAACGTACATAAATCCTTCGGCGATCTGGCCGTGGTCAAGGGTGTCAGCCTGACGGTGGACAAGGGCGAAGTGGTGTCGATCATCGGCGGCTCGGGCTCCGGCAAATCGACCCTGCTGATGTGCATCAACGGCCTGGAGCCGATCCAGAAAGGCAACATTCGCGTCGATGGCGTCGAGGTCCATCACAGCGCCACCGACCTCAACCGCCTGCGGCAGAAAATCGGCATCGTGTTCCAGCAATGGAATGCCTTCCCGCACCTGACCGTGCTGGAAAACGTGATGCTGGCGCCGCGCAAGGTCTTGGGTAAAAGCAAGGCCGAAGCTGAAGAGCTGGCGGTGCAGCAACTGACCCACGTGGGCCTTGGCGACAAGCTCAAGACCTTCCCCGGCAAGTTGTCCGGAGGCCAGCAGCAACGCATGGCCATCGCCCGCGCCCTGGCCATGTCGCCGGACTACATGCTGTTCGACGAAGCCACCTCGGCCCTCGACCCGCAATTGGTCGGCGAGGTGCTGGACACCATGCGCATGCTCGCCGAAGACGGCATGACCATGGTGCTGGTGACCCACGAAATCCGCTTTGCCCGCGACGTGTCCGACCGCGTGGCGTTCTTTCGCAATGGCCTGGTGCACGAGATCGGCTCGCCGGATCAGGTGATCGGTAATCCGGTGCATGCTGAAACAGCGGCGTTTCTCAAATCAGTGAAATAACGACCGGCGATAAAAGGAGTAAGCCATGCGTTCATCGAAAGTCATTCATGTGGTCAGCTGCCACGCCGAAGGCGAAGTCGGCGATGTGATCGTCGGCGGTGTCGCCCCACCACCGGGCGCCACCGTGTGGGAACAATCGCGCTGGATCGCCAAGGATGAAACCCTGCGCAATTTCGTCCTCAACGAACCCCGTGGTGGCGTGTTCCGCCACGTCAATCTGCTGGTGCCGGCCAAGGACCCTCGGGCGCAAATGGCGTGGATCATCATGGAGCCGGCGGACACGCCACCGATGTCCGGTTCCAATTCGCTGTGCGTCGCCACGGTGCTGCTCGACAGCGGCATCCTGCCGATGACCGAACCGCAAACCCGGCTGGTGCTCGAAGCGCCCGGCGGGTTGATCGAGGCCGTAGCCGACTGCCGTGACGGCAAGGTCGAACGGGTGGAAATCAAGAACGTGCCCTCCTTCGCTGACCGCCTCGACGCCTGGATCGAAGTCGAAGGCCTCGGCTCGTTGCAGGTCGACACTGCGTACGGCGGCGACAGTTTTGTCATCGCCGACGCCAAACGCCTGGGCTTTGCCATCCGCCCTGACGAGGCCGCTGAACTGGTCGAGGTCGGGTTGAAAATCACTCGCGCAGCCAACGAACAGCTGGGCTTCGTCCATCCGCTGAACTCCGAGTGGTCGCATATTTCCTTCTGCCAGATTGCCGCGCCCATCGTCGTTGAAAACGGCATCGCCACCGGGGCCAACGCAGTGGTGATTCAACCCGGCAAGATCGACCGCTCCCCCACCGGCACTGGCTGTTCGGCGCGTATGGCGGTGTTGCAGGCCAAGGGATTGATGCAGGTGGGCGAGCGCTTTATCGGCCGTTCGATCCTCGGTTCCGAATTCCATTGCCGCATCGATTCGATGACCGAAGTGGCCGGCCGCCCGGCGATCTACCCGTGCATTTCCGGCCGGGCCTGGATCACCGGCACCCACCAATTACTGCTCGACCCGAGCGATCCCTGGCCACAGGGCTATCGCCTGTCAGACACCTGGCCGGGTGCCTGACACTGAACCGGAGCTTGTGTGGAGAGGAGAGTTTTTGTGGCTAAGCAGCTTTTGTGGCGAGGGAGCTTGCTCCCGCTGGGTTGCGCAGCAGCCCCAATGCTGTAATCGCGGTTTGTCTGAAACAATCGGTGGTCTGGTTTCACGACTGCTGCGCAGCCGAACGGGAGCAAGCTCCCTCGCCACAAAAGCTGCCTCACCACACATGCTCCCTCGCCACAGGGATTTCACCAGTAGCAAAAAACCCTGATTGATTGAAAAAACCACTGGCCGAGTATCGGCATTTAAAATATCGTATACGAAATACAAAAACGAACCGGAGGCAACAATGAGCAAGCGCATTAACTGGAGTGGCGTCTTCCCCGCGGTGACCACTCAATTCAACGATGACTTCTCCATCAACCTGGAAAAAACCCACCAGGTGATTTCCAACGTGATCCGTGACGGCGTATCGGGCCTGGTGGTGTGTGGTTCGGTGGGGGAAAACACCTCATTGACCGCCGAAGAAAAAATCGCCGTGACCGAAGTTGCGGTCGACGCCTCTCGCGGTCGCGTGCCAGTGATTTGCGGTGTGGCCGAATTCACCAGCGTGCAAGCGGCCAAGGTGGCCAACGCGGTGCGCAGGGTCGGTGTCGACGGCGTGATGCTGATGCCGGCGCTGGTCTACGGCTCCAAGCCGTTCGAGACCGCCGAGCATTACCGCTACGTGGCGAAGAACGCCGACGTACCGTTGATGGTTTACAACAACCCGCCGATCTACAAAAACGACGTCACCCCGGACATCCTGATTTCCCTGGCCGACTGCGACAACGTGGTGTGCTTCAAGGATTCCTCCGGCGATACCCGTCGTTTCATCGACGTGCGCAACGAAGTCGGCGACCGTTTCGTGCTGTTCGCAGGTCTCGATGACGTGGTGCTGGAAAGCATCGCGGTGGGGGCCGAAGGCTGGGTCTCGGGCATGTCGAACGTATTCCCGAAAGAAGGCGAGACCATCTTCCGCCTGGCCAAGGCCGGTCGCTTTGCCGAAGCCATGCCGATCTACGAATGGCTGATGCCGATCCTGCACCTCGATGCCCGTGCCGACCTGGTGCAGTGCATCAAACTCTGCGAAGCCATCGCCGGTCGCGGCAGCGCCCTGACCCGTCCGCCACGCCTGGCACTGCCGCAAGCCGATCGGGAGTTCGTCGAGCAGATCATGGCCAAGGCCATGGCCAACCGTCCGGAGTTGCCGGACGTCGGTCTCTGAGTGATTGCCGGGCGGACCCTTGCGGGTCCGGCCCGGCTACCTGTTTTCGCGCCTCTACAGGAAACGTCAGCATGTCCCATCCTCACAGCACGTCCAGCGCAACCACACCCTCGGGACTCAAACGCGTGGTGGCCGCCGCCATGGCCGGCACTGTCGCCGAGTGGTATGAATTCTTTCTCTATGGCACCGCCTCGGCATTGGTCTTCGGCCAGCTGTTCTTCCGTCAGACCGACAGTCCGATCGACGGCATTATCGCCGCCTTCGCCCTGTACGCCGTCGGCTTCCTCGCCCGTCCGTTGGGCGGTCTGGTGTTCGGTCACTACGGTGACAAGTTCGGCCGCAAGCGCCTGCTGCAACTGAGCCTGGTGGTGGTTGGCATCACCACGTTCCTGATGGGTTGCCTGCCCGGCTTCGACAGCATCGGCTATGCCGCGCCGGTGTTATTGGTGCTGCTGCGGCTGATCCAGGGCTTTGCCTTCGGTGGCGAATGGGGTGGCGCGATTCTGCTGGTGTCCGAGCACTGCCCGGACAATCGCCGGGGCTTCTGGGCCAGTTGGCCGCAAGCCGGGGTGCCGGCCGGCAACCTGGTGGCGACCGTCGCCCTGCTGCTGTTGTCGTCAAACCTGTCGGAACAACAATTCCTCGCCTGGGGCTGGCGCGTGGCGTTCTGGTTCTCGGCGGTGGTGGTGCTGATCGGCTACTGGATTCGCACCAGCGTCGATGACGCGCCGATTTTCAAGGAGGCCCAGGCCCGGCAAGCGCAGACCAAGCAACAACAACTGGGCGTGGTGGAAGTGCTGCGTCATCACTGGCGCGCGGTGCTGGTGGGGATCGGCGCGCGGTTTGCCGAGAACATCCTCTATTACACCGTGGTCACCTTTTCGATCACCTACCTGAAACTGGTGGTGCACAAGGACACTTCAGAGATTCTGTTGCTGATGTTCGGCGCGCACCTGCTGCACTTTTTCCTGATCCCGTTGATGGGCTATCTGTCGGATATCGTGGGGCGCAAACCGGTGTACCTGATCGGCGCGGTGCTCACTGCGTTCTGGGGCTTCATCGGCTTCCCGATGATGGACACCGGCAACAACTGGCTGATCATCGGCGCCATCACCCTGGGCCTGGCCATCGAGTCGATGACCTATGCGCCCTACTCGGCGCTGATGGCCGAAATGTTCCCGACCCACGTGCGCTACACCGCCCTTTCGCTGTGCTACCAGGTGGCGCCGATCTTCGCCGGATCCCTCGCGCCGCTGATCGCCATCACCCTGCTCAACAAGTATCACAGCTCGACACCGATCGCCTGGTACCTGGTGGGCGCCGCGCTGATCTCCATCGTGGCCGTCGGCCTGACCCGGGAAACCCGTGGCAAGTCTTTGCACCTGGTGGATGCCGAATCCGCTGCGCGCATTGCTGCTCTGGACAACACCGTGCCGGCCGCTGCGCGCCGGGGTGATTCGCTGGCTTGAACCTTGTACCTGCAGACCCTGTGGCGAGGGAGCTTGCTCCCGCTTGAGTGCGCAGCACTCGCAAAAGAGGCAACGGTTGCCACTATTTTGGGGCCGCTACGCAGCCCAACGCGAGCAAGCTCGCTCGCCACAAGACAGCGCACGACTCAGCACCTTGATTGACCTGCAAGGGTCCTGCCTCACCTTTTTCGACAGGAGTTTTCCATGCCCGAGATCATCGGCCACAACTACATCGGCGGTGCCCGCAGCGCCGCTGGCCACATCGCGATGCAGAGCCATGACGCCAGCACCGGCGCAGCACTGCCCTACTCGTTCATGCAAGCCACCGCCGAGGAAGTGCATGCCGCCGCCCAGGCCGCCGCTGCCGCTTACCCGACCTTTCGCAATCTGCCAGCGACGCGCCGTGCGGAGTTTCTCGAAGCCATCGCCGCGCAACTGGATGCCCTCGATGACGAATTCGTCGCCCTGGTCACCCGCGAAACCGCCCTGCCAACCGGACGCATCCAGGGCGAACGCAGCCGTACCAGCGGCCAGATGCGCCTGTTCGCCCAGGTGCTGCGCCGGGGAGATTTCTATGGTGCGCGCATCGACCGCGCGTTGCCCGAACGTCAGCCTCTGCCACGGGTCGACTTGCGCCAATACCGGATCGGCGTCGGCCCGGTGGCCGTGTTCGGCGCCAGTAACTTCCCGCTGGCCTTTTCCACCGCTGGCGGGGACACCGCCGCCGCCCTGGCCGCCGGTTGCCCGGTGGTGTTCAAGGCCCACAGCGGACACATGGCGACCGCCGAGTGCGTGGCCGACGCAATCATCCGCGCCGCCGAGCAAACCGACATGCCTGAAGGCGTGTTCAACATGATCTACGGTGCGGGCGTCGGTGAAGCGCTGGTCAAGCATCCGGCAATCCAGGCCGTCGGTTTCACCGGCTCGCTGAAAGGCGGTCGCGCCCTCTGTGACATGGCCGCCGCACGACCACAACCGATTCCCGTATTCGCCGAAATGAGCAGCATCAACCCAGTGCTGGTATTGCCTGAAGCCCTGCGCGCACGGGGCGAAAAAATCGCCGGTGAACTGGTGGCGTCGGTGGTTCAGGGGTGCGGTCAGTTCTGTACCAATCCGGGATTGGTGATCGGTATCCGCTCACCGCAGTTCAGCGCGTTCACCGCGCGGCTCAGCGCCTTGATGGCCGAACAACCGGCGCAAACCATGCTCAACGCCGGCACCCTCGCCAGCTACGAAAAAGGTGTGCAGGCGTTAGTCGACCATCCAGGGATAAGCCATCTGGCAGGCCAGGACCAGCACGGCAATCAAGCCCGGCCGCAACTGTTCAAGGCCGACGTCAGCCTGCTGCTCAAGGGTGATCCGCTGTTGCAGGAAGAAGTGTTCGGCCCGACCACCCTCGTCGTCGAAGTGGCCGACAAGGCGCAGCTGCAACAGGCACTGCACAGTCTGCACGGGCAACTCACCACCACCCTGATCGGCGAAACGCAGGACCTGCTGGAACATGCGGACCTGCTGGTGCTGCTGGAACAAAAGGCCGGCCGGGTGCTGTTCAATGGCTACCCCACCGGCGTTGAAGTGTGCGATGCGATGGTGCATGGCGGTCCTTACCCGGCGACCTCCGACGCCCGCGGCACGTCGGTCGGCAGCCTGGCCATCGAGCGTTTCCTGCGCCCGGTGTGCTACCAGAACTGCCCGGATGCCTTGCTGCCCGACGCCCTGAAAAACGCCAACCCGCTGGGTATTGCCCGCCTGGTTGATGGCGCCAGCCACCGCGAACCGGTCTGACAACACAACGCTCCTGTGTGGCGAGGGGGCTTGCCCCCGTTCGGCTGCGTAGCAGTCGTAAAAACATTACATGCGGTGTACCTGACACAGCGCGATTGCTGGTTTTGGGGCCGCTTCGCAACCCAACGGGGGCAAGCCCCCTCACCACACAAGCCCCCTCGCCACACAGGCTCGCTTCCACAGGAGTTCGGATTATCAAGTCAGCAGCGCTTTCAGATCGTTGTACAGCGCCTCGGGAATCTGCACGCCCTCCACCAAACTGTGCGCCCGCGCCGCATAACGCCGTTGCGACGGCAAGCGCGCCCCCTGCCCTTCAATTCCTTGAAACAACACCTCGGCCCGGGCCAAGTGCTCTTCAGTGGCCGCTCCCAGAAAACGTCGCGGATCCAGCGCGATGATCAACTCGCCATGGTAGGGCGATGACTTGCTGCCCGCGTCGTAAGCCAGTGACTCGGCACTAGTCAGGTCACCGATCAAAGGCCCGGCAATCAACTCCACCATCGCCGCCAGCGCGGAGCCCTTGTGCCCACCGAACGTCAGCATCGCGCCGCTGTCGAGCACCAGGTTGGCATCGGTGCTCGGCCGCCCCTCGGCGTCCACGCCCCAGCCCTCGGGAATCGCCTTGCCGGCACGCCGATGCAACTCGATATCGCCACGGGCAATTGCACTGGTGGCGAAGTCGAACACGAACGGATCCTGCCCCACGCGTGGCCAGCCAAAGGCAATGGGATTGGTGCCGAACACCGGCACCCGTCCCCCGGCCGGCGCTACCCAGGCATGACTCGGATTACACGCCAGCGCCACCAGCCCGGCGGCGGTCAACTGCTCGATCTCCACCCACAGCGCCGAGAAATGCACGCAGCGATTGATCGCCAACGCCGCAACCCCGTTGGCCCGGGTTTTCTCCGCCAGTAGCGGCAAACCTGCCTGGAACGCCAACTGCGAAAAACCACCCCCGGCATCCACCCGCACAATCGACGGCGCCTGGTCGATCACCCGTGGCTCGGCATCCGCCGACACCTTGCCGGCCCGCAGGGAATTCACGCAGCCCAGAATCCGGTACAAGCCGTGGGAGGCACAGCCATCGCGCTCGCCAGCGATCACCGTCGCCGCCACCGCTTGCGCATGGGCCAGGTTAAAACCGTTGTGCAACAGGATCGATTCGGCCAATTCACGGGCTTCGATCAGGGTCAGTCGAATCATGGTCATCTCCTTGGACAGACCGTTCAGACTGGCCAAGTCCAAGGCTCACGGCTTGATCGCTTTAGTTCGGGTTGATGACGAATTCGGCATATCGCTGAAACGGCCGACCGCGTGTTGCCCGGCCACTCGTCGGGCGGCGCAACCCGACTGATTGACATCGATGGGTGCCTGGGCAATTATTATTAAATCGCATGCGATATAAACGTATACGACACACAAATCACATCATTCGAAACACTGAGGATCCACCCCATGAGCAAGATCGAAAAAGTCCTGATGACCGGCAAGACTCACACCACCGCCAGCGCCAGCGCCGCTGGCAACACGTCGCGTGGTCATAACGGCAGCCTCGACATTACGCTGTCGTCGCCTGGAAGCGCGAAACCGGCGCACGTGTTCACCGCCATTCAGCCACACCCGACCGCCGAGCAGCTGTTCGCCGGTGCATGGTCAGCTTGTTACACCGCCGCCGTCGGGCTGGTGGCCAATGACATGAACGTGGTGCTGCCGTCTGATTTGTCGGTCGACATCGAAGTCGATCTGGGCCAGACCGGTGCGGCCTACTTCCTTCAGGCTCGATTGACGCTCCGCGTGCCGGGTCTGGCGCACGACGTTGCGACGACACTGGCGCACACCGCCGATCAGATTTGCCCGTACTCGAAGGCGACGCGCGGCAATATCGACGTTGCCCTGAACGTCCTCACGGTTTGACGCACAGCGATTGCATTTTTTCTCCAAATACATCGCACGCGCTTTAAGCGCATGCGAATCACAAACCCATGCATGCGGCCGGTCAGACGTTGCTGTCAGACCGGCCACCGTCAACAAATCAGAGCTGTTCCGACACAATCGTATACGAGGTATATTTTGCCTTTGCGAGCCTTCTACTTTGGCCAACGAGGAAGCACATGAAACGCACTGACAAGACAGTCCCCGCTGATCTGAAGCTCTCCGACTTCCTGTGTTTTGCGGTCTATTCCACGAACCTGGCCTTCGGCAAGGCCTACAAGCCGATACTCGAGCACTTGGGGCTCACCTATACGCAATACATCACCATCGTTGCGCTATGGGAGGAAGACCACCAAACCGTGGGCAGCCTGGGCGAGAAGCTGTTTCTCGAATCGAACACGCTCACACCGATCCTGAAGAAACTGGAAGCGATGGGCTATCTGCAGAGGCAACGTGATCCCGAGGACGAACGGCAGGTGCGGATCAGCCTGACGAAAAGCGGTCGACAGCTACGCGAAGACCGCCCCGAGAAGGGCCTTTCCCACGCAACGGGTCTGGAACCGGAAGAGTTCGCACAGTTGCAGAACGCGATCGTGAAACTGCGCAACAACCTCATCAAATCGACGAAAGCCGAAGGATGAGCGGCTGCTTCCTCTGCGCCCTACTGACTCTTCGAGCCCAGGTCGCCAGACCTGGTTTTTACGCTGACCTTTTTTGACATTTTTTTGCCAATCTCACCCGTAGAGTGGCTTGTCTGGCCCTATAGGTAACTGTCAATGAAAGCCCCCAGCCCTTGCGAGATGGACGAAGAAATTCTCACTCAAGCCGCGCATTGGTGCATGCGTTTGCAGGATGATACCTGTACGACCGAAGAGCGTCTGGCCTTCCAGCACTGGATCCAGATCGATCCACGCCATGCATTTGAGTACGCCAAAATGCTTGAGATCTGGGAACTCAGTGATGGATCGCCGAACAATAAAAGCACGTCGAAAAAACTGCTGACCGACACGTCGCCCCTGCATGACGGCGTCCGCAAAATGTAACTTGAGGGCTGCAGCACCCGCACCATCGGCAATCGTTCCCTGATCCCGACAAAATGGGCTTGCCGGTCCCTATCGGCAAGCTCCTGGACATCGACGGATCATTAACGCGCGGGGTGCTCGTTGATCATGCTGGCTGCCTGGAACAGGATTTGCGCGACGAAATCGATTTCCTGTTCGGTGATGATCAGCGGCGGCAAAAAGCGCACGGTCGCGCCAAAGCGTCCACCCAGCTCGACGATCAGGCCGCGCTTCAAGCATGCCTGCTGGAAGGCTTTTGCCCGTGCGGTGTCCACCGGCGGATGCCCCTGTACGTCGAGAGCGCCCTGCGGATCGACGATTTCCATGCCGAGCATCAGACCGCGACCACGTACATCGCCAATCCAGGTGAACTCGCTTTGCAGCATCTGCAACTGTTTGCGCAGGTGTGCGCCAGCGGTCTCGGCGTGGGCCACCAGGCCTTCATCGCGGATGAAGCGCAAGGTCGCGGTGCCGGCCGCCATCGCCAGCTGATTGCCACGGAAGGTGCCGGCGTGGGCACCCGGCTGCCAGACATCCAGCGAATCGTTGTAGACCATGACCGACAGCGGCAGACCACCACCGATGGCTTTGGACAAGGTGATGACGTCAGGCGTGATGCCCGATTGCTCGAAGCCGAACATCCGGCCGCTGCGGGCGATGCCGCACTGGATCTCGTCGACGATCAGCGGAATGCCGTGAGCCTGGGTCAATCGGCGAAGTTCCTGAAGCCAGCGGTCCGGCGCGGCAATCACCCCGCCCTCCCCTTGAATCGGTTCCAGGATCATTGCCGCCGGCGCGGTGACGCCGCTTTCCGGATCGTTGAGCAAATGCTCGAGGTAACGCACATTCAGCGTTACCCCCTGATCGCCGGCCACACCGAACGGGCAACGGTAATCGTGGGGGAACGGCAAGCGTTGTACGCCTGGCATCAACGCACCGAGGGCATTTTTCGGCGACAGGTTGCCACTGATGGCCAACGTCCCCAGGGTCATCCCGTGGTAAGCCCCTTCAAACGCCAGCACCGAGTGCCGCCCGGTGGCTGTGCGGGTGAGTTTGAGCGCCGCTTCGACCGCGTCGGCACCGCTTGGGCCGCAAAACTGGATGCGCGCATTGCGAGCGAATTCGCTGGGCAGGCAAGCAAAAATCTCTTGTACGAAGGCGTCCTTCACCGGGGTCATGAGGTCCAGGGTATGCATCGGCACACCGGCCGCCATGACTTGGGTGATGGCTTCGATAATCACCGGATGGTTGTGGCCCAGCGCCAGGGTTCCGGCACCGGCCAGACAATCGACAAACACTTGCCCCCGACTGTCCTGCACATAAATGCCATGGGCTCGTTCGAGCACCAGTGGAATGCGTCGCGGGTAACTGCGGGCATTGGATTCCTGCTGTTGCTGACGTTCCAGCAGCGGCGTGGAATCCAGGCAGTAAGAGCTCGACAGACCGCTATGCAACAGACGTAGCTGTTGCGCGCCACCCGCCGTGACATTCGAAAAAGCACTCATGATTTCCTCCATGGAGACTGGGTTTGGAAGGGAACGGGGCTGCCTGAATACGAACGTCTCAGGCAGCGACAACCTTGAAACCGAACGCGGGGAGCCTGCCTCCCCGCGCTTATGGGTTTACATGTCGTAGCGCAGAACCATACCCACCGTGCGCGGCGCGCCGACGTCGATGATGTCGCCGCTGCGGTTGTTGGTGACGTATTCCTTGTCGAAGGCGTTTTTCACGAAACCGGACACCGCGACGTTCTTGGTGACCTTGTATTCGGTGTTGAAGTTGACCAGCCAGTAGTTGTCGCTCTTGCGCTCGCCGGTGACCTTGCCGTCCGCGCCGAACTTGTATTCCGACGGGGTGGTGCTCTGGTAGGTGACGTCCGTGTTGAAGGTCAGGCGGTCGTCGAAGCGATAGGTGCCGCCCACCGACATCTTGTACTTGGGCGAATAGAGGAACGATTCGCCGCTCATGTCCCGGCCATCGCCCGTGACGAAGTCCTTGTACTTGCCATCGGTGATGGCGCCACCGGCGGTCAGCGTCAGCTGTTCAGTGAGGTCTTTTTCAACAAAGACTTCCAGACCCTTGATGTCGCTGCGGCCGGCGTTGAAGACGCGAGCGAACTGAGTGTCCGGGTCCTGCACACTGACCTGCTGGTCTTTCCAGTCGGTGTAGTACAGGTTGGCGCGGGTACGCAGGGTCTCGTCGAAGAATGAACCGCGGTACGACAGTTCGTAGTTGGTGGTGTATTCAGGGTCGTAGGCCTCGTGACCGCCTCCGGCGCGGACGTTGACGCCGCCGCCGCGATAGCCTTTCTGCGCCATGAATCCAAGGTACTGCCCGGTCGCCAACTCGTAGTTAATACCGAGCTTCGGCAGCACGGCATCAAACGACTTGCTGACTTTCCCGGGACTGGAGAAGTCATCCTGATTGACGTCGGTATCGTTCGTCTCGTGGTCGTAGCGAAGACCGGTAATCAACGTCCAGCGCGGGGCGAAGGTCCAGTTGATTTCACCGAAAACCGCCTTGTTTTCAATCGTCGTGTCGCCCTTGACGGTCGCAAACAGTTCGTTATCGAACAACAACTTGTCGTGGAAGTTGTTGGTGTTGTGGCCATAGTAGGCACCGACAAAGCTCTTGACCGTGTCCGAGGCGTAATTCAGACGCAGCTCTTGACTGAACAGGTCGCCGTCCTGCTTGCGCAGAATGACTTCGTTGGCATCAGCGGTCTGGTCGAAGTCCAGACGATTGCTGTAGTCCGAACGGGTGTTGGCGGTAAGGCTGGTCAGGGACCATGCATCGTTCAGGCGATAGTCTACCTTGGCGCTGACGGTGTCTTGCTTGAGGTTATCGAAGGCCTTGGTGTTGGAAGCAACCTTGTAATAGCGGACCTTGTCGTTGACGCGCATCACCGAGTTGTCGCCCTGACGGTGTTCACTGTGGGCGTAGGTCAGCAATACATCAGTGTCGTCATTAGGCAGGATCAGCAATTTACCGCGGGCATTGCTCGTACGGTGCGGGTTGGCATCGTCTTGGGTGGTGACGTTATCGATGTAACCGTCGCCGTCCTGATAATCCACGGCGATACGCCCGGCGATCTTGTCGTCGACGATCGAACCGCCGCCCGCAACAGCTGCTCCGCGCTCACCATAGTTCCCCACATTGGTTTGCGCCGAGAAGCTCGGTTGGAAGGTTGGATTTTTGGTCTGGATCACCACCGCGCCAGCCAGAGAGTTACGTCCCTGAGTGGTGGACTGCGGGCCGAGGAACACTTCGACCTGTTCCGCATCCCACAGCGGGATCGGGCTGAGGGTCAGTGCGCGGTTCGGTTGCACGGCGCCGTCGACATACACCGAGACCGCACCGTTGAGAGTCGCCGGGCCCTGGTCATCGAAACCTGACACCGGCACACCACGAATACCCCAGTTCTCGTTACCGGCCTGGCTGTACACGCCCGGCGTGCGGGCGAACACATCGACCAGGCTGTGGTCGGCCTTCTCGCGTAATTGCTGTTCGGTGACGACCACGACGCTGGACTGGGTTTGCTCAAGGGTGCGGTTGATTTTTTCACCCGTCACGGTGATCGGAGCGATCTCCATTGTGTTCGACTGTTCAGCCGCCCATGCGCTGTTAATCAGGCATACCGCCGACCCCACAGCCAACGCAATCGTATTCTTTTTGAAATTCACGCCCCGCTCCCATGCGACAGATACTTGTTGTTTTTTCAACTGGCTGAATGCTGTTCGGCGCCAGCGGGGCGGAGTCTAATCGAAAAAAAAATTTAAAGGAATAAGATTGATAATCCATCTCATTTGTAACTAAGATGCCGCCGTGTATCTGAGCGAATACATTTCAGTCGAGCTCTGCGCCGGCGACCTCTGCCCTGTTTTCAAGGTCTGCCCAAGCCGCTCCGACTGGTCGAAAAAGATAAAAAGGATGTGTAAAGGATGACCTCAATCGAACACCTGAGCGGGCGTTCCGAGCCTTTTTCCATTGCTCCGGCGGATGGCAGCGAGCTGTCGTTACCCGTGCTGGTGCAGGCGGTGCCGGGACAGTCGATTCATGATCTCGACGCATCGATCCGCGACAGCCTGCCCCATGCACTGACCACCGTTGGCGGGATGCTGTTTCGCGGATTCACCGTCGCCACCCCCATCGACTTCAAGCGCTTCGCCGCCAGTTTCGGCGTACCGCTGGCCAGCTACGAATTCGGCTCCACGCCACGCAGCAAAGTCTTCGCCGGGGTGTACAGCTCCACCGAATACCCGGCCCATCAATTCATCCCCTTGCACAACGAGCAGGCCTATACCCGGCCATGGCCTTCGCGCATCTGGTTCCACTGCATCAAGGCCAGTGAAACCGGTGGCGAAACGCCGATTGCCGACAGCCGCCTGATCTACCAGCGCATGCCCGCCGAGATTCGCGAGTTGTTCGCCAGCCGCGAGCTTCTCTATGTGCGCAATTACAGCGGCGCCCTCGACCTGCCCTGGCAGAAAGTCTTCAACACTGAAGACCGCGCCCAGGTTGAACGCTACTGCCAGGACAACGACATCGAGTGGGAATGGAAAGCCGATGGCGACCTTCGCACCCGTCAGCGTTGCGCCGCCGTGCAGCAGCACCCCGATACCGGTGAGTGGGTCTGGTTCAATCAGGCGCACCTGTTTCACGTATCGGCCATCGAACCCAGCATACGCGCCAGCCTGCTGGCGGCGGTGGGTGAAGAGAACCTGCCGCGCCACGTCTACTTCGGCGACGGCTCGGCCATTCCCGACGACGTGCTCGACACTGTGCGCGAGGTCTATCGCCAGACCGCCATCAGCTTCCCCTGGCAGCCCGGCGACATCCTGATGCTCGACAATCGACTGGTCGCACACGGCCGCAATCCTTACACCGGTGACCGCAAAGTCATCGTTGCCATGGCGTGAATTGCACATGTTTTCATTCAATCACTGGATCGAAGTGCTGGAGGCCAACGCCCTGCACTTCCCGCAGCGTGCTGCCCTGCACTTTTTGCCGGACGGCGTCGAGATCGGCGAAACCCTGACCTTTGCCCAACTGCACGAGCAATCCCGCTCCCTCGCGGCCGCCCTGCAATCGCGCTACGCACCGGGCGATCGCGTGCTATTGATGCTGCCCAGCAGCCTCGACTACGCCCGTGCGTTTTGTGCCTGTCTATATGCCGGCCTGATCGCCGTGCCGTTGTTTCCACCGCCGTCACGCAAGCCGCGCCACCTCGACCGCGTGCGCAATGTGGTGGTGGATGCCGAACCGGCACTGATCCTCGCACCGGCGGATCATTGCCAGGGCTTGCTGGAACTGGTGCAAGACCGGGCCGATGTGTTGACGGTCCAGGACCTCGGCACACCGCTGGCCAGTGAGTGGCAACGTCCGGATGTCGACGCTGCGACCGTGGCCTTCCTGCAATACACCTCGGGTTCCACCGGCACGCCGAAAGGTGTGGAAGTGCGTCAGCGCAACCTGATCGCCAACGTCGAACTGATGCGCCAGGCCTACGGTTTCGATGAGCATGGCGCCATGGTCAACTGGCTGCCGCTGTACCACGACATGGGGTTGATCGGCGGCATGCTGGCCCCGCTTTACAGCGGCATGCCCTGCTACCTGATGGCTTCGCAGACCTTCGTCAACGCGCCGTCGACCTGGCTGCAGGCGTTGAGCCGCTATCGCGCCACCGCCAGTTTTGCCCCCAACTTCGCCTATGCCCTGTGCAACCGGGTGGTCAGCGACAACCTGATCGCGCAACTCGACTTGAGCGCCTGGCAACACGCAATCAACGGCGCCGAACCGATCCACCCCGGCACTCTCGACGCTTTCGCCAGACGCTTCGCCGCTTGTGGCCTCAATCCTTTGGCGATCAGCCCCGGTTATGGCCAGGCCGAAGCGACGCTGTGTGTCAGCGCCACGCCGGCCGACGCGCTGCCACTGGTGCTGAGCCTGGACAAGGCCGTACTGGAAACCGGGCGTGTGGCCCTGGCTACAACCGATGACGCCGCCGTGGAGTTCGTCGCCTGCGGCTATCCACAAGCCTTGCACAGCATCGCCATCGTCGACCCGCAGAGCCATGAACGCTGCGCCGCCGATCGCATCGGCGAAGTCTGGCTGAAGGGCCCGAGCAACGCCGAAGCCTATTGGAAAAACCCCGAGGCCAGTCGCGAAGCCTTTGAGGCACGGATTGTCGGCGAAGCCGACAACTACCTGCGCTCCGGCGACCTGGGTTTCATGCACTATGGCCAGGTGGTGATCTGCGGACGGCTCAAGGATCTGCTGATTCTCAACGGGCGCAATCTGTACCCTCACGACATCGAATTCGCCATTACCGATGCCGAGCCGGGCATTCGCACCGGGCGCATTGCCGCGTTCTCGGAAATGGACCCGGCACTGGGTCGCGAGAAACTGGTGATCGTCGCCGAGCCGCAACGCAAGTTCGTCGACCCGGCGCATCACCCGACGCTGTTTGCGTCGATGCAAAACGCCGTGCGCGAAGCCGCCGACTGCGGCATCGATCAGATTGTGCTGGTGGAAGCCGGCACCATCCCGATGACCACCAGCGGCAAGATCGCCCGTCAAGGCGCGCGCAAGCAACTGGCCGCGGGGACGTTAAGCATCATTGCCCAGAGCGGTGGGCAGATCGCGCCGAACAGCGAAACCATTGACCTCATTCAACTGAAGCACCGCGTAAGCAATGTGCCGCAACTCGCGCAAACCGCTTGCCGCCAATGGATTGAGCAAACCCTGCGCGAGGTCAATCCGTATCTCGTGGCAGACTTCGAACTCAGCCTGATCGGCCTGGGCCTGGACTCCATCAGCGTGGCCGACTTCGCCGCTCGCCTGCACAAGGATCTGGGCTGGAGCCTCGACACCCAACGTCTGTTTGGCGAACAAACGCTGGCTGAATGGGCGCTGGCCTTGCAGGTGTTCTTGAGCGAGCCATCGCCGAAAACCAGCGCATCCACCGAACGCACAAGCGTCAGCCAAAGTCGTCAATCATTTGCGCAAAATCGCCTGTGGTTCTTGCGCCAATTGAACCCGGACGACACGCGGCACAACCTGGTGTTGCACCTGAGCCTGCAAGGCCCACTGGACATTGAAACCCTGGCGCTGCGGCTGAACAATCTGGTCATGCGCCACAGCGTATTGCGCACGGTGTATCGCGACAGTATCGATGGCCCTCGGCAACAGGTTTTGCCGGCCACGGACGTACCGCTGACCTGGCATGACCTGCGTGATCAGAGCGAGTCGCAGCAGCAACAAGCACTCAGCGACAGCCTGGCCAACGAACACGCCACACCGGTCGAACTCGAAACCGGACCGCTGCTGCGCGCGCAACTGCTCAGCCGCAATGACCAGCAGCATGACCTGCTGCTGACCCTGCACCACATCGCTTTCGACGGGCGTTCGGCGCAAGTGTTGCTGGCGGAACTGGCAGGCGCCACCGACGCCAAACCGCCGGTGCAGTACCTGGATTTCGCCCAATGGGAAGCCGATCACTGGAGCGAACAGCGGATCGCCGCCGAACAAGGCTTCTGGCGAGAGCATCTGGCAAGCATGCCGCAAACCCTCGAACTGGGTGGCAGCGGGCAGCCCCCGGGCGAGCACAGCCTGAACTTCACGGTGCCGCAAACCACTTGCGAACACCTTGCAACCGTGGCCCGCGAGCAAGGCATGACCCTGTTCATGCTGCTACTGGCCAGCTATCAACTGGTACTCAAGCAACTCGGTGGGCAGCAACAGTTTCTGCTGGGCACCGATGTCAGTGGCCGGCCGTTGGCAGAACACAACGACGTCATCGGTTTCTTCGTCAATCAGCTGACCCTGCGCTGTGACCTGCACGGCGAACCGACCCTGGCCGGCTTCCTCGAACGGGTTCGTGACGAAGCACGACTGGCCTACGCCCATCAGGGCCTGCCGTTCGATCTGGTGGTGTCGGCGCTGGCGCCGGAACGCCGCCCCGGTCATTCGCCGCTGTTCCAGGTCAAGCTCAACTATCAACCTTCCCGGATAACGCCGACCACTATCGCAGGTGCACACATGACCGCGCTGGACGTGGCGCAGGCGCCGGGAGATTTCCATCTGGTGCTCGATCTGGTGCACGGCGCCGAAGGCATCGACGCCACCCTCAAGTACCGCGGCGAATATTTCGATCAGGACCGCGCCCTGCGCCTGCAACACCTGTGGACGCGCCTGCTGGACGAGACCCAAAACCTGCTGGACGAACCGCTGCCGGCACTGGCCGAACGGCTCGCCGCCTGGGACCAGACCTTCCAGCGTGAACGCCAACAGGCCCAGGCGCTGGCCGGTCGCAGCCAGATGATGCAAACCAAACGTCGCTCATTGACCCTTTAACCGAGTTGGATGCCTTTATGTCTATCGTGCCCCCATCGTCTCGCGCCCTCGGCGCCGTGCGCCGCAAAGCCATGAACGTCTCGGAACAGCAACTGGTCAGCGAGCGCCTGCTCAGCCCGGACCACGCCTTGCCACTGGTGATCGAGCCGGCGGTCAGCGGCGTCGACCTGGTCGCCTGGGCGGCCAGGGAACGCGAATCCCTGGAGCAGAAACTGCTGCAATACGGCGCCCTGCTGTTTCGCGGGTTCTCGGTGCTGTCCGTGGAGCAATTCGACCAGGTCATCGCCGCGCTCTCCCCCGGTGCACTGGAATACATGTTCCGCGCCTCGCCCCGCACCCGGGTCGGCGGCAACATCTACACCTCGACCGACTACCCAGCCGATCAGATGATTTTCCCGCACAACGAACATTCCTATTCGCCGCGCTTTCCACTGCGACTGTTCTTCTACTGCCACATTCCATCCGAGACCGGTGGCGAAACACCGATCGGCTCGACCCGCGCGGTGAAGGCCGGCATCAGCCCCGAAATCGAAGCACGGTTCCGTGAAAAAGGCGTGCTGTACGTGCGCAACTACGGCGATGGTTTCGGCCTGCCGTGGCAGACCGTGTTCCAGTCCGAAGACCGCAGCGAAGTGGAAGCCTACTGCGCCAGTGTCGGCATCGAAGTGGAATGGAAAGACAACAACCGCCTGCGCACTCGCCAGCGCGGGCCGGCCGTGGTGCGCCACCCGCGTACCGGCGAAGAAGTCTGGTTCAACCATGCGACCTTCTTCCACATCAGCACCCTGCCCCCGGCGATCCGCGATTCGCTGCAAAGCAACTTCAACGACCTCGACCTGCCCACCAACACCTTTTACGGCGACGGCGAACCGATCGAGCCGCAGGTACTGGAGTCGCTACGCGCGGCCTACCTCGACTCGCTGGTGCGGTTCAGCTGGCAGCAGGGCGACGTGTTGTTCATTGACAACATGCTCGCGGTTCACGGTCGCGAACCCTTCACCGGCAAGCGCGCAATCATGACCGGCATGGCCGAAGCCCTGCTGTCGAGCGACGTCGCCGTCTGACCTTCAACGGGCGCAACCGCTGTTCGCAAGAGGCTTGACTGACACTCGGTCAGCGAGCGTCGGCGCCTGCGCCATGGCCCAGATTCACGCCCAATTTTTAGTCGAGTTGAACATGAACGGACTCCAAGGTTTTCGTATTTCGCCGCAACAGGCATCGGTGTACCCGCACCTCAACGGCGCGGCTGAACACCCGTTCAGTTGCCATTTGCAATGGTCATTGTCCCGGTCGGTGGACGTTGAGGCGCTGAACAGTCGTCTACTGGCGCTGCTGGCCGACAGTGAAATCCTGCGCACACGCCTGATGCCGGTGCCGGGTTTGCGTCACCCGGTACAGGTGATCCACGAAACCTGCACCCTGCCCATGACGGTGCAGGACTTGCGTCAGCACAGCCTCGCCGATCAGGACGCCGCACTGGCCAACCTCGCCGCGCAGCCCCGTGACTGGACGAACCCACTGTCCGTGACCTTGGTGCGCCTGTCGGATGAACACTCGGTGCTGGACCTGGCCGCCGCGAGCAGCCACTTCGACCTCGCCAGCCTGAAACTGCTGGCCGGCGCGCTGCTGCAAGACGTCACCCCGGACCTGTCCGAAGCACTGCAATACGCCGACTACGCCGAGTGGCGCTGGAGCCTGACAGAAGATGAGCCGGACCATCCGGGCGTGAACTTCTGGAGACCTTTGGCTGAGAGCGAGCAGCCGACGTTGCAACTATCGCTTGAATCGACCACCAGCAACGGGTTTGCACCAGCGCGGGTGGATCTGGCATTACCGGCCGACCTCGCCCGCCACCCGGCCCTGACCTCGAACCTGATGTTGACGGCGTGGGCCGTGGTACTCGGACGCCTGGCCGGCCAACAGCAAGTGCCGATCACCTTGATCCACGAAAGCCGTGGCCCGGAACTGGAAAATGCCCTGGGGCTGTTCGAACAGTGCCTGCCGGTGCGCATCGAACTGGATGCCCGCACGACCCTGCTGGAGCAAAGCACACACGTCGCCGCCATGATCGAACGGACGGTCGGCTGGCAGGACTATTACACCCAGGATCTCAACGGCGGTTACGCCTTTGCCTGGCGTTCGGGCGATGCCCAGGAACGTTATGCCGGCGCGGTGATGAACCCGGTGAAAGCCTGCCTGAACGTGCGCCAGTTGCCTGGCAGCTTGCAGGCCCACATGGTTTACGACCGCCATACGTTGAGCAGTGAAGCGGCGACCTGCCTCGCCGAGCAATGGCTGCAACTGCTGCTGGGCGCACTGGCCGACCTGCGGCAAGCCTGGGCGCAACTGCCGTTGAGCGGGCCGCTTCAAGCCAACATGCTCGATGCCCGACCCGACCTGCCATTGATCGAACCGGTGACCCTGGTCGAGCTGATTGCCCGTCAGGTTCAGCAACAGCCGAACGCCATCGCCCTCAGCGACAAGGACAGCGACCTGAGCTACGCCCGCCTCGACGCCTGCGCGACCCATCTGGCCCATCAACTCGTGGCGGCCGGAATTGGTCCGGGGGTGCCCGTAGGCATTCTGTTCGCCCGCAGCAACGCCGCCATCGTCGCCATGCTCGCGGTGTTGAAGGCCGGTGGCGCTTATGTGCCGGTTGATCCGACCTACCCGGCGGATCGCCGCGCCTACATGCTCGCCGACAGCGCCATCGCGCACATCGTGGTCAGCGCCGAACTGGCCGACAGCGTGCCTGCCAGCCTGCAATGCTTCGTGCTTGACGATCTGACAATTGAAAAAACCAGCGACTTGCCGCCACTGCCGTTGCCCGACGCAGACGACCTTGCGTATCTGATCTACACCTCTGGCTCCACTGGCGCGCCGAAAGCCGTGGAAATCAGCCACGGTGCACTGAGTTTCTCGACCCAGGTGCGCATGGCCGCTTATGAGGCGCCGGTGCGCGCCTACCTGCTGCTGTCATCGTTTGCCTTCGACAGCTCGGTCGCGGGGATTTTCTGGACCCTGGCCCAGGGCGGGCGTCTGGTGCTACCGGCCACCGGCGAAGAGCTGGAGATGTCCCGTCTGGCGCGGTTGATTGCCCAGCATCGGGTCAGCCACGGTCTGTCGCTGCCCTCGTTGTATCAGGCGTTGCTCGATCAATTACAGCGCACCGGTGGTGCTGACAGCCTAGAGTGCTGGATCGTCGCCGGCGAGGCGTGCCCGCCGTCGTTGATCGCACAGCACAGCAAGACCTTGCCGCAAGCTCGACTGGTCAATGAATACGGCCCCACCGAAGCCACGGTCTGGGCCACCTATGAAGTGCTGGACCCAAGCCGGGCGTTGACCATTGGCCGCCCAATCGCCGGCATGGACCTGCGCGTGCTGAACGAACACGGCCTTGCCAGCGGCATCGGCGAACCAGGGGAAATCGTCCTCGCCGGCCCGACCCTGGCCCGCGGTTACCGCAACAAAACCGAAGAAACCGCCAAAGCCTTCGTCACCCTGGCCGATGGCACCCGCGCCTACCGCACGGGCGACCTGGCCTGCTGGCTGGCGGACGGGCGCCTGGCGTTCCTCGGCCGCAAGGACCATCAGGTCAAGTTGCGCGGCTACCGCATCGAGCTCGGCGAAATCGAACGTCAACTGTGCAGCCACAGTGACGTGCGCGAAGCCGCGGTGATTGTGCAAGAACACGCCGCCGGCAAGCGTCTGCTGGCCTATATCCTGGCTGCTCACGGCTACGCGCCAGACTCGGAAGCGATCAAGCGCTTCCTCGGCGAACGCCTCCCGTCATACATGGTGCCGGCCCGGGTGCTGACCCTGGCGACCTTCCCGCGTACCCCTAACGGCAAACTCGATACCCGTCAGCTGCCCGACCCGGACCAGTTCGACGAAGGCGCCCATGTGGCACCGCGCAACGCGATGGAAACCACCCTGCAAGCGATCGTGGCCAAGGTCTTGAAGCTCTCGACCGTCAGCGTCACCGAGAACTTTTTCGCCATTGGCGGCGACTCGATCCTGAGCTTGCAAGTGGTGGCGCAGGCCCACGAGCAAGGTATTGCGCTCTCGGCCAAGCATGTCTTCGAACGCCAGACCATCGCGGGCATGGCCGAGGTCGCGCAACCGCTGGCCGCAGGCACTGTAGAGCCGCAAGCCGACAGCGCCGAGTTCAGCGCCTCGGGACTGTCCGACGACGAAATGCAAGCGCTGATGGCCGAACTGAACGAGGCCGACCTGTGACCGGTTTCCCTCGCCACCACGCCCTCACCGTTGCCCCATTTCTTGCAGGACGCTTTCAATGACCACCGAAAAAACCACCCGCAATCCGATCGAAGACATCTACCCGCTGTCGCCGCTGCAGCAGGGGATGCTGTTCCACTCCCTGCTGCACGAAGACTCCGGTGTGTACCTGATGCAGGATCGCTACCGCATCGGCGGTGCCATCGATGAAGTGGCGTTCCTTGAGTCCTGGCGCCAGGTGGTGGCGCTGCACCCTTCCCTGCGTGCCAGTTTTCAATGGAAAACCCAGAAGCAACCGGTGCAGGTGATCCATCGCGAAGTCAAAGTGCCGCTGGACACCCTTGACCTGCGCGGGCTCACCCCGCATGAGCAAGAAGCGCGGATCCGCACGCTGTTGGAGGATGAACAGAAAGTCGGTTTCAACCTGTCGAAGCCGCCATTGATTCGCTTCCGGCTGGTGCGGCTGGCCGACGAGTCCTATGAGTTCATTCGCAGCTTTCACCACATCCTGATGGATGCCTGGTGCATTTCACTGGTGACCGTGGACTTCCTCAAAGTCTACGAAGCGCTGTGCAACGACCGCAAGCCGGAGCTCAAGAGCCCGCGCCCGTTCCGCGATTACATTCAGTGGCTGCAACGCCAGGACGCGGGCAAGGCCGAGCAGTTCTGGCGCGGCCAGTTGCAAGGGCTCAATGCCCCAACGCCGCTGACCGTGGACAACGGCGTGGCCCGCGACCGCTACACCGACGCGGTGCTGGTGGACGATCAACTGATTCACCTGACCGAGCAAGAAACTCAGGCGCTGGCGGCGTTCTGTCGTAGCCGCCGGATCACGCCAAACACGTTTTTCCAGGGTGTCTGGTCGTTGCTGCTGTCGCGCTACAGCGGTCAACGGGACGTACTGTTCGGCGTCACCGTGGCCGGTCGACCGGCAGAACTGACCGGCGTGGCGGAGATGATCGGCCTGTTCATCAACACCTTGCCGCTGCGAGTGTCGGTGGATCCCCAAGCGTCGTTGGGCAATTGGCTCAGTGCCCTGCAAGGGCTGAACGTCGACATGCGCGACTTTGAGCACACACCCTTGACCGACATTCAGGGCTGGAGTGACTTCCCACGGGGCGAAACCCTGTTCGACAGCATCCTGGTGTTCGAAAACGCCCCGATTGACGAACAGATCCTGGAAGGCGGTTTCCAGTTCAGCCTCGAAGGCATGGATCACAGCGTGCACACCCATTACGGCTTGACCGTGGTGATCCTGCCCGGCGAGCAACTGGGCATTCGGGTGTCCTATGACCGCGAACGTTTCGAGGCGCCGACCGTGCAACGCTTGCTCGGCCACATCGCCAGCCTGGTGCGCGGGATGCTCGCCGCGCCGGACGCACCGCTGGGCAGTTTCGAACTGCTGGCCGTTGATGAGCGCCAGCAACTGTTGGGCGAGTGGGCGGTCAACCCGCACGACTTCCCACTGGATCAAAGCTACGCCGAACTGTTCGCCGCGCAGGTCGCCCAACGTGGCGAGCAGATTGCGGCGATCTGCGACGGTGAGTCCCTGACCTACGCCGAACTGGATCGGCGAGCCACTCGCCTGGCGCACGTCTTGCGCGACGCCGGTATCGATAAAGATCAATTGGTCGCGCTGGTTGCTCCCCGGGGTCTGGCGTTGTTGACCATGATGATTGCCGTGTTCAAGGCTGGCGCGGCGATGCTGCCCCTTGAAGTCAACCATCCGCCCGAGCGCCTGCGGGAAATCCTCAGCCTGTCCCGCGCACCGTTGCTGTTGGCCAGCGAAGACTGCAACGGCTTGCTCGATCAGTTGCTCAGCGGCCTCGATCAGGCGCCCAAAGCGCTGTTCGCCGAAGCCTGCTGGACATCCGGCAACGATTCGCCGCTGCCGCTGCTCGGCGGCCCGGACAGCCTGGCCTACGTGCTGTTCACCTCGGGTTCGACCGGTACGCCCAAAGGCGTGATGATCGAACAACGGGGCATGCTCAATAACATTTTCGGCAAAGTGCCGGCCCTGGGGCTGAACGCCGAAGACCGGATTCCACAAACCGCTTCGGTGGCGTTCGACATTTCCGTGTGGCAATTCCTCGCCGCGCCGGTACTCGGCGCCACGGTGCAGATCCTGCCGGACGAAGTCGCGCACGACCCGCAACGCCTGCTGCAAGTGATCGCCAGCGACTGTCTGAGCGTGCTGGAAATTGTCCCGAGCCTGATGCGCACGCTGCTCGCGCTGTGCCCGTGCGACCTGCAATTACCAGGCCTGCGCTGGGTGCTGCCCACCGGTGAAGCCCTGCCGCCAACCGTGGCGCGGGACTGGTTTGCGCGCTTCCCCGACATCGCCTTGATGAACGCCTATGGTCCGGCCGAATGCGCCGACGACGTGGCCTTCCAGCCAATCTTCGAAGCGCCGCACGCCAACGTCAGCCACATGCCGATCGGCCAGCCCACCGCCAACAACCGCTTGTACGTGCTGGACGAATCCCTGCGGCCAGTGCCGGTTGGCGTTGCCGGGGAAATCTGTGTCGGTGGCGTCGGCGTCGGTCGTGGCTACCTGCACGATCCGCAGCGCACCGCTGACGCGTTCATCGACCACCCGCAGCTTGAAGGTCGCGTGTACCGCACCGGTGACCTCGGACGCTGGCGTGACGATGGCGTGATCGAATACCTCGGCCGCCGCGACCAGCAGGTGAAATTGCGCGGACACCGGATCGAACTGACCGAAATCGAACACCGTCTGGCGCAGCACCCGAACGTGCGCGAAGCCGCCGTACTGCTGCGGCAAAACAGCGTGGGCGAAGCCTGGCTGGTGGCGTACTGGTCGGCCCATGACGACACACTGGGCAGCGACGGACTCAACGAACACCTGCGCGCGCAATTGCCGCCGTACATGGTGCCGGCTGCCTTCGTGTGCCTGGAGCGCTTGCCGCTGAACAACAACGGCAAGGTCGATCGCAAGACCCTGGCCGCCCAGGAACTGAACTGGCAGGCCGACACCCAGCAAAGCATCGCGCCGCGCAACGAGCTGGAAACCGCCGTGGCGACCATCTGGGCCGAGGTGCTGGGTCGCGACACTGTAGGGGTGGAAGACAACTTCTTCACCCTTGGCGGGCACTCGCTGCTGGCCACCCAGATCGTTGCGCGCCTGCGCACGCATTTCAAACTCGACCTGCCGTTGCGGGTGCTGTTCGAACAACCAACGGTGGCGCTGCTGGCCATGGCCATCGCCGCTCGCCAGGCCGACGCCGCCGCACCGCAGGCCGCCACGATCAGCGCGCCGAAAGCCCAGGCGCGACCGGCGCTGCTGCCACTGTCGTTCTCGCAACAGCGCCTGTGGTTCATCGAACAACTGACGCCGGGCACGACGTTGTTCAACATCCCGTTCGCCCTGCACCTCAAAGGTGAACTCAACGTCGAAGCCTTGCACGCCAGCCTGAACGACCTGCTGGTGCGCCATGAAATCCTGCGCACCGGCATCCGCAGCACCGACGGCGTACCCTGCCAGCACATCAGCGATTCGCTGAACATCGAACTGCCATTCGAAGACCTGTCGGACCTCGGCGCCACCGCTCGCGCCGGTGCACAATTCAACGCCCTGCAAGAAACCTTCGAGCAGCCGTTCGACCTGACCCAGCCGCCGTTGCTGCGTGCGCGCCTGCTGCGCCTGGCACCGGGTGAACACGTACTGGGCATCGCCTTGCATCACCTGGTCTCGGACGCTTGGTCTGCGACCATTGCCCTGCGGGAACTGGCCCTGGGGTATGAAGCCCGTTGCAACGGCGCCGCCGCCGAACTGCCGGCCTTGCCGGTGCAATACGCCGACTTCGCCCTGTGGCAACGCGAACACCTGCAAGGCGCCGAACTCAAGCGCCAACTCGACTATTGGACCACCACGCTGGATCGTCGCGACAGCGAAGGCAGTCCGCTGCTGGCGCTGCCCACCGACCATCCGCGGCCCTCGATGCAAACCTACCGCGCCGGGATCGTGCAGCGTGAACTCAGCGCCGACCTAAGTGCGCGTGTGCAAGCCTTCGCCAGCCGCCTGGGCACCACACCGTTCACCGTGTTGTTCGCCGGGTTCGCCGTGCTGATGCACCGTTTGAGCGGCGACGCCACGGTGCTGATCGGCACCCCGGTCACCCACCGTGAACAACCGGGCACCGAAGGCCTGCTCGGCATTCTGCTGAACAACCTGGCGATCCGCGCTGACTTCGATCAGCAAGCGGATTTCACTGCCCTGGTGAGCCAGGTGGCCAAACGACTGCGCGATGGCCTGCTGCATCAGGACCTGCCATTCGAGCAACTGGTGGACAGCCTGCAACTGCC
Organism: Pseudomonas sp. Pseusp11; assembly: GCF_047304405.1. Taxonomy (NCBI): domain Bacteria; kingdom Pseudomonadati; phylum Pseudomonadota; class Gammaproteobacteria; order Pseudomonadales; family Pseudomonadaceae; genus Pseudomonas; species Pseudomonas sp. Pseusp11. Next base: position 70,150 of record NZ_JBGLZF010000010.1, read on the forward strand.
GCGCAGCCTCAGTCATGCGCCGCTGTATCAAGTGATGGTCGCGCAGCAATTGGCCATGGAATCGCGGCTGCGCTTCCCGGGGCTGGAGTTTGAAGCCCTGGACACGCCGCTCAAGCACTCCGAATGCGATCTGGATTTGCATGTGCTGTGCCCGGCCAACGCGCCGATTCAACTGGAGCTGATGTTCGCGCTGGACCTGTTCGTCGCCGACAGCGCGCGTCAGACCCTCGCCCGCCTGGAGCACTTGCTCGAGCAAATGCTCGCCGAACCGCAACGCCCGGTAGCCGCCCTGCCGCTGCTGATGGCGGCGGAATGGCAGCGCACCGTGGTCGCGTGGAACCGCACCGAGATGGACGTGCCGCAGCACCTGACCTTCGCCCAGTTGTTTGAACAGCAGGCCGAGCGCACCCCGGATCGCGATGCGTTGTGCTTCGAAGGCCGCAGCCTGAGCTACGGCGAACTGAACCGTCGGGCCAACCAGGTGGCGCATTACCTGCGCAGCCGCGGCGTGATCGCCAATCGCCCGGTGGCGCTGTGCGTCGAGCGCTCGCTGGAGTTGTTGATCGGCCTGCTGGGCATTCTCAAATCCGGTGGTGCCTATGTGCCGCTGGACCCGACCTACCCGGTGGATCGTCTGGCGTACATGCTTGAAGATTCGCAACCGGCGCTGTTCCTCGGCCAGCAGGGCTTGCTGGAGCAGTTGGGCGCCGAACTGCCGCGCCTGCGCCTGGACAGCGACGCCGCCCTGTTCGCCGATCAACCGGACTGCAACCTCACGCCACTCGCCGGTCCCGACGACCTCGCCTACATCATGTACACCTCCGGCTCGACCGGTAAGCCCAAGGGCACCCTGGTCACCAACGGCTCGGTGGTCAACCTGGCCTGGGCGCGGATCCATGGTCTGTATCGGCGCTACACCGATCAGCCGATGCGCAGCAGTTTCAACTACTCGTTTGCCTTCGACAGTTCGGTGGCCGAACTCATCCTGCTGCTCGACGGCCACAGCTTGTACCTGACCCCGGAAGACGTGCGCTACGACCCCGACGCCCTGGCGCAGTTCTTCCGCGAAACCCGTCTGGAAGCCTTCGAGTGCACCCCGGCGCAGCTCAAGGCCCTGCTCGAAAGTGACGGCGTGCGTCGTGGCGAGGTGTACCTGCCGCGCTTCATCCTGTTCGGCGGCGATGCGGTGGACGCGCAACTCTGGCAGCGACTGCCGTCGATTGCCGGCAGCCGTTTCTTCAACACTTACGGCCCGACCGAATGCACCGTGGACGCTACAGGGTGTGCGGTCGACGACTTCCCGCAGCGCCCGATCATCGGGCGGCCGATCGCCAACGTGCGCACTTACGTGCTCGATGCTTTTCTCAATCCGATGCCGGTCGGCGTTCCAGGGGAACTGCACATCGGCGGTGCCGGCGTGACCCAGGGTTACCTCAACCGCGCCGAACAGACCGCCAAGGTATTCATCGACGATCCGTTCTCGCCGCTGGCCGGTGCGCGGATGTACAAGTCCGGCGACCTGGTGCGCTGGCTGCCCGACGGCCAGCTCGAATACCTGGGGCGCATGGATCATCAGGTAAAAATCCGTGGTTTCCGTGTCGAACTGGGGGAAATCGAAGCCTTGATCGGCGCCCAGCCGGGTGTGCGTCAGGCGGTGGTGCTGGCCCGTGAAGACGTGCCCGGCGACAAGCGCCTGGTGGCCTACGTCACCTGCGACCAGCAGGCCGATATCAACGCTTGGCGCAAAACCATCGGCGCCGCCCTGCCCGACTACATGGTGCCGTCGGCATTTGTGCTGCTCGATGAGTTGCCGCTGACCGACAACGGCAAACTCAATCGCAAGGCGTTGCCCGCGCCGGACATCCAGGCTGAACCGGACGCCCAGGACCCGCCGCGGACCATCGCCGAACAACAACTCGCCGCCCTGTGGTCCGAGCTGCTGAACGTGCCGCTGACGCAGATCGGTCGCGACAGTCACTTCTTCTACCTTGGTGGTCATTCGTTGCTGGCGGCCGTGCTGTTTGCCCGACTGCGCCAACAGTTCGCCACGGTTCCGCCGCTGCGTGCGGTGTTCGAACACCCAACCCTCGACGCCCTGGCCGCATTGCTCGGCGATCCCCTGCATACCCCGGCGGCGACCTTCGTCCCGACGGCACGCCCGGCGCGCCTGCCGTTGTCGTTTGAACAGCAACGCTTGTGGTTCCTTGAACAACTGAGTGTTGGCGGTGGTGAATACAACGTGGTCAGCGCCGTGCAGTTCGACGGTGAACTCAACACGCTGGCCTTGCAGTCCGCTCTGAACAGCGTGGTTCAACGCCACGAAATCCTGCGCAGCCGCATCGTTCGCGATGGCGACGGCGAGTTGGCATTGGTCATCGAGCCGCAGGTCAACATCACCTTGCCCGTGGCGGCACTGAACGCGACCACCGACGAGATCTGGCAACAGCTGACCTTTGATGCCATCCACGCCGAAACCGGACACCGTTTCGACCTCGCCAGCCAAGTGCCGATCCGCGCCACGCTGATTCAACGCAGCGGTTTCGCCCAGGCGTTGCTGTTGCTGACCGTGCACCACTGCGCCACTGACGATGCCTCCAGCCAGACCCTGCTGGATGAACTGGCACAGTTCTACACCGCTCAATGCCAAGGCACCGTCGCTGCATTGCCGGAGCTGGCCCTGCAATACCCGGATTACGCACTCTGGCAGCGCGAGCCCGGTCAACAAACTGTGTTCCGTAGCCAACTCGAATACTGGCGCGCCCAACTGGAAGACGGTAATTACCTGTTGGACCTGCCCACCGAGCAGGGTCGCCCAAGCCTGCTCGAACCGGGCGCCGGCGCGGTGCAACTGCAACTGCCACCAGAACTGGCGGGACGCTTGCGTCAGTTCGCCCAGCAACGCGGCGCCACCCTGTACATGCTGATGCTCAGCGCGGCGCAGTTGTTGCTGGGGCGCTATGCCAACCAGCGCGACGTGCGTTTCGGCAGCCCGGTGGCCCAGCGTCCGCTGGCCGAGCTGCAGCCGCTGATCGGTTGCTTCGTCAATACCCTGGTAATGCGTGCCGACCTCGATCCGGCGCTGGACTTCGAAGGCTTGTTGAGCCAGGTGCGCAACCGCGTGCTGGATGCCCAGCAGCACCAGGACGTGCCGTTCGATCAGGTCGTTGAACACCTGGCACCGGAACGCAACCTCGGCCAGACGCCGCTGTTCCAGGTGTTGTTCGTGATGCAGAACGCCGATTCGTCGGCCAGCCACTGGCCGCAATTGCAGGTGCGCGAACGGGCAGTGACCGCTCAGGCCACCAAGTACGACCTGAACTGGGAAGTGCATGACGGCGAGGTGTTGTCGGTGTTGCTGGAATACCGCGCCGCGCTGTTCAGTGAAACCACGGCCAAGCGTTGGCTGGCGCAATGGCAACAACTGCTCGAAGCCATGCTCGACGCGCCACAGACCCGCCTCGGCGACTGGTCACCGTTGGCGGCGTCTGAGCGTCAACAGCAACTGGTCGAGTGGAACGCCACCGAACGTCACTACAGCGGCCCGACCAACCTGCACACCGCCCTGAGCCAACAAGCCGCGCTCAGTCCGAATGCCCCGGCGCTGGTGTTCGAAGGCCAGCGCCTGAGTTACGCCGAACTGGATCAACGCGCGCAAACCGTCGCCCGGGCCTTGCGCGCCGCCGGTATCGGCAGCGGCGCCATCGTGCCGGTGTGCATGGAGCGTTCCGTGGAGATGGTGGTGGCCTTGCTCGGCATCGTGCATGCCGGCGCCGCGTGGTTGCCGCTGGACCCGGAACTGCCTGCCGCGCGCCTGGCCTTCCTCATCGAGGACGCTGACGCCCGGGTCACCCTGACTCAGCCGCAGTGGCTGGCGCGTCTGCCGGTCGGGCACAACGCCTGGACCCTCGACGCCCTGCCGCAAGCGCCAGCGTTCGAGCCGATCAGCGTCCGCGCCAATGATTTGGCCTACGTGCTCTACACCTCCGGCTCCACCGGCCAACCGAAAGGCGTGATGAACGAACACGGCGCCTTGATGAACCGTCTGTACTGGATGCAGGACGCCTTCCCGATTGGCCCGAATGATCGTGTGCTGCAAAAGACTCCGTACAGCTTCGACGTGTCGGTGTGGGAATTCTTCTGGCCGCTGATCACTGGCGCCACATTGGTGGTGGCGCGTCCGGACGGCCATCGCGACCCGGCCTATCTCAGCCAGTTGATCCAGCAGGAACAGGTCACCACCCTGCACTTCGTGCCGTCGATGCTGCGCGCCTTTGTCGAGGAACCGAGCCTGGCCGACTGCCACAGCCTGCGTCAGGTGTTCGCCAGCGGCGAGGCGCTGCCGGTGGATCTGGTGCGGCGTTTCATGACGCAACACCCGGCCGCCCTGGTCAACCTGTACGGCCCGACCGAAGCGGCGATCGACGTCTCGGTGTGGCGTTGTTCGGTGAACGACGCGATCGTGCCGATCGGCAAACCGATCGCCAACCTGCGCTTGTACATCCTCGACGAAGCTCAACAACCGCTGCCGATCGGCAGCATCGGCGAGTTGTACATCGGCGGGGTCGGCGTTGCGCGTGGTTACCTGAAACGTCCGGACCTGACCGAGGAACGTTTCCTCGCCAGCCCGTTCATCGACGGTGATCGCCTGTACCGCACCGGCGACCGTTGCCGCTTCCTCGCCGATGGCAACATCGAGTACCTGGGGCGTCTTGACCATCAGGTGAAACTGCGTGGCCAGCGGATCGAACTGGGAGAAATCGACGCTCAATTGCTCGCGCAACCGGGCGTTCGCGATGCGACCACCTTGTTGCTCGATCAGCGTCTGGTGAGTTTCTGGTGCGGTGACGCCGATGAATCCGCAGTACGAAACGCATTGAGCGACGACCTGCCCTCGCACATGCTGCCAAGCCTTTTTGTGCAACTCGCCAGCCTGCCACTCAACAGCAACGGCAAGCTCGACCGCAAGGCGCTGGCCGCCACTGCATTGCCAGATGCCGGCGAAGGCCAACCTCATGTGGCGCCGCGCAATGCCACTGAAACAGTGCTCTGTGAGTTGTTCAGCGAAGTGCTGGAATGTTCCTCGGTAGGAATCGACGATCACTTCTTCCATCTCGGCGGCCACTCCTTGCTGGCCACCCGCCTGGTCGCTCGGGTCCGTGAGCGCCTGGGCGTCACCCTGCCGCTGGCACTGGTGTTCGCTCAACCGACGGTGGCGGCATTGGCCGGTCATCTGCGCGCGGCGATGCCGGGCGAGCTGATCACCGCGCAACCGCGTCCGGCACAATTACCGCTGGGCCTGGCTCAGCAACGGTTCTGGATGCTCAGCCGTCTGGTACCGGATTCACGCGAGTACCACATGCCGTTCGCTCTGACCTTGCGTGGCGACCTTCAGGTCCTGGCCTTGCGTGAGGCCTTCGAGCAGGTCAGCCAGCGCCATCTGGTGCTGCGCAGCCGCATTGTCGAAGTCCAGGGCGAGCCGCAGTTGCTGATCGACGATCATGGCCCGGTGCTCGCGGTTACTTCGGTCGCCGCTCAGGACTGGACAGCGTCTTGCGCCAGTGCCCGGACCGAGCTGATGACACCGTTCAATCTGGCCACCGCCGCACCTTGGCGTGCGCATCTGCTGCAACGTCAGGGCAGCGACGAAAGCCTGTTGCTGGTTTGCCTGCACCACAGCGCCACCGACGGCTGGGCGATGCAATTGTTGATCGACGAACTGGCCCAGGCCTACAGCGCCGGTCTGAAGGGGCAGTCACCCGCCTGGAAGGCGCTGGACGTCGACTATGTCGATTTCGCCCTGTGGCAACAGCACCCGGACACTCAAGCCCGACGCGCTGACAGTCTGGATTACTGGAAAAATCACCTCGGCCAAGACGACTACCAACTCGATCTGCCCCTCGACCATCCACGCGCCGCCGAAGCGGATCCTCGTGCCCGGCAACTGACCGTGCGCCTCGGTGCCCAGCGGGCTGAAGCGATCCGCCAGTTCGCCCGTCAACGTGGCACCACCACGTATGTGGTGCTGGCCAGTGCCCTGAGTGCATTGCTTGCGCGTTACAGCGGTCAGCGAGACATTCGCCTCGGCACCCCGGCGGACCAACGCGACCAGCCGCAATCTCAAGCGCTGTTGGCCTGCCTGGTGAACACGCTGGTGATCCGCAGCGAAGTCGATCAACAGGCCCCGGCCGAGCAATTACTGGCCAGCCTTGAAGCTGATCTGCGCGCGGCCCAAGCCCATGCCGACCTGCCGTTTGCAACGCTGGTCGGCGCCATTGCCCAGCGCCGCGACCTGAATCGCACACCGCTGTTCCAGGTGATGTTCTCCCTCAACCACGGCCGCATGGACAGCAGCCAATGGCCGGGGCTGAACATCGAAGAGCAGACGCTGCCGGTAATCGACGCCAAGTTCGAACAGAGCTGGGAAGTCCAGGACGACGGCAGCGACATGACCCTCGCGCTGGAATACCAATCAGCGCTGTTTGACGAGTCGACGATGCAGCGCTGGAGCGCGCAATGGTGCGCGCTGCTGGATGCACTGGTGGCCACGCCGGAGCTAGCGCTGGTCGAGTTGTTCCCGCAACAACAGGACCAACAGCAACTGGACCTGTGGAACGCCACCGAACGTCACTACAGCGGCCCGACCAACCTGCACACCGCCCTGAGCCAACAAGCCGCGCTCAGTCCGAATGCCCCGGCGCTGGTGTTCGAAGGCCAGCGCCTGAGTTACGCCGAACTGGATCAACGCGCGCAAACCGTCGCCCGGGCCTTGCGCGCTGCCGGTATCGGCAGCGGCGCCATCGTGCCGGTGTGCATGGAACGTTCCGTGGAGATGGTGGTGGCCTTGCTCGGCATCGTGCATGCCGGCGCCGCGTGGTTGCCGCTGGACCCGGAACTGCCTGCCGCGCGCCTGGCCTTCCTCATCGAGGACGCCGACGCCCGGGTCACCCTGACTCAGCCGCAGTGGCTGGCGCGTCTGCCGGCCGGGCACGCCGCCTGGACCCTCGACGCATTGCCGCAAGCGCCAGCGTTCGAGCCGATCAATGTCAGCGCCAATGACCTGGCCTACGTGCTCTACACCTCCGGCTCCACCGGCCAACCCAAAGGCGTGATGAACGAACACGGCGCCTTGATGAACCGTCTGTACTGGATGCAGGACGCCTTCCCGATTGGCCCGAATGATCGTGTGCTGCAAAAGACTCCGTACAGCTTCGACGTGTCGGTGTGGGAATTCTTCTGGCCGATGATCACCGGCGCCACGCTGGTGGTGGCGCGTCCGGACGGTCATCGCGACCCGGCCTATCTCAGCCAGTTGATCCAGCAGCAACAGGTCACCACCCTGCACTTCGTGCCGTCGATGCTGCGCGCCTTTGTCGAGGAACCGAGCCTGGTCAACTGCCGCAGCCTGCGTCAGGTGTTCGCCAGCGGTGAAGCGCTGCCGGTGGATCTGGTGCGGCGTTTCATGACGCAACACCCGGCCGCCCTGGTCAACCTGTACGGCCCGACCGAAGCGGCGATCGACGTCTCGGTGTGGCGTTGTTCGGTGAACGACGCGATCGTGCCGATCGGCAAACCGATCGCCAACCTGCGCTTGTACATCCTCGACGAAGCCATGCAGCCGCTGCCGATCGGCAGTATCGGCGAGCTGTACATCGGCGGTGTCGGCGTGGCGCGCGGTTACCTGAAACGACCGGACCTGACGCAGGAACGCTTCCTCGCCAGCCCGTTCATCGACGGTGATCGCCTGTACCGCACTGGCGACCGCTGCCGCTTCCTCGTCGATGGCAACATCGAATACCTCGGCCGTCTCGACCACCAGGTGAAACTGCGCGGGCAGCGGATCGAACTGGGGGAAATCGATGCCGCGCTGCTGAATCAACCTGCAATCACCGGTGCCTGCACCCTGGTGATCGACAACCGGTTGGTCGCGTTCTATAGCAGCAGTGCAGCGCAAGCGGGACTCGAAACCCTGCTCGCCGCCCAACTCAAAAACCAGCTGCCGGCGTACATGGTACCGGCGGTGTGGGTCGAAGTGCCGACCTTGCCGCTGACCAGCAATGGCAAGATCGACCGCAAGGCCTTGACCGCCCTGCCATTGCCGCAAACCCAGGAAGACTACGCCGCGCCGCGCAACGACCTGGAAACCCTGCTCTGCCAGTTGTTCGGCGAACTGCTCGGCGAGACCTTGACCGGTGGCCGCGAAGTCGGCACCTCGGACAGTTTCTTCGCGTTGGGCGGCGATTCGATTCTCGGTTTGAAGCTGATCTCCCGATTGCGCGAACAGGGCTACTCGCTCACGCCAAAAGACCTGTTCCGCTCGCCGACTCCGGCAGCACTGGCTCAGGTGGCCAGCCCATTGCTGACATTGGCCGAACAAGGGGAAATCACCGGCGTAATGCCATTGATGCCGTTGCATCAGTGGTTCTTCGACCAACAACAACCGCAAGCAGCGTACTGGAACCAGTCGGTGCTGGCCGACAGCGACCGTCGTCTGCAGCCGGCTATCATTCAGGCCGTGCTGGATCGGCTGGTCGCCCACCACGACGCCTTGCGTCTGCGTTTCACCGAGGTTGATGGGCAATGGCAAGCGCACTTTGCGCAGGCCGAGCCTGTGCAATTGACCTGCTGCGACCATCCGGAGCAACTGGCACACGTCGCGCAAAGCCTGGACCTGCAACACGGCCCGCTGTTCGCCGCTGCGTTGCTGGAAGGCGAACCGCAACGTCTGTATCTGGTCGCGCATCACCTGGTGATTGACGCGGTGTCGTGGACGCCGTTGCTGGAAGATTTCCAGCAGCTGTATCAAGGGCTGGAACGTGGCGAGAACCCGAGCCTGCCGGCGAAAACCACGTCCTATCGTCAGTGGGCCGAACACCTGCACGCCCATGCCGGCACGGTCAGCAACGAACACCGCTACTGGAGCACCCAGACAGTCGCGAACGCCAGGCCGGTGGCCACGCTCGCCGAACGGCAAACGCTGTCAGCCCGCTGGGATGCCACCCGCACCCACCAATGGCTGACCGAGTCCCATGCCGCTTACCGCACACAACCGGAAGAACTGTTGATCGCCGCCCTCGCCGCCACGCTGGCAGAAGCCGAAAGCCGCGCCGAGATCGTGGTGGACCTGGAACGCCACGGTCGCGATGCGCCGTTCGAAGGCCTGGATGTCAGCCGCACCGTCGGCTGGTTCACCACCCTGTACCCGCTACGCGTGAATTCCAGCGGCGCCCCCGGCGATCGGGTGCGCAACGCCAAGGAAGCCCTGCGCGCCGTCCCGGGCCTGGGTCTCGGTCTCGGTCACGGGTTGCTACGCCAGCGCGGCGAGTTGCCGCCGGGGCATGGCGATGTGCTGTTCAACTACCTCGGGCATGAGCAATCGACCGGCGGCTGGTTGCGCGCCAGCAGCCTGCCCCCTCCGCCGGAAGTGGCGCTGGCCAACAGGGTCACCCATGGCCGCGAAGTGGTGGCCTGGCTGGAAGGCGGCGTACTGCGTGTCGAGTGGCACAGCGTCACGCCGAGCGCCGACAGCCGCTTGCCCGGCCGCCTGCTGGAGCATCTGCAAGCGCTGGTCGGGCATTGCCTCGACCCGCAAGCCGGAACGCTGATGCCGTCAGACTTCCCGCTGGCCAAAGGCATGAACCAGGCGACCCTCGACACCCTGCTCAAACGCCTGGGGCCGAAGAAGTGAGCCCCGGCATCGACCTGTATTTGACTTCGGAGTGCGCCGTCCGCGGCGCACATGCCTCCTCGTTTTTCTGGATTGAACACTGCCGCCATGCATGACCAAATCGAAAACATCTATTCGCTGACGCCCCTGCAAAAAGGCCTGCTGTACCACGAGGCCTATGCGCCCGAGTCCCGGGTCTACTACCAGCAGATGAACATCGGGCTGGCCGGCGACCTCGACCTCAATGCTTTCCGCCAGGCCTGGCTGGCCTTGATGCAACGCCACGCGGTGTTGCGCACGGCCTTCCTCTGGGAAGAGCTGGACGACGCCTATCAGGTCATCCTCAAGGAAGTCGACTTGCCGCTGCGCGAAGTCGACTTGCGCGGCAACCCGCAAGGGCTGGCAACCCTGGCGGCTGAAGATCACGCACAGGCATTCGAACTCGGCGCCGCGCCGCTGATGCGCTTGACCCTGGCGCGTCTGGACGATGTGAACGGACAAGCGCAGTGGTCGCTGGTGTGGACGCACCATCACCTGTTGCTCGACGGCTGGAGCGTCGGTTCGTTGCTGGCGGACTGGCGCGATCTGTATCGCGCGGCCCGTCGCGGGCAAAACGCCGCGCTGGAGACCGTGCGTCCGTTCCAGGATTACGTGGCGTACCTCAGCGAACGGCCCTCGGCCGATCAGTTCTGGCGCAACCGCCTGGCAGACTTCGCCCACACCACGCGCATACCCGAATCGGACCCACGCGGTCTGCTCATCGACCACGTGGAAGCGCACCTGCCCTGCACCGAACATCAGTGTGTGCTGGATGCCGCCACCACCGCTCGCCTGTCCGGCTTCGCCCGCGATAACAACCTGACCATCAACACCTTGCTGCAAGCGGCTTACGCTTACCTGCTGGGCCGCCACAACGGCAGCGACGAAGCCCTGATCGGCGTCACCGTGGCCGGGCGTCCACAGCGCCTCAGCGGTGTCGAGCGGATGGTCGGTCTGTTCATCAACACCTTGCCGTTGCGGGTGCGTTGGAACGATGCGCCGACCGTTGGCCAATGGCTGGCGGGCATCCAGGACTGGAACGCCGAGATGCGCGAGCACGAACACACACCGCTGAGCAGTCTGCGGGCATTGACCGCGCTGCCGCCCGGTGGTGAGTTGTTCGAAGCGATCATGGTGTTCGAAAACTTCCCGTTCCCCCGCGAGCTGGACCAGATCGACGATGGCCTTGTCGGATTGCCGGAGACCGAACATACCGCGCCGTTGCGCCACACCGGTGGACGCAACAACTATCCGATGTCGCTGATCGCTTCGATGGAAGGTGAAAGCCTGCATCTGCACCTGGTGCATCAGCGCAAACGCTTGTCCGATGCCGCCGGTGCGCGTCTGCTGCAGCAATTGGTGGCGCTGATCGAGGAACTGAGCCGCGACGCCCATCGACCACTGGCCGAGGTGCCGCTGTGCCCGCCACAGGAACTGAACTTGACTCGTACCTGGGGCAACGGTGCGCCCCTCGAATTGCCTGATGCTGCGCTGCATGAACTGATCGCCACCCAGGCCCGTCGCCACCCCGAGCGTGAAGCCGTGCGCGACGCCAACGGCGCCTTGAGTTACGACGAACTGCTTGAAGCATCGACCGGACTGGCCAGCGCCTTGCGCCAGCGCGGTCTGCAACCGGGTGATCGCGTAGCGCTGGCCCTGCCCCGTTGCAACGATGCGGTGATCTCGCTGCTGGCCGTGATGCAGGCCGGCGGTTGCTTCCTGCCGCTGGACCTGGGCCAACCGGCCTCGCGCCTGAGTGCGCTGATGGCCAGTGCCGACGTGGATTTCATCATCGGTGCGCCGACCTTCGACACCGCCTCCGCACAAGTGATCGACGCCTCGGCCCGCGCCGCCGGCATCGACCTGCCGACGGTGGATCAACTGGCCTGCGCGTATGTGATCTACACCTCCGGCTCCACCGGTACGCCGAAAGGCGTACGCCTGTCCCATCGCGCCATCGTCGCCTATGTCATGGGCATTCTCGCTGAACTGGGTTGCGCCGAGGCTGAACAACCGTGGCGCCATGCGCTGCTCTCGACCCTGGCGGCGGACCTCGGTTACACCCAATTGTTCGGCGCGCTGGTCAGCGGCGGCAGCCTGCTGCTGGTGGACGACGACACCCGCGCCGACCCGAATGCCCTGGCGCAGTGCTTTGCCCAATTCACCCCGGATCTGATCAAGCTCACCCCCAACCATCTGCACGGTTTGCTCGCCGCTCACCCTGACGCCGGCCTGCTGCCGCGCCGCGCGTTATTGCTCGGTGGCGAAGCACTGCAAGCTGCATTGCTGGACACGATCCGGGCGCTGCGCCCGGAGCTCGCGGTCTACAACCACTACGGCCCGACCGAAAGCGCCGTGGGCATTTGCCTGTCGCGCATCGACTCGCCACTGGCCGGTGTGCAACCGCTGGGCCATCCGCAACCGAACCGACAACTGCGGATCCTCGACAGCCACGGCCACGCCGTGCCGGTCGGCGTGCCGGGCGAACTGTGGGTGGGCGGCGAAGGCCTGGCCATCGACTACCTGGGCGATCCAACGCAAACCACCGCACGCTTCACCGCCGTCGCCGACCTGCCCCGCGCCTACCGCACCGGCGACCGTGTGCGTTGGCTGGAATCTGGTGAACTGGCGTTCCTCGGGCGCGTCGACAACCAGATCAAGCTGCGCGGCTATCGCATCGAACTGGGCGAAGTCGAAGCACAGATCAAACGCCTGTCGAGCAACCTCCAGCAAGTGCTGGTGCGCGTGGTGCAATCGGCCAACGAGGCGCCCCGCCTGGTCGCCTGGCTGGTGGCAAGCACCTCGATGTCCGTCGACAAACTGCGCCATGACCTGGCGCTGCGCGTGCCGGGTTACATGGTGCCGTCGGATTTCATCGCGCTGGATGCGATCCCGCTGAACGCCAATGGCAAACCGGACATCGCACGCCTGCCATTACCCGATGCCCCCGCCAGTCAGGACAACTACGAGGCCCCACGCGATGCGGTGGAAATCGCCTTCGCCGAGATCTGGCAGGATGTGTTGCGGGTCGAGCGCGTGGGCATTCACGACAATTTCTTTGCCTTGGGCGGCGACTCGATTCTCAACCTGCAGATCATTGCCCGCGCCCACCAGCGCGGTATGAAGCTGACGCCCAAGCAGTTGTTCGAAAACCGCACCATCGCTGAGATCTCCGCGGTGATCAGCCAAGGCGCGAACTACAGCCGCGACACCAGCAGCGCTGCGCGAAATGTAGCGCTGACCGCCGGTCAACACGCCCGTCTCGAAGCCGGGCCGTTGGCGGCGGACTGGCGCTGCGTGGCGCTGAATGCGCCGGTCAGCGTCGAGGTGTTGAACCGCGCGGTGCTGGCCCTGCAACAGCAACACCGCGCGCTGCAACTGGGCCTCATCCAGCAGGCTGACGGCACTTGGGTGCAAACCCTGCCCGCCGCGCCTAAACCGGTCAGTGCCAGCCGCCAGCCACTGAACATTGACGACTCGAACGCACTGAACGCTCTGGCCGAAACCACCCTGGCCACGCTGGATCACGCGGCGGGCGAAGGCTGGCACGCTTGTCTTTCGCAACAGGGTGACGCCGTGCTGCTGGTGAGCCATGCACTACGCCTGGATGCTGCCTCCTGGGCGTTGCTGATGACCGACCTGGCGCTGGCCGTGGCTCAAGCGCAATACGATCGTGCGATCGAACTGCCGCGTCACGGTGGGCACCTGGATGAATGGGCCGAGCATCAGAATAATTACGCCAGCGATGAAGACGGTCTGGAATCGGCCTGGGAATACTGGCTGCAATACGCCGGTGAAACCCTGCCATCGACCACGCCGCAAGACTCGGTGGTGACTGAATCCCGCGTGCAGATTTCGGCGTCACTCAGCGCTCGCCTGAACCTGCTGCAACGGCGCAGCCATGCGCCCTGGGCCTCGTTGGTCGCCACGGCGGTCGCCACGGAACTGGCGCAGCAAAGTGCCGGGCAAGACGTTTGGCTGAGCCTGGACCGCGGCCGCTGTGAACGCACACGCCTGCCGCTCACCTGCCCCCTGAGCCGCACCGATTTCAACCCGGCCACGGTGATCGGCGCCCTGAGCCACGCCGTTCCCCTGCGCCTGACCGTGACACAGACCGCCAGCGCTGCGCAGTTGCTCGCACAGATTGACGCGCAACTGGCCGCCGCACCGCACGCCGGTGACGATTACGGTGTGCTGCGTTACCTCGCCGACAACGACTACCTGCGTGAGCCACTGCTGAGCCTGCCGCAACCGACTGTGCATATCGTCATGGCCGGCGAATGGCAGGCATATGAAGGGCCGCTGAGCGAGGTCATCGCCGCCAGCGCGCCAATCGATGCCACCGGGCTGACCCTGTCTGTCAGCCTGCAACAAGGTCAATTGCAGATCGACTGCCGTGGCGCCAACGCCGAACACTGGGCCCTGGCGTTGGAGCAGCGCTTGAGCCTGCTGGCCGCCGACGCCGGGCAAGCCATTCCCGGTGCGCATGCTTTCCCGTTGTGCCGCGCCGCCGGCCACGACCTCACGGCCCTGGGCGCGAACTTCGACTGGGCCGGCATCGACGACTTGCTGCCCCTGTCGCCGATGCAGGAAGGCATGCTGCTGCACACTCTGCTACGTCCCAACAGCGGCATTTATTTGATGCAGCAACGTTATCGCTGGGACGGCGAACTGGACCATAGCGCCATCGAATACGCCTGGGCACAACAACTGGCCCGGCACCCGATGCTGCGCACCGGTTTCTGGTGGCAAGACGGCAAGGCTGCGCTGCAATGTGTCTACCACGACACCGACCCGGCATTCGCCTGGTACGACTGGCGCGGCCTTGATGAAGCGACCCGCCAGCGCCAACTGGATGCCGTGCTGGACGCCGAATGCCGCCAGGGTTTCGACATGCGCCGCCCGCCGCTGACGTTCCTGCGGGTGTTCCAGGTGGCCGATCAGGAATTCCTGATCGTGCGCAGCTTCCATCACATTCTCACCGATGCCTGGTGCTTCGGCCTGTTGATGGCCGACCTGTTCGCCCACTACCAGGCTCGGGTGCTCGGCCAGCCGGCCGCCCGTCCATTGCTGCCATCGTTCAGCAACTACATCCATTGGCTGCAATGTCAGGACAGCTCTATCACCGAACAATTCTGGACCCGCGAACTGGCCGGGTTCAGCGCGCCGACGCCGTTGGTGGTGGATCGCCCGGTCGTGACCGAACAGGCAGTCGAAGTGGTGGCTAACCTGGATGTCACCCTGTCGATTGCCGACACCCGCGCATTGACCGCATTGTGCCAACAGCACCAACTCACGCCCAACACCTGGATTCAGGGCGCCTGGGCTTTGCTGCTGTCCCGTTACAGCGGCAGCGACGACGTGCTGTTCGGCGTCACGGTGTCGGGCCGTCCGACCGATTTGCCGGGCGTGGAAGACATTGTCGGGCTGTTCATCAACAGCCTGCCGCTGCGGGTGAAAGTTGACGACTCGCAGACCGTGGTGCCGTGGCTACAAGCGCTGTTCGCGCACAACTTCGAGTTGCGTGCCTACGAACATGCACCGTTGGTGGACATTCAGCGCTGGAGTGAAATCGAGCACGGTCGTTCGCTGTTCGACAGCCTGGTGGTGTTTGAAAACGCGCCGTTCGACGCCGGCCTGTCGGATCGTCAGGTCGACTTCAACGTCGACATCTATGAAGACCGCGTGCACACCAACTACCCGATGACCGTGGTGCTTTACCCCGGCGATCGCCTGGGCATTCGCCTGACTTACGATGCCGCGCGTTTCGACGCCGATACCGTGCAGCGCATGCTCGGCCACCTGCGCCAGTTGCTGACGCAAATGGTCGCCCAGCCTGACGCACCACTGGCTTCACTGTCGCTGTTGACGCCGGATGAACGCCAGACCCTGCTGGTGGACTGGAACCGCAGTGAGCTCGACTTCCCGTTGGATCAAACCTACGCCGAGCTGTTCGCCCGACAGGTGGCGGAGCATCCGCAGCGCATCGCCGCCGTGTGTGGTGCCGACAGCCTGAGCTACGTCGAACTGGATCAGCGCTCGAACCGCCTGGCGCGAGCACTGATTGAAACGGGCGCCGGTCGCGACACCCTGGTGGCTTTGGCCGCCGAACGTGGCCTGCCGCTGCTGAGCATGATGATCGCCGTGCTCAAGGCCGGCGCGGCCTACCTGCCACTGGATATCAAGCATCCGCCGCAGCGCCTGAGCGAGATTCTCGAACTGTCCGGAGCAACGATTCTGTTGACCAGTGAAAGTGCCGACTCGGTGATCGAACCGGCGCTGGCTTCAAGCTCCGCAACCCCACGCCGCTTGCGCACTGAAGCCCTGTGGCTGGCGGGTGATGCAACACCACTGAACGTGGCGGGCAGCCCTGACGACCTGGCCTACGTGATCTTCACCTCGGGTTCGACCGGCACGCCCAAAGGCGCGATGGTCGAGCAACGGGGCATGCTCAACAACATCTTCGGCAAAGTGCCGACGCTGGGCCTGTCGAGCGCGGACCGGATTGCCCAGACAGCCTCGCCGGCGTTCGACATTTCGGTCTGGCAATTCCTTGCCGCACCGATCCTCGGCGCCACCGTGCACATCCTGCCGGACGTGATCGCCCACGATCCCGAGCGCCTGCTGGAAGCACTGGAGAACCAACAATTGTCGGTCCTCGAAGCGGTACCGACGATGATCCGCGCCCTGCTCGACCTGGCCCGCACCGACACACAACTGTCGGCCCTGCGCTGGCTGCTGCCGACCGGCGAAGCCCTGCCGCCGGCATTGGCTCAAGCCTGGCTGAGTCGCTTTGCCCATGTGCCGCTGATGAATGCCTACGGCCCGGCGGAGTGCTCGGACGACGTGGCGTTCCATTCGCTGACCAGCGTGCCGAGCGAAGTCGGCAATGCCATGCCGATTGGCCGGCCGACCGCCAACAACCACCTGTATCTGGTGGATGCGGCACTGCGCCCGGTGCCGGTGGGCGTACCGGGAGAAATCTGCGTCGGTGGTGTCGGCGTCGGTCGTGGCTACCTCAACGATCCGCAGAAAACCCAAGCGGCGTTCGTGGCGCACCCGTTCGAACCCGGCGCGCGTTTCTACCGCACCGGTGACTTGGGGCGCTGGCGTGCGGACGGGGTGATCGAATTCCTCGGTCGCCGCGATCAGCAAGTAAAAATCCGTGGTCACCGGATCGAACTGGGTGAAATCGAAGATCACGTGGGCCGTCATCCCGCCGTGCAAGCGGTGGCCGTGATCGTCAACGCTGACCAGCGTGGCGACCTGCAACTGGTCGCCTACTGGACCGGCGGCGACACACCGGTGGCCGAACTGCGCGAATGGCTGAGCCAACGCCTGCCGTCGTACATGGTGCCGGCGCATTGGCAACAACTGGAGGCATTGCCGCAGAACGCCAACGGCAAGGTCGACCGCAAACTGCTGACCGCACGTGCGCTGGACCACAGCGACCTGAATCAGCAACGACCGCTGAGCAGCGACACCGAACAGCAGCTGGGCGCGATCTGGGCACAGATTCTCAACGTGACGGCGGTCGGCGCCGACGACAACTTCTTTGCCCTCGGCGGGCACTCGTTGCTGGCAACGCTGGTGGTCTCGCGGATTCGCAGCCAGCTCTCGGTGGACTTGCCACTGCGTGCGGTGTTCGATCACCCGGTACTGGAAAACCTGGCCCGCGCCATCGACAGCGCGCGCTTGCAGGCGGCGCCTCTGGCCCTGCCCGCGATCACCGCGACCGACCGTTCGCAACCGTTGCCGTTGTCGTTTGCCCAACAGCGTTTATGGTTCCTTGAGCAGTTGAACCCTGGCTCCAGCGGTTTCAATATTCCGTTCGCCCTGACCCTGACCGGAGCGCTGAATGTCGAAGCCCTGCGCCTGGCGTTCGAACAACTGATCGCCCGCCATGAAGTGCTGCGCAGCACCGTACACAGCGATCATGGTGAACCCTGGCAGCGGATCGAAACAGCGCAGGCGTTTGCCTTGCCGGTCACCGATCTGCAACAGGTCCCGGCGCACGAACAGGAGCCGGCCATCCAGATGCAATTGGCCGATGTCTTTGGCCGGCCATTCGACTTGACCCAAGCGCCGTTGATGCGTGCGCGGTTATTGCAGCTGGATGCGCAGACCCATGTGCTGGCCATTGCCATGCACCATATTGCCGTGGACGCCTGGTCCATTGCCCAACTGGTGGAGCAATTGGCCGCGGACTACGTCGGTTTCGGCACCGCGGCTGCCCGCATCGAAACCCCGGCCCTGCAATACGCCGACTTTGCCGTGTGGCAACGCACGCACCTGCCGGGCCCGGTCTGGCAGCAACAACTGGCCTACTGGCGCCAGCAGTTGCAAGCCAGTCCGGCGCCGCTGCTATTGCCGGGTGCGCAAACCCGCGAGCACGGCGGTTGTGCACGTCATCGCAGCCGCCTGCCCGCGTCGCTGGCCCGGGCCATCGCCGAGTTGGCGACGGCCCGCGAGGCTTCGCCGTTCATGGTGCTGCACAGTGCGCTGAACGTGTTGCTGCATCAGCAGACCGGGCGCGAAGACCTGCTGGTCGGCACCGACATCGCCAACCGGCATCAGCAACAGACCGAAGACATGGTCGGCTTCTTCGTCAACCAATTGGTCCTGCGTTGCCGCGTGACGCCCGAGCAGACATTCGATGAGCTGCTGAGCGATGCCCGGCGCGTGGCGCTGGATGCCTTTGCCCATCAGGACTTGCCGTTCGACGCCCTGGTCGCCGACCTGCTGCCGCAGCGTGACGCACGGTATACGCCATTCTTCCAGGTCAAACTGGTGGTGCAGAACACCCGCCAACAGGACCTGCATTTGCCAGGCCTGGCAATCAGCGAGCGGGCGCTGGAGCCACAAGCTGCGGACGTGGACCTGCTGATCAACGTCGTGGATGACGGCGAGAGCCTGCTGGTGGTGTACGACTACGACACCGGGCGTTACGCCAGTGCCTACATCGAACTGCTCGACAGCCTGTTCGTCTGTCTGCTGGAGCAACTTGTGCTGAACGCCGACACCCGAGTCGCCCAGTTGCTGCTGCCACTCAATCAACTGCAACAGTCCCGCCGCGACCAGGCGCAAGCCGCGCTGCGTGAAGCCGGCAATGCGCGTCAAGGCACCCTGGGCCAGGCCCGTCGTCGCAGTGTCGTGAAGGAGGCCGAACAATGATGGTCATCGGCCAATCGCCCCGCTCGCTCATGTCCAACTTTTTTGTACAGGTCTCAGCATGACTCAGACTCACCAAGACACGCCGTTCGAAGGCTTCGAACTGTCGCCGCAACAGGCTCATCTGTGGCGCCTGCAACAAACCCGCCTGGCGCCGTCAGCCCAGCGGGCGACACTGCGCATTCGCAGTGAACAACCGCTGGACGGCGCACGACTGAAGAACAGTTTGCTGGCGCTGATGCAACGCCACGAAATTCTGCGCACCCGTTACCAGCAACTGCCGGGCCTGTCGCTGCCGATGCAGGTGATCGACGATTCGGCCACTGATTGGCAGGCGCTGGGAATTGAACTGCAGGTGGACGCCCAGTCAGCGACGCTGCACCTGCCGGCGTTGCATCTGGACAGCACCAGCCTGGGCTACCTCGGTGAAGAATGGGCGCTGGGCTACTTGCAAGCGGCGCCGCAAGACCCGCCCCTGCAATACGCCGACTACGCGGCCTGGCGCCTGGAGTCGGTAGACGACGCGGGTCGCCAGTTCTGGGAGCAGCAGTTCAACGCAGTGGTCACGGACGTGCCTTTGCCCTGGCAGCGCCAGAACCCGACAACCTCCGGGCTGGTGGAGCCGGGCCGGGTACAACTGCCGCTCGACGACTCAACCCAGCAACGCCTCGATCAGCAAGCGACCCGCCTCGGTGTCAGCAGCGGCACTGTCGTGCTCGCCGCCTGGGTCACCTTGTGGCAACGCTACAGCGAAGCCGAGCGCCTGACGCTCGCCTACGAAAACCAGGCACGCCCGGACGTACTGGGCGATGCCCTCGGGCTGTTTTCCGAACCGTTGCCGCTGACCCTCGACACCGCGCCCGAGCTATCGTTTGCCGCGCTGTGCCAGCAACTGAGCGAGCGTGTCGGCCTGCTCAACGATGCGCGGGACAGCTACCCGAGCCACTTGAGCAATGTGCCGCCATTGTCGGGCGTGGGTTTTCGAGAACTCTCGCTGGCGCCGCACAGTGCCCTGAACGATGCCGGTTGGCAGCTCGAACAGGCCGACAGTGTCAGCGCCGGTAGCGCATTGCTGTTGCAGTATCAGCCGCGCTCGGCCAGTGGTTTGTCGCTACATTTTGATGCCGCGCTTTACATGCCCGCCCATGTCGAGATCCTCGCCGAACAACTGCTGAGCGTGATCGAACACAGTTTGCACGAGCCGTCCGCCAGCCTGAGTCGCCTAGCGACTTGCAGCGCCGCCGAGCAACAACGGGTGACCGGCGTACTGGCCACTGCACCGACCCTGAACCCGGCGCAAGAACGCCTTTATGCAGCCACCTTCGCCCTGCCAAACCTGGCCGCCTGCTTCTCCAGGGGTTCGGCCCCCCATGCCGGACGCCCGGCGGTGACCGGCCCGAGCGGCACCTTGAGCCACGCCGAGCTTGATCAGCGTGTCAGTGCCCTCACCCAACAACTGCTCGCCCAAGACCTGGAACCCGGTACGCGGATCGCGCATTTCCTGCCGCGCGACATCGATGCGGTCGTGGCGCTGGTCGCCATTCTGCGCGCCGGTGCCTGCTACGTACCGATCGATCCGGCCTACCCCACCGAGCGCATCGAACATATTCTGCGCGACAGCCAGGCACGTCTGGTACTGACCCATCACGCTCGCGTGCAAGACCTGCCGGCGGACTGGCAGCCAAGTGCGCTGGCGATTGATCAAGCGATGCCGACAGTGCCGTTACAGGACGAACCGAACATCTCCCGAGACCAACCGGCCTATCTGATCTACACCTCCGGCAGTACCGGTCAGCCCAAGGGCGTGGTCATCAGCCATGCCAACGCTTTGCATTCGCTGGCGGCGCGGCTGGCGGGGTATCCGCAACCGGTGCAACGCTTTCTGCTGTTGTCATCGTTCGCCTTCGACAGCTCCATCGCCGGGCTGTTCTGGAGCCTCGCCCAGGGCGGGTGCCTGCACCTGGCCAGCGAAGCCGAACAAAAAGACCCGCTGCAACTGGCCCGGTTGATCCGCGGCCACGGCGTGTCGCACCTGCTGGCGCTGCCTTCGCTGTACGCGTTGTTGCTGGACGAATTGGGCGACAGCCCGAGCCCGCTGAACACCGCGATTGTCGCCGGTGAAAGCTGCCCGCCAGCGCTGGTCGACAGCCACTATCACCGCCAGCCCGACGCGCAGTTGTACAACGAATACGGACCGACGGAAGCCTCGGTGTGGAGCACCGTCGCGCTTTGCCGGCCGGATCAGCGCACAGCATCCGTACCCATCGGCCGCGCCATTGCCCACACTCGGGTGTATGTGCTCGACAGCGACGGCGCCCCCGTGGCCCGGGGGCTCAAGGGTGAAATCCATATAGCCGGGCCTGGCGTATCCGAAGGTTATCTGGGCCTGCCGCAGATGACCGCCGAGAAATTCATCCAGGCCTGTCATCCCTCTCTCGACGGCCAACGGCTGTACCGCACCGGCGATTTCGCCTGGCAGGATCTGGACGGGCAACTGGTGTTCCTCGGGCGCACCGATTCGCAGATCAAACTGCGCGGTTACCGCATCGAGCTGGGCGAAATCGAAACCGCGCTGTGCAGCGTCAGCGGCGCCAGACTGGCCGTCGTCCTGCTGGACACCATCCAGGCCGAACCGAGCTTGCGTGCCTTCGTTGAATCGGCCTCTGAGCTTCAAGCCAACACCGTGCGTGAGTCCCTGGCGACCCTGTTGCCAGCGCACATGATTCCCGCGGACATCCAATGGCTGGCGCAACTGCCGCGCACCGCCAACGGCAAGATCGATCATCGTGCCTTGCTGGCCCGGGTGCCGAACCGCAGCCTGGCGGCTTACGCGGCGCCCGAAGGTCATGTCGAACAGGTACTCGCGGCGGTGTGGCAAGAACTGCTGGAGGCCAAGGTGATCGGTCGTCACGACGACTTTTTCGCCCTTGGTGGCCATTCGTTGCTGGTGGTGCGCATGACCGCAAGGCTGCGTGCCACGCTGGGCATCGAGGTGCCGGTCAACATCATCTTCCAGCACCCGACGCTGATGGGGCTCGCCGAGCAGATTACCCGGTCGCACGACCACGCGGCTGTCATCACCTTGCAGGCCGGCGAAGCAGGACAGACGCCGTTGTTCTGCCTGCACCAACCTGCGGGGGGAGTTCACCACTATTTACCGATGGTCGCCGGGTTACCGCAGGCGATGCCGGTGTACGGCATTGCGTTGCCCGAGTCGCTGCGCAACCAGGACCTCGTCGCATTGGCCAGCGAATACTTGCCGCTGATCCAGCAGACTCAGACGCAAGGTCCGTATCGCCTGGGCGGTTGGTCCATGGGTGGATTACTCGCACTGGAACTGACTCGACAACTGGAGGCGCTAGGGCAAACGGTTGAGTGGCTGGGCCTGTTCGACAGCACGTTCCACGCCGAGGACGAAACACTGGCGTGGGAGGCGTTGTACTCAGTCGTGCAGCAAGAATTGAGCAGCGACAGTCGCCAGCGACTGGCCACGCTCGACCCGGAGCGTTTGACCCAACTGCGTACAGCCACCGCTGAATTGGGCCGCATGGAGCAATTGCGTTTCGCCTTGCTGCAATGGACGAGCGCCAACGGCCTGGACCTCAATGCACCGCTGGCATACATCGAACAGACCTTGAATGTGATGGCCGACGCACGTCGTTGGGTCAGCGGCTACTCAGTGCCCGCCGTACGCGCCTCCCTGCATCTGTGGTGGGCCGAACAGACTCTTGTCGAGCGCCCGACCCTGCCTGCGCAGTGGGACGCGATCAGCCAGCGAACCTGTCATCATCAGGTCGCTGCCGATCACGACACGATCCTCGAGCAGCCTGTCTTCCATGAACAACTCAACAAGTCGCTGGCCGTGGCCTCGACGGAAGCCGTCGCATGAACCTGATTCTTTATCTCTACCGCCAATCGGCACGCCTGCTGGCACTGGCCTCGATCACCGGCGCACTGGGCGGGCTGGCCGGTGCGGGGCTGGTGATGCTGATCAACCGCGGGCTGGCCAACCCGCAGCAATTGCCGGAACTGGCCCTGGGGTTTTTCGGGCTGTGCGTCGGCATGCTGCTGAGCAAACTCTGCTCGGAACTGTCGCTGCTGCACCTGACCCAAAGCGCGATTTTCCAGATGCGCATCGACCTCTCGCGCAAACTGCTCGCCACCCCGCTCAAACGCCTGCAAGGCATGGGCAAACACCGTTTGCTGGTGATCCTTACCGAAGACGTGCACACCTTTACCGCGGCGTTCGAGTGGGTGCCGCTGTTGTTCGTCAACGCCGTGGTGACGTTGGCGTGCTTCGCCTACCTGGCGTGGTTGTCATGGTCGTTGCTGTTGATTCTGGCATTGTTCCTGCTGGTCGGCCTGATCGCGTTTCACCTGGCCGAACGCGGGCCGTTAAGCCATCTGGAGCGGGTACGCCAACAAAAGGATGTGCTTTATCAGCACTTTCGCAGCCTGATCGAAGGCAGCAAGGAATTGCAGCTGAGCAACGCCCGTGGCGAAGCCTTCGTCGAGCGGGTCATCCGTCCGGGCGCCGATGAGTTTCGCGTGCGGTTCCTGCGCGGCATGGCCGGGTATTCGGTGGTGGCCAACCTCGGCACGCTGCTGTTCTACCTCAACCTTGGCGTGCTGCTGTTTGTCGTACCGTTCTGGCTGCCGCAATCGATTACCGTGCTGACCAGCTTCACCGTGACGTTGCTGTATCTGGTGCGACCGATTTCCGATCTGATGATCGCCCTGCCCTCGCTGCGGCAGGCCAGTATCGCCCTGAATCGCATTCGCCAACTGGACGCCGAACTGAGTGCTGAAGCCCAGGCGGCCGCGCCGGTCGGTAACGTGTTCGCCAGTAAAGGCCCGATGCGCCTGTTGCTCAACGGTGTGTGCCATCGCTATCCCGGCGAACATGAGGATCATCCCTTCATGCTCGGGCCGGTGGACCTGACGCTGGAACAGGGTGAACTGGTGTTTGTGGTCGGCGGTAACGGCAGTGGCAAGACCACGCTTTCCATGCTGCTGCTCGGGCTGTATGCGCCGGAAAGCGGCTGTATGGTGCTCAACGGTGTGGAGGTGGACGACGACAACCGTGAGCAATACCGTCAGCACTTTGCCGCCGTGTTCGCTGACTTCCATCTGTTCGAACATCTGCTGGGCGACGACGGACCGGGCGCAGAACAGCGCACCGCCGAGGCGACGCGCTATGTAAAAGCCTTGGGATTGGGGCACAAGGTCAGCATCGTCGACGATCGTTTTTCCACCGTGGATCTGTCCACGGGTCAACGCAAGCGGCTGGCGCTGGTGTCGGCGTATCTGGACGACAAGCCGTTTTATCTGTTCGACGAATGGGCCGCCGACCAGGACCCGACCTTCAAGCGAGTGTTCTATATGGAGTTGTTGCCGGAGTTAAAAGCCCGGGGCAAAACCGTGATTGTGATCACCCACGACGACGCCTATTTCCAACAAGCCGACCGAGTATTGAAAGTCGAAAATGGCCGCCTCACCCAGGTCGAGGCCCATGCGGCTTATGCCTGATAAGGCTGCGTGATGTCAGCGCCCGGCACCAGCGGACAGTTGTCGCAGTACGGGCGCGCATCACCCAACTGGTGGTGCAGGCAGCATACCTTGCGCATCAGCAACGGCACGCCACTCGGGCCGGGAGCCAGTTGCAGGAAGCCGTACAGTGGATTGCGCGTACCGTCGGCCCAGTGCCGCTCCCGGAACAGATGATCGCGCCACTGTGAAGCTTGCGGCATCTGGAAGTAGTCGAGCGCAACATCGATGGCGGCCGCCACGTTATTCCACAGCAAGCGCTGGGCCACCCGCCCGGCACTGGCCAAGGCCAGGACCAAATGCGCCATATCTTCAACCAGCAGTTGTTGCACGAAGGCCAGCGGGTCACTCAAGGGCACCACTTCGCCTGCTGCAAACAGCTGAGCCACGGGCATGCCTCCTTCCAGCACCACGTGAGGATCACGCACGGTGCAGCGCACATTCTGCGCAGCGGCGGCCAGCGGCAAGGCCAGCGTCACGCAAATCAAATCCATCGACCATTGCGACACCAGCGCGGCACGCGGCGCGGCGGGATAGTAGTGGGCGTACAAACCCAACAGCTCAGTGCAGGTTTGCGGGTCGCGAAACTCAATCAATCCACGACCTTCGACCTGGCTGCTCATTCGGCACGTACTGCGCAAAAAGGCGCCCTCGAAACGAAACAACTGATCGAGCAGGGTTTCGTCGAGCATGCGGGCAGTGGTTTGAAGAGACGTCATGAGGTTTCGTAACTGAGTTTGAGAACTGTTAACCTACCACGTTTTTTGAATTCCGAAGACTCTACACGGCGGGTCATCCCCCGAGTTTGCCAGGCAGGACGCTCTGATGTTCATCCATGATATGAAATTGCTGGCCGCGCCTTACTGGTCGGCTGAAGGCCGCCGTCGCGCCTGGCTGACTCTCACCATGGCCATGCTGGCGGTGGCCGGCATTATTGCGATCCAGGTGCGCTGGAACGAGTGGAGCCTGGGTTTTTACAACTCGTTGCAAAGCCTGGATGCCGCCGCGTTCGGGTATCACGTCGTGGAACTACTGGTGCTGGACGTCGCCTTCATCGCCTGCACCATGGCCAAGTTCCAGGTGCAGCAGCGCTTGCTGATCAACTGGCGAGAAAAACTCACCCAGGCCTTTCTCGCCAAATGGCTCGACAGCCAGCGTTACTACCGCAGCCGCTTTCACAGCGTGACCTACGACAACCCCGACCAGCGCATAGCCGAAGACTGCAAAATCTTCGTCGAGCAGACCCTGGAGCTGGGCCTGAACCTGCTGCAGGCGATCATTCTGGTGGTACTGTTCTGCCTTATCATGTGGCGCATTTCCGGCACGCTGGAGTTCGAAGTCGCCGGGCATGCCGTCGCCATCCCCGGCTACATGTTGTGGCTCGCCTTGATCTACGCCGTGATTGGCAGCGGCATTGCGCACTGGATCGGCAAACCTCTGATCGGGCTCAACTTCCTGCAACAACGCCGTGAGGCGGATTTCCGTTTCGGCCTGACGCGCTTGCGTGAAGACGCCGAAAACGTCGCCCTTTCCCGTGGCCACGGCTGGGAAAGCAAGCAGTTACTGGGGCAGTTGGGACTGCTGCTGAGCAATTACGCCAAGCTGGTTCGCTCGAAAAAACACCTGCTGGGCATTAACGCGGCCTATGAGCGGTTCGCTTTCACCCTCCCCTTGCTGCTGGTGTCGCCGCGCTTCTTCTCGCGGGAGATTCAATTGGGGCAACTGACCCAGATCGCTTCAGCGTTTGGTGAAATACAGGCGTCGCTGTCGTTTCTGATTCGCAGCTACCCGCAGATCGCCGAATGGCGCGCGACCAAGACGCGCTTGTGCAGTTTCTGGCGTGAACTCGAAGCGCTGCCCGCTCCGGTTGACCCCGTCACCGGTCGTACTGCCGGCTTGCGGCTACATGACTTTGCACCGCTGAACGAGCACGGCTTACCGCTGTTCGAACCGCTGACGCTGATATTGGCACCCGGCGAACGGCTGCTGCTGCGCGGTCCTTCGGGCGTGGGCAAGACCACCCTGCTGCGCTCACTGGCCGGATTGTGGCCACGGCACCAGGGCAGTGCCGAACTGGACCGGGAGGGCCTGCTCATTCTGCCTCAAAGGCCTTATCTGCCAAGCGGTTCGCTGCATGAGCTGCTGCATCGAACTGGCGAGGCCAGCGCTGTCGACATCGATGAAACGCGCCTGGAAGAGGTACTCAAACTGGCAGAGTTGCAGCACCTTCCGCTGCACAGCACCGATGACTGGAGCCGACGTCTGAGCCCCGGTGAGCAACAGCGCATGGCCATGGCCCGCGCCTTGCTGATACAGCCACCGTTGCTGTTTCTTGACGAAGCCACTTCGGGGCTGGACGACATTGCAGAACGACGTTTGTACAAGGCGCTGGCGGCCACCGACATTACGGTGGTCAGCATCGGCCATCGTGAAAGCCTCGGTGGCTACCACACCCGTGTGGTCGATGTGGTGCCAGCCGCGTCGCCATCCTTGCCCAAGCCAATCCCGTCCACCACGCTGGAATTCTGAGGGCAAGACGCTGGATAACGTCGAACCGGCTTTAGGGGCTTGCCCCGGTCGGGTCTAAGGCAGTCAACCTGAACGGGCGACTGCCTTTTTTCTTTCAATGTCGCCTTCACCCCGCAGCCAAACCTGTCTTGCAGCGGTTAGCTGTCGCCCCACTTTGATATGTTTATTTTCACACAGTTGATTTGTGAAATATTTTATGTCATTTATAGCCTCGTAAATCATCAGGACAGTCCACCTCGCCAGACCGGACGGCAGCCCCGTATCACCAACGCCCCATCCAAGGAGTCAACAATATGAACAAGACAGAACTTCTAGGTGCTCTGGCACTGTGCGCCGCAAGCTTGCTGGCGCACGCCGACGAGGACAGCCTGCGTATCGGCATCGAAGCCGCCTACCCGCCCTTCTCCTTCAAGACGCCGGAGGGCAATGTCAGTGGTTTCGATTACGACATCGGCAACGCGCTGTGCGCAGAGATGAAGGTCAAATGCGAGTGGGTCATCCAGGAATTCGACGGCATGATCCCGTCGCTCAAAGTGCGCAAGATCGACGCAGTGCTGTCGTCGATGTCGATCACTGAAGACCGTATGAAGTCGGTCGACTTCAGCAAAAAGTACTACCACACGCCGGGCAAGTTCGCGATGAAGAGCGGCAGCGTGATCAACGACCCGCTGGTCGATCTCAAAGGCAAGAAAGTCGGCGTGCAACGCGCCTCGACCTACGACCGTTTCGCCACCGAGCAGCTGGCGCAAGCCGGTGTCGAAGTGGTCCGCTACGGCTCACAAAATGAAGCTTTCCTCGATCTGGCATCAGGTCGCCTGGACGCCACCCTCGCCGACATCGTCAACACCGATGAGAGCTTCATCAAAACCCCCATAGGTAAAGGTTTCGCTCTGGTTGGGCCGGACATCAACGACCCGAAATACTTCGGCAGAGGCGCCGGGATCGCGGTGCGTAAAGGCGACAGTGCGAACGTTGCACGCCTGAGCGCAGCGATTGACGCCATCCGCGCCAATGGCAAGTACCAGCAAGTGATGGCCAAGTACTTCGCCTTCGATATCTACGGCGAATAAGCCGTTATCCGAAACCCTGGCGCCGGCGTTTGCGGGTGCCACTTTTGGCTTGTCTCGCGCGCCTCCCGGCGCTCGCTTGAGGAACTTCATCATGCTTCACGGCTACGGATCGAGCATTCTCGATGGCGCCTGGCTGACCATTAATCTGGCCCTGACTTCCATGACCATGGCGATTGCCCTGGGTCTGATCGGCGCCGCCTTTCGTCTGTCACCGTTCAAATGGCTGGCGGTGCTGGGCGAAGGCTATACCACCCTGATTCGCGGTATTCCCGACCTGGTGTTGATCCTGCTGATTTTCTACGGCGGCCAGGATCTGGTGAACCGCGTTGCCCTCGCGCTCGGTTACACCCGCTACATCGACATCAACCCCTTTATCGCCGGCGTCTGCACCATGGGCTTCATTTTCGGTGCCTATCTCTCGGAAACCTTTCGCGGCGCCTTTATGGCGATCCCCAAAGGCCAGGGCGAGGCCGGCGTGGCTTATGGCATGAGCGGCGCTCAGGTGTTCTGGCGGATTCTGGTGCCGCAGATGATTCGTTTCGCCATTCCGGGGTTCACCAACAACTGGTTGGTGCTGACCAAATCCACCGCGCTGATCTCGGTGATCGGGTTGCAGGACATGATGTTCAAAGCCAAAAACGCAGCGGACGCCACCCATGAGCCGTTCACGTTTTTCCTCGCGGTGGCCGCGCTCTACCTGATGCTGACCAGCGTGTCATTGCTGGTGCTGCGCTATCTGGAAAACCACTACTCGGTCGGCGTCAAAGCCGCCGAACTGTGACGGGGAGCACAGCCATGATTCTCGACTACAACCTGATCTGGGAAAACCTGCCGCTGTACCTCAATGGCGCCTTGTTGACCCTCAAAGTTCTGCTGATTTCCCTGGCCGTTGGCCTGGTGCTGGCGATTCCTTTAGCGCTGATGCGCGTCTCCCGATCGCCGTTGATCAGCTTCCCGGCCTGGCTCTACACCTATGTGATTCGCGGCACCCCGATGCTGGTGCAATTGTTCCTGATCTATTACGGCTTGGCGCAGTTCGAAGCGGTACGCCAAAGCGTGCTCTGGCCTTACCTGTCCAGCGCAACCTTTTGTGCCTGCCTGGCCTTCGCGATCAATACCAGTGCCTATAGCGCGGAACTGCTGGCCGGCAGTTTGAAGGCCACGGCCCACGGCGAGATCGAAGCCGCCAAGGCCATGGGCATGTCGCGCTTTACCTTGTACCGCCGCGTGCTCCTGCCGTCCGCCTTGCGCCGGGCACTGCCGCAATACAGCAACGAAGTGCTGATGATGCTGCAAACCACCAGCCTGGCGTCGATCGTCACCCTGGTCGACATCACCGGAGCCGCTCGTACGGTCAGTTCGCGGTTCTATCTGCCATTCGAGGCGTTCATCACCGCTGGCCTTATCTACCTGGCCCTGACCTTCATCCTGGTTCGTCTGTTCAAGCTGGCCGAGCGCCGCTGGCTGGCGTATCTGGCACCGCGCAAGCACTAAGGAGCTGTTATGGAGCACATTGAATACCTGTTGCCGTGGGGTGCCTCGGGCACAGAACGACGGCTGTCGCTGTTTCGTTTTGGCAGCGGGCCACGCAAGGCCTACATCCAGGCCTCCCTGCATGCCGACGAGTTGCCGGGGATGCGCGTGGCGGTTGAACTTAAGCAGCGTCTGCGCGTGCTGGAAGAACAAGGTCGCCTGAATGGGGTCGTCGAGTTGGTGCCGATGGCCAACCCGATTGGCATCGCCCAGATGTTCCAGGCCACCCATCAAGGCCGTTTTGAGTTCTCCAGCGGGAAGAACTTCAATCGTGATTTTCCAGAGCTGGCCGAAGCTGTGGCGGCGCTGGTGAAAGGTCAACTGGGCACCCACGCCGACGTCAACACCGGGTTGATCCGCCGCGCCATGGCCGATGTTCTCGCCGACATGCCACCGCCGACCTCGGAACTCGATGGCCTGCGCCGCCTGTTGCTTTCACATGCCTGTGACGCCGATGTGGTGCTGGACCTGCACTGCGATTTCGAGTCGATCATGCTGCTTTACGCCATGCCGCAACACTGGCCGCGCCTGCGCTCATTGGCCGCTCGACTGGGTGCCGGCGCCGCATTGCTGGCCGAGGATGCGGGCGGCAGTGCCTTTGATGAAGCCTGCGCGATTCCCTGGTTGCGTCTGGCCGAACTCTTTCCTGAAGCCGATATTTCTTTGGCCTGTGTGGCGACCACCATTGAACTGCGCGGCATGGCCGATACCGAACGCGAGTCCTGCATCGACAGCGCGCAGGCCATTCTCGGCTATCTCGCCGAGCAAGGCCTGATCAGCGGTGACTGGCCGGCCGCGCCACCGACCGAGTGTGAAGCGACACCCTTCGCCGGCGCGCAGTACGCCTACGCACCGCACCCGGGTGTGGTGAGTTTTCTGCAACCGCTGGGTGCCCGGGTCAGGGTCGGCGACCCGCTGTTCGAAGTGATTGATCCGCTGACCGATCGCCACAGCATCGTGCGCGCCAGCACCGACGGCATCCTCTATGCCCGTGAACGTCTGCGCTTTGCCCAGCCCGGTTTGTGGCTGGCCAAAGTGGCCGGTACTCGCCCTATTCGCCAAGGCCGCTTGCTCAGCGACTGATTCCAGAGAGTTGAAACCATGTACAAACTTGAAATTCAGGATCTTCACAAAAGCTACGGCACCCACGAAGTGCTCAAGGGCGTGTCCCTGGAGGCGAAGGCCGGTGACGTGATCAGCATCATCGGCTCCAGCGGTTCCGGCAAAAGCACCTTCCTGCGTTGCATCAACCTGCTGGAGCAGCCCAACGCCGGCAGCATCGTGCTCAATGGCGAACAGCTCAAGCTGGTGACCAACAAACTCGGCGGGCTCAAGGCTGCCGAGCCCAAACAACTACAACGCATGCGTTCGCGACTGTCGATGGTGTTTCAGCATTTCAACCTCTGGTCGCACATGAGCGCCCTTGAAAACGTCATGGAGGCCCCAGTGCATGTGCTGGGAATGAACAAGAAACAGGCGCGGGAAAAGGCCGAGCATTACCTGAACAAAGTCGGCGTGGCGCACCGCATGGACGCCTGGCCGGCACATATGTCGGGTGGTGAGCAGCAGCGGGTAGCGATTGCCCGGGCGCTGGCCATGGAGCCGGAAGTGATGCTATTCGATGAACCAACCTCAGCCCTCGACCCCGAGCTGGTCGGCGAGGTGCTGAAAGTCATGCAGGACCTCGCACTCGAAGGCCGCACCATGGTGGTCGTGACCCACGAAATGGGCTTTGCCCGCGAGGTCTCGAACCAGCTGGTGTTCCTGCACAAGGGCCTGGTCGAGGAGCGCGGCAATCCGCGTGAAGTGCTGGTCAATCCACAGTCCGAGCGGCTTCGGCAGTTTCTGGCCGGCAGCTTGAAATAACCACCGGCTCGCTCGCCGCTCCCTGGCTTGGCGATGCACAACGAGGTTTGGCATGCGATACACTCCAGCCAACCTCGAACCAAGCCTTCTCCAACCCTTCAGGAACTGTAGAGCCGGACATGCCGACCCCTTCGAAAGACACCACGGTCTATGCCGCGCCGGTGATGCGTAAACTGGCGGAAATCGTTTCCGATCTACAGCCTTCACTGCGCAAGGTGGCGGATTTTATCCTGCGTCACCCGCTA
The DNA here is from genome assembly GCF_047304405.1 of Pseudomonas sp. Pseusp11. Classification (NCBI taxonomy): domain Bacteria; kingdom Pseudomonadati; phylum Pseudomonadota; class Gammaproteobacteria; order Pseudomonadales; family Pseudomonadaceae; genus Pseudomonas; species Pseudomonas sp. Pseusp11. Next base: position 101,814 of record NZ_JBGLZF010000010.1, read on the forward strand.
AGGGCCGCGACGCTGACCATCGAAGAAATGGCCCATGAAACCTCCACCTCGCCGGCCGCGGTCAATCGTCTGGCCAAGGCGCTGAACCTGGGTGGCTACACCGGCATGAAGGCCGAGCTGGTCGCGACGTTGCAGCAGATGGTGTCGCCGGTCGACAAACTGCGCAACGAACTGGCGCATCGTCCCGGCGGTGCATTTGGCCTGCATGAGCAAATCCAGAGCGCCACCAGCAACCTCGCCACGGCAGCCACCAACAACCACGCCGACACCTTTGAAGCGTTCGTCACCCGCCTGATCGAAGCGCGCAAAATTTACATCCTGGGCTTTGGCAACAGCGTCTACTTCGCAGGCCTCGCCGCCTCGACCCTGATGCCCTTCTGTGCAGACGCCACCGCCATCAGCATGGAGGGCGGCAACGAAAACGCCGCTTACCGCCTGGCCGCCATCACCGATCAGGATGTGTTGCTGGCGATCTCCCTGCCGCGCTATTCCCTCGATACCCTGCAACTCGCACGCTTCGCCAATGAACGCGGCGCCTCGGTGCTGGCGATCACCGACTCACCCGCATCGCCGCTCACCAGCATTGCCGAACACGTGCTGTTTGCCCCCGCCGACCATCCGGTAATGACCAGCTCCAACATCGCCGTGCTCGCCTTGATCGAAGGATTGGTGGCGGGTGTGATGGCGCGCAATAAAGAAGCGGTCAAGCTGGCGACCGAGCTGACCGAGAGCGTGATGTCTTACTTGCACATCCCCGCCAGCAGTAAATCGTCGAAGAAGTGATATCTGACGAGGGCTTGCCCCATGGGCAATCTGGAAACCCAAAACCGCCTGGCTTTCGTGGACCGAGCGGTCTTGGGGCTGTCTTGCGACAACTCGTTCAGGACTGTGCCTCAACCTCCCGGGCACAACCATTGCGCAACTCTGACGCCAACGTCTGTTCGTCCAGCGCCCCTTCCCACTTGGCGATGAACAGCGTGGCGACACCGTTGCCGATGACGTTGATCAACGCCCCGCCCTCGGAAATAAACCGGTAGACCCCAAGCACCAACACCAACCCGGCCGCCGGAATCACATCCAGGCTGCCAAGGGTGGCCGCGAGGGTAATGAACGCACCGCCGGTGACACTGGCCGCGCCCTTGGAGGTCAGCAACAGAATCAACAACAAGGTGACCTGGTGCCACAGGTCGAGGGGGATATCCAGCGCCTGGGCGATGAAAATCGCCAGCACCGTCATGTTGATGCAGCTGCCATCGAGGTTGAAACAGTATCCCGAAGGCACCACCAGCCCCACCACCGACTTCTCGCACCCCAGGCGCTCGAGCTTGCCCATCAACCGAGGCAAGGCCGACTCCGAAGATGAGGTGCCCAACACCAGAAACAGCTCATCGCGGATGTACTTGAGAAACTGCCACAGGCTGAAACCGGCCAGGCGCGCGACCAGGTTGAGAATCACGAACACAAAAAACAGCGCCGTCACGTAATAGCAGATCAGCAAGTTGCCATACGCCCCCAGGGAGCCGACACCGTACTTGCCGATCGTAAAGGCCATGCCGCCGAAGGCCCCCAGCGGCGAGACATACATCACGATCTTGACCATGCGGAAGAACGCCTGGGCTACCAGATCGATCAGGCTCAGCAACGGCTTGCCGGCAGCACCGAGCATCTGCAAGGCGAAGGCAAACAGAATGGAAATGAACAACACCTGGAGAATATCGCCCTCAGCAAAGGCACCGAACACGGTACTGGGCACGATATGGGTGAGAAAGCCCACCACACTCTGTTCATGGGCCAACTTGCTGTAGCTGTCGATGGCATGGCCGTCGAGGGTCGCCGGGTTGATGTGCATGCCCGTACCAGGCTGCATCAGGTTGACCCCGATCAGCCCGATCACCAGCGCCAGGGTGGTCAGCACTTCGAAGTACAGCAACGACTTGAAGCCAACCCGGCCGATGCGCTTGAGGCTCTGCATGCTGGCAATGCCACTGACCACGGTGCAGAAGATGATCGGCGCAATCAGCATCTTGATCAGCTTGATGAACGTATCGCCCAGGGGCTTCATTTCTTCGCCGAGACTGGGATAGAAATGACCGAAGATGATGCCCAGCACAATCGCCAGCAGCACCTGCACATACAGGTGGCGGAACACTCGGCGCAGGCGTGAATGGCTCGGCTTTTTTTCGGCAATCGAGGGTGTAATTGTTGTTGTCATGATGGCTTCCTCGCAGGCGTGATGCATTTCCCCAGGTAGCCGACCGCCACATCGGTGCACGACCGATCGCCTGGGAAAGAGTGTTCGGGGGAATGATTACTTCTGGATGTACTCGGAAATCTCGATCAGGTTGAGATCGGGATCGCGCAGGTACACCGAGCGAATGGGCCCCCGGGCCCCGGTTCGGGTCACCGGACCTTCCACCAGCGGCCAGTTCACCGTTTTGAGGTGGGCGATGACTTCGTCCAGTGGCGCGCTGGCGATAAAGCACAGGTCCAGGGCCCCTGGCACGGGCACGTGGGCCTTGGGTTCGATTTCATGACCGCGCACGTGCATGTTGATTTTCTGGTTGCCGAACGTGAAAGCCACCCGGCCCTCGCCGAATTTCTCCAGGTGCATGCCCATCACCTCGGTGTAGAAATGAATGGTCGCTTGCGGGTCGGTGGCAGTCAGGACGATGTGGTCGACGTGATCGATCATCCCAACCACCGGAGCACCTGGCGGCACGATGGCGGTCGCCACGGCAGGCGTTACCTGCAGCAATGCGCCCAGGGACAGCGCGGCAATGAACAACGAGACAAACTGACGGACCGGTGTGATTGTTATTGTTTTCATGAGTGGACCTTCTTGTTGGGTGGTGGAGCCTTCACGACACGAGGTTGATCAGGTTCCCCGAGTGGTAGCCCTGCAGGTTGCCAAGGATGCCGTCGGCCAGCCGTTGCAGGCTGCTCTGGCTGGCCCAGGCCACGTGGGGCGTGACGATCAGGTTGGCGTGGCGGCTATTGAGCAAAAGGTGGTCGGCCGGTGGTGGCTCCTGGCAAAGCACATCGAGGGCCGCGCCACCGAGGCGGCCGCTGTCCAGCGCATCGAGCACCGCCGCTTCGTCCACCAGCGGTCCGCGAGCGGTATTGATCAGCAACGCGCCGGGTTTCATCTGCGCCAGTTCCAGGGCCCCGATCAGGTGTCGGGTACGCTCGGTCAGAGGACAGTGCAATGAGATCACGTCGCTTTGCGCCAGCACCGTTTCAAAGGACTGATACCCCTTGCGCACCGGGACCACGCCACGGTGTTCGGCAAACAACAACTGCATGCCCAGCGCACTCGCCAGACGCGCCGTAGCCAAACCGATTCCGCCCCGCCCGACGATGCCCAACACACTGCCCTGAACATCGCGGATCGGCGCGCGATGGACGCAGAAATGCCGCGAGTCCGACCAGTCCCGCAGCGCAGCAGACTGGTAAGCGAACAGCTGTCGACGCAGGGCGAAGATTGACGCGATCACCGACTCGGCGACGCTTTGTGCCGAGTAGGCCGGGACGTTACACACCGTCACGGCAAAATCACGGCAGGCCGCCAGATCAATACAGTCGTAACCGGTGGCCGCGACGCAGACGAAGCGCAGGTTCGGCAGTTGCTCAAGTTCGGCCCGGCCGATGCGCACCTTGTTGGTGATCACCGCATCGGCCCCCAGTGCAGCGTCCACCACCTGGTCCGGCGCCGTGTCGGGGCGGTCCTGCCAGTCGGTGACCCAGGCCGGGCGAGCAATGCTTACGGGCAGGCTATCGCTATCAAGAAATACCACTTTCATGCTGCACGCTCCGGCTGGACGGGTTCGGAAATCTCGATCAGGTTCAGGTCCGGATCACGCACATACACCGAACGTATCGGCCCGGTGGCACCGGTACGTAACACCGGGCCTTCGATGATGGGCCAGTCGACACGGGCCAGGTGCGCAATCACTTGGTCCAGTGGGATCGAGGCGATAAAACACAGGTCCAGCGCTCCCGGCACCGGCAAATGCGCCTTGGGCTCGAACTCGTGGCCACGCACGTGCAGGTTGATTTTCTGCTGGCCGAAAGCGAACGCCTTGCGCCCACCAGCAAAGGTTTGCACCTGCATGCCCATGACCCGCACGTAAAAATCCTCGGCAGCCACGGGGTCGATGGTGGTCAGCACTAGATGGTCGAGATGATCGATCATGAGTGCAGCTCCTGGGCTCGGGCCGACGGCACCTGTTTTTCCAGGCTGGCGACATGGGCGGGTATCGGGTGCAAGTCCAAGCGTTTGCCGGCCTTGAGGATCTGGCTGGGAATGTCGTGGCCGACCAAACCCGGCAACTGCGCGGCAACTGCCAGCACCCGGTCCAGATCAACCCCGGTGTTGAAGCCCATCAACTGCAGCATGTGCAACAGGTCTTCGGTGCACACATTGCCGCTGGCCCCCGGCGCATAAGGGCAACCGCCCAGGCCGCCAAGGGACGAGTCGAAACGATCGACCCCGGCCTCGATGGCCGCCAGCGCATTGGCCAGGCCCATGCCACGGGTATTGTGAAAATGCAGGGTCAGCTGCAGCGCCGGAAAACGCTCACGGACGGCCCGGGACAGCATCTCGACCTGACTCGGGTACGCCATGCCGGTGGTGTCACACAAGGTCACGCCGCGAGCTCCCAGCTCGGCGAAACGCTCGACCCAATGCAGCACCTCCCCCACCGGTACATCGCCCTGCATCGGGCAGCCGAACACGGTCGACAACGACACGTTGATCGCCACCGGCCCCTGACCGATCACGCTGACCACTTCGCTGAGCTGGGCAAACGACTGCTCGCGGCTCATGCGCAGATTGGAACGGTTGTGCGGCTCGCTGACCGACATCACCAGGTTGGCTTCATCGATGTTGCACGCCAGGGCTCGTTCGGCCCCTCGCACATTGGGCACCAGCACGGTGTATTCCACCGCCGGGTTGCGGCGGATCCCCTGCATCACTGCCTCGGCGTCGCGCAGCGCGGTAATGGCCTTGGGCGATGTGAACGAGGTGACCTCGATCTTGGCGAAACCGCACTGACTGAGCGCATCGATCATGGCGATCTTGTCGACGGTTTCGATAAAGCGCGCTTCATTCTGAAAGCCATCACGGGTGGCGACTTCCTGCAAGAAAAGACGTTGCATGTTGATTCTCCGGTTCAAATGATGCCGCGCTGGCGCCAGTCGGCTTGCTGCGCAGCGTCGATGCCAAGCTCGCCAAGAATCTCGGCGGTATGCTGACCAAGGGTCGGCGCCGAGCGAGTCACACTGCCAGGCGTGGTACCCAGCTTGGGGACGATGCCGGGCAAGGTCACCGGCGTGCCGTCGTCCAGCTGGCTGTCGAGCAGCATGTCGCGCGCCCGGTAATGCGGGTCCTGGGCAATGTCGGCAGCGTTGTAAATCCGGCCGGCCGGGATGCGCGCCTCGGTCAGGATCGACAAGACTTCGTCGAGGCTGAGCCGCGCGGTCCATTCGGAGATGGCGGCATCGATGCGCTCAACCTGCAACACTCGGCCGTGGTTCTGCGCGAGCGCTGGATCAGCCCCCAGATCACGGCGACCAATCACCTCCATCAGGCGCTGATAGATGCTGTCGCCATTGCCGGCTATCAAGGCAAAACCACCGTCACGGCAGCGATAGGCATTGGTCGGCGCGATACCCGGCAAACTGCTGCCGGCAGGCTCGCGAACGGCATTGAACACCGAGTACTCGGGCAACAGGCTTTCCATCATGTTGAACACCGACTCGTACAGCGCCACGTCGATCTGTTGGCCGTCACCGCCGTTCTGCTCGCGATGACGCAGGGCAAGCAGAATCCCGATCACCCCGTGCAAGGCCGACAACGAGTCGCCGATGGAAACGCCAACCCTGACCGGCGTGCGCCCGGGCTCTCCGGAAAGATGCCGCAGCCCGCCCATCGCTTCACCAATCACGCCAAATCCAGGGCGGTCACGGTATGGCCCGGTCTGGCCGTAACCCGAGACCCGGAGCATGATCAGTTTTGGATTCAGGGCGTGCAGCGTGTCCCAACCCAGGCCCCAGCTTTCCAGAGTCCCTGGGCGAAAGTTCTCTATCAGTACATCCGCGTCGGCCAGCAACTGGCGCACCACTTGTTGGGCTTCAGCCTGGCGCAAATCAAGGGTCAGCGAGCGTTTGTTGCGCGATTGCGCGGCCCACCAGACGGAAGTACCGTCATGCAGCAAGCGCCATTTGCGCAATGGGTCACCGGTGACCGGAGGCTCGATCTTGATCACGTCGGCGCCAAATTCACCGAGCATTTTCGCCGCAAATGGCCCGGCAATCAGTTGACCGAGCTCCACGACCTTGACACCTTGCAGAGGTAACCTCATGACGTTTCCCGTTCTTGTTGAGTGCTTGTGGCATGGATAATCGACACAAACCGGGCAGATGAAAATTTCAAATTTCGCCACTACTCTTTCCAGAATGGAAAACCTTGGATCCTCTTGATGATCAATCCCCTGCATTTCGATCTGCTGTCGTTGCGCCTGCTGATCTTCGCCGCCGAATCCGGCAACCTGACCCGTGCCGCCGAAAAGGCCAACATGACGGTCTCGGCGGCCAGCAAACGGTTAGCCGAGCTGGAGCGAACCACCCAGTGCCCACTGTTCGTGCGCCTGCCAAGGGGGCTCGAACTGACCGCCGCGGGACAAGGGATCGTTGAACATGCCAGAACGATTCTGGAAGGCGTGAACCGGATGGCATGCGACGCCAGCGATTACGCGGTCGGGGTGCGCGGGCATGTGCGGTTGTTCGCCAACACTTCCGCCGTCGTCCAGTTTCTGCCGGACGACCTCGCGTCTTTCCTGCGCGCCAACCCGAACGTGCGTATTGGGCTGGAAGAAGCACTCAGCGAACCGATTATTCAAGCCGTGGAAAACGGGCGCGCCGACATCGGCATTTTTGCCGACAACGTACCGGCCGAGGGCATGTACAAACTGCCCTATCGTGACGACCGACTCGTGCTCCTGGTGCCGGTCGGCCATGAACTGGCGAATGAGCGCAGCGTGTCCTTTGCCGACACGCTTGGCTTCGATTATGTCGCGCTCAACCAAGGCAGCTCGTTGCTGCGCAGAATCACTGATGCTGCCGTGAGTGCGGGCAAGATCCTCAAGGTACGGATCCAGGTCAGCAGCTTCGACGGCATCTGTCGCATGATCGAAGCAGGCTTGGGCATCGGGATTTTACCGTTGTCATCCGTGCGTGCCGAATTGCTCGGCAGCCGTCTGATTGCTGTCGACCTGAGCGATGACTGGGCGCACCGCACCTTGTTCGTGGGGGTTGCGAGTCAGGCGCAACTGACCCCGGAAGCGGCCAAGTTGTTCGAGTATCTGAGCAGCGTGCATGGCTGACCTTGTCGCAGGGTCGGCACTGTTGTTTTCACACCAGCCTTTCACACCAGCCTAATGAGCAGCAAGACCAACAGCACATTCAATACGGCCAACGAACTCAAGCCCGCAAGCACTCCGCCGGCGCCCCAGGTCTGCAATAGGTAGCCGCCAGCGAGGGGGGTCAAGGCTTGTCCAATGAGCGAAGGCCGAGCCATGCGCCCCATCAGCAAAACATAATGGGTGGGCGACATAAGGGCCAGCGGCAGCAGGCCTCGAACGATCGCCCGCAAACCATTACCCGCGCCGTAGATCACCAGCCCCACTGCGGTCATTGCCGGCGCCATGGTCACCAGCAACAGACCAACTGCCACGAATACCACGCAGATCAATGTCGTCCAGATTGGATGTCTCTTTCGCGAAAACACTTGCAGAACACGTGAACCGACCTGACTTGGACCCAGCAAGGCGCTCAGTCCGATGGCGGCTGCAAGCGAATAGCCCTGCCCCTGCAACAATGAAATCAGCTGGACAGACATCGCCGTCATGATCACTGCACCCAACGCAAAAATCAGTGTGAGCAGCAAGTAGATCCGCCGGTCGATCGAGAGGCTTTCATCACTCATGGCATGGCTTTTTGCGAGTGACCCCGTGCCCCGCGCCAGTACCCAGAGATAAAGCGGTGCCACGGCAATGATCAATAACACCCCATAAGCCACACACGTCGTGCGCCAGCCAACATGCTCGATAACCAACGCAACCGCTGGCCACGACAGCGTTGTCGCAAACCCTGAAATAAGCGTGATCCCGGTAATCGCACTGCCCGCCCGCTCCCCGTACAGAGAACCTAAAGCGGCGAACAACGCTTCATACAGCCCCAGCGCCATACCGACGCCAATCACTGCCCAAGACAAAAGAAACATCGGCAACGAGGTCGAGCTCGCCATCAGAAACAACCCGATGGCGACGCCCAGGCCGCTACTGGCAAGGATGGGGCGGCCGCCGTAGCGGGCGATAAGTCGGCTGGTCAATGGCGCCAGCATTGCAGAAACCAGAATGCTCAGAGACAGCGCGCCATACACCCATTGGCTGGCCCAGCCGGTCTCTTTCATGATTGGCTCAGCCATGACGGCCATCAGGAAGAACGAACCTCCCCAGACCAGAACTTGCAGCATCCCCAATATAAAAATGCCGAATACGCCAGGCAGTCGCGTTTGATGGTTCAAGACAGTGTCATCAGTGGTGAGAAAAAAGCAGAAGTCGTGAGCAGCTGCGCAACAACGGGTAGGGGCTAATAGATTGGCCGATGGCTCAAAGCATGTGCCCGGCCCAGATTTTGCGATTGACCAGATCGGCTGCAATTTCGATAAAGGCATCCCCGACAAATTTCGCGGCCGGGCTGACGCGCCTGTCCGCGGGAAAGACCAGGACCAATTTACGCATGGGAGCGGGGTCAACCAACGGTGCCGCACTGAGCACGCCCGCTTCGATTTGCGCGTAAATCGAGGCCAACGGCAACGCGGTCAAACCGAAGCCATTGCGGACCAGGTCGATCATCGCGCCAAAGGAGTCGGCTTCAACGCTGGTCTTGAGCTTGATCCCGACTTCACGCGCACAGTTATCCAGAATCACCCGAAGGCCATGTCGGGCGCTGGGCAGTACCAATTGCTGCTCGGCCAGAGACGCGAACGACACCGGCGTATCAAGACGCAGGTTGGCGCTGGAAGGGCCGACCAGCAGCAGGTTTTCCATCATCACCGGTACGATACGCAGCGTGTGCAGGGGTTGCGGATCGTAGGAAATCGCCAGTTCCAACTCGCCACGCTGAACCCAATCCAGCAGGTAGCCGCTGAAGGCCGAGGAAAACCTGATGCCGAGATTCGGATGCGCCTCTTTGATCTTGCGCACCAGAGGGACGGTGACGATTTCCGCGACCGTCGGCGTTGTCCCGATGACCACCGTTCCCCGGAAAGAGGTTTTTCCGCCCACCACCGAGCTTCGGATGGACTCCATCTCTTCCATGATTCGGGTGGCATGGGCCAGCACTTCGCGGCCGGCCTCGGTAATTTCCATGCCTCGCCCATGTCGGTCGAACAGGTAGGTGCCGAGTTCCTTTTCCAGCAACCGGATTTGCCGGCTCAGGGCCGGCTGCGCGATGTGAAGACGATCCGAGGCCTTGCTGAGACTGCCCAGCTCGGCCACATGAATCAGGGTCTTGAGTTGAACGACATCCATTACCAGGCCAGTCAGCATCGGGCTCGGCGCGATATGCGTCGAAAGTGTTGTGAGTGTAATCGCATTTGCGCACCTTGGAATGCCTCGCCAACCGTGTATCGCGAGGCCTCAGGACTGGCGAGTCGGCTGTATCCCCCAGCGCGCCGGGGCTGCATGCCAAGCTATAGAATTCAGGTATATCAGTTAGGCCTGCCTGACGGCTTATTAGCCTCCTGACTCTGCGGTAGCGTGCAATCAACGTCGGCGCCAAAGAGCGTCCGACTCACTACAAGAATAAGATTCGAGGGCTCGCGCCATGATGTTCAATGCTTCGTCTTACCTGACCTGTCCGGTTTCCCCGGGCCACGTACAGCTCGCCATGCTCGTGCATCCTCCCTCCCCTTTCTCTTCAGTAAACCCGGCCATGAACGGGTTCACGCCGCTTCGTTAAACCCGACAACCCATCGAGCCCGTCACGTCGGACACGCATCAGCGTGCTCCTCGTATCGCCTCGCCTTGAAGAAAGGGTGAACAGCATGTCCGCATCAAACACAGACGCCAAAGACCACGCTGGCGAAGCCGCTCCGATGAGAGCGCCGAACCGCGTCAAAGCCATCATGGGTGCCTGCTCGGGCAATCTGGTGGAGTGGTACGACTTTTTCATTTACGCCTACACCGCCATCTATTTTGCCGCTTCGTTTTTCCCCAAGGGGGACACCACCAGCCAGTTATTGTCGACTGCGGGTGTCTTCGCCGTCGGCTTTTTCATGCGCCCGCTCGGCGGCTGGATCTTCGGCTGGATTGCCGACACCCGTGGCCGCAAGGTGTCGATGATTATCTCGGTGTTCATGATGTGCGCCGGCTCACTGCTGATCGCCGTCATGCCCACCTACGCAACCATAGGCGTCGCGGCACCGATTCTGCTCGTGGTGGCCAGGTTGATTCAGGGCCTGTCCGTCGGCGCGGAGTACGGCACCGGTGCCACCTACATCAGCGAAATCGCGACACCGGGTCGCCGCTGTTTCTATGGATCGTTTCAGTACTTCACCATCATTGCCGGGCAGCTGTTGGCCTTGATGACCGTGGTCATTCTCCAGCAAACCCTGACCGGCGAAGAGTTGCGCGAATGGGGCTGGAGGATTCCGTTCTTCATCGGCGCCGTGAGCTCGATCGTGGTGGTGTATCTGCGGCGGGCCATGCATGAAACCGCGACCAAAAAAGACATGAACCGCAAAGATGCCGGCTCTCTGCGCGGCCTGTTCAAACACAAACGGGCAGTCGCGCTGGTGGTGGCGTTCACCATCGGCGGATCGCTGTACTTCTACACCTTCACCACCTACATGCAGAAATTCCTGGTGATCTCCGCAGGCTTCAGCCCGGAAACGGTGAGCTTCATCATGACCGCCGCCTTGGTCGGCTTCATGCTCTGCCAGCCGCTCTTTGGTTTGCTCGCCGACCGTATCGGGATCAAGGCGCACATGCTGATGTTTTCCGGGTTGGCCATGTTGCTGGTGATTCCCCTGCTCTATTCATTGCAGTCGGTCAGCAGCCCGTTTATGGCGTTTCTGCTGGTGTTTGGCGGGCTGGCCATTGCCTCGCTCTACACCCCGATCGCCGGGATCGTCAAAGCCGAACTGTTCCCGCCGGCCGTACGCGCTTTGGGTGTGGGCTTTCCGTATGCCGTCGGCAATGCGGCATTCGGCGGCACTGCCGAGTACGTCGCCTTGTCGCTTCGTTCGCAGGGGATCGAGGAGTATTTCTTTTTCTATGTCGCCGCGGTAGTCACCATCACTTTCATCGCCGCGATGTTGATGCCGAATCTGTCTCGCTACGGGTACATCAGCGGTTCGGGTGAAGTCGAAGAGCGCACCGGGCTCAAGGGTTATTCAAAACCGAGCGCTGCCGGGGTCTGACCAAGAAGTTTGAGCGCCAAAAGTCCTGTGGGAGCGTGCGGTGCGGCGATCCCACAGGTTCTGCGCCCTGTTTTGTTATTGCGCAGTGCTCGCCTGGAAATCGGCGATCTGTTGCCACATCGCGATCGGGTTGGAATACATCGGGAAATGCCCGCACTCCGGAATGGGCGCCAGCCGCACACCTTCAGCCTGGATGTGGGGCAAGTAGGACAATGACGCGTTCTGTTCGCCGTACATGAACATGCGCGGGCATTTCAAACCGAGGAACTTGTCCATCAGGTCGGCGTTATCGGAGAGGTCGACCATCGACTGAAAAATCCCTCGCACCGCACCGGCACGCACCTTGTGCCGCAAGCTCGCGGAATAGAGTGCGCTGGCATACGCCGGGGCGTGTCGGGCGCGTTCGATGAAAGCGGCGAAAAACGCCTCAGGATCGTCGCTCGGATAATCGACTATCTGCCGGCTGAGGAAGCAGTCTTCCGGGGCGATATTGCCCTCGATATCGACAAAGCTGAGCACCCGATCCGGGAGCTGATGGGCCAGCATCAGCGCGGTCAGCCCGCCCATCGAGTGGCCGACCAGATGGAAGCGCTCGATACCGAAATGCGCCAGCACCTGCAGCGCCGTCTGCAACAAAAAGGGAATGGAAATCCTGGAAAGGTCACTGCACTGGCTTTCACCGCAACCCGGTGCGTCGTAAGCAACAAAAGGGTGACCGGCAAACGCGGGCTGCCGCACGATGTCGGCATAGTCCTCTTTGGTCGAACCAAACCCATGCAGGAACACAATCGGCGCCAGCACGCCGTCGCGATGGATAGTGGCCACGTTCAACTGGACACCCTCCACCGTCAGAGGGAGTTGCACGTGAGTGAACGTTTCTGGTGAGGGCACGATGTTGGACTCCTTGAGCGGAAAGGTTGCGCCGAGCCTGGGTTGCCGGCAGCCAGGCTCGCAATTTCAAGGCAATCGAGTGTTCTGTAAATTCCTGATTGAGGAAGGCTTTCATAGGCCAATCCTATCAATCGGTGTTCACACACAATCCCTGGGCCAACTCACGCCTTGGCCCGGAACCGGGCAACGACGTCCTCCACCACCGGATTGGGCCGATCGGCATTCCAGGCCACTGCGGTGGTCACGACATTGAGCTTCTGGCTCAGCGCTCGAAACACAACGTTGTCCGGCGCCAGCTTTTTCAGTGACGCCGGCACCAGTGCGATGCCTTGGCCATAGCTGACAAAGGCAATCTGCGAAGCGACGGAACGCACTTCATGCAGCACCCGAGGGGAAAACCCGCTGGCCCGGCAGGTCGCGATCAGATTGTCGAAGTACACCGGGCTGACCTTGCGGGAAAACATTACCAGCGGCTCGTTGGACAGACTGGACAGACTGATGCGTGTGCGCGAAGCCAAGGGATGATCACTGGGCAGCGCCACCACCAGGCGATCCTCCAGTAGCGGCAGTGAATGGATCGAAGCGCCAAGATCACCGTCCAGCCGGGCGAAGGCCAAATCGATGTCACCAGCCTCCAGCGCCGGGACGGCTTCGACGCTGTCGATCTCGCGCACGGACACGGTGAGGTGCGGGTAATCGTTTTTCAGTTGCTCAATCAGCCCCGGCAACACATCGAACATCGCCGTGGAAATCGCACCAATGGTCAACATCCCCGACTGCCCCGCCACCGCCTCCTCCACGGCGAGTTCCAGGCGCTCCAGTTGGTCGGCGAACTTGCGCACCGCCGGCAGGATCGCGGCGCCAACAGGGGTCAGTTTCGCCCCGCGTCGCGAACGGTCGAACAGCTTGACCTTGAGCGCCTGCTCCAGCACCTGGATCTGCTCGCTCAGCGGTGGCTGGGACATGCCCAGACGCTTGGCCGCGCGGCCGAAATTCTGTTCTTCGGCCACCGCGAGGAACAACCAGAGATGACGAATCAGACGAAAATTGATCATGATTAATCCATAGGTTTAGCGTATCCAACGCTTCTGTGATTCGTAATATACCTATCAAATGCTCTCGCAGACACTGGGCGCCTCCGTCACCACAGGGGCTTTTCCAATGATTAACAAGAGCATGATCCACAAGAGTTTGCTGGATCGCTTGGCGGCGCTGGATACCAACACGGTTTCCGATGCGCTCGACTTCCTCGGCCTGCCGGGTGCCACCGTCGGGCTGCGCCCGTTGTGGAACTGCCCAAGGATCGTCGGCCGCGCCAGTACGGTGCTGCTGGCGCCAAAATCCGACAGTGCGCCCACAGTGCACCTGATTACCCCGGTGGTTGAACAGATCGACAGCGACGATCGCGTGCTGGTGATCGCCGGTGGTATCGAAGGCATCTCCTGCTGGGGTGACATCCTCGCCAACGCAGCGGCCGGCAAGAAAGTGCGCGGCACGGTGATCGACGGTTTCAGTCGTGACATCGACGGTAGCGAAGCCATCGGCTACCCGGTTTACGGCCGTGGCGTGACCATGATCAGCGCGCGCAATCGGGTGGTGCAGATCGATGCTGGCGTGACGATCAACGTCGCCGGCGTCGATGTCAGCGAGAACGACTATGTCATCGCCGATACCTGCGGCACGGTGTTCGTGCCCTCAACCCATATAGAGAAAGTGGTCGACCTTGGCGAGCGTATCGCCCGCCGCCAGGACGGCATGGTCGGGGCGGTCCGCAGCGGTCGCTCGGTAGCCGAAGTGATGCATGACAGCCAATTCGAAGCGATCCACGTGGAGCACGCCTGATGAATATCGAAGACAAAGAACTGGTCGCCTTGTTTGAAGGCCTGGACACCCCGGGCGTCTCCGATGCCCTGGACAAACTCGGCCTGCCCGGCCAATGCCTCGGTGTGGCGCCACTGGACAACTACAGCAAGGTCATCGTCGGTCCGGCGTTCACCGTGCAATACGTCTCGGCCAGCGTACCGCCTGGCACCGTGGGCGATTTCATCGAAGACGTGGCGCCCGGCGACGTGGTGGTCATCGACAACAGCGGTCGCACCGACTGCACCGTCTGGGGCGACATCATGACCCAGTACGCCGGCACCCGGCAGATCGCCGCCACCGTTATCGACGGTGTTTGCCGTGACGTGAACAAGGCGCTGGGCGATGGCTATCCGATCTTCAGCAAGGGCCGCTTCATGCGCACCGGCAAGGACCGCGTACAGGTGCAGTCGGTCAACCAGCCAGTGTCGATCGGCACGGTGCGGGTCTGTGCCCGTGACATTGTGGTCGCCGACGCCAATGGCGTGGTGATCGTGCCTCGCGCGCGCGCGGCGGAAGTGGCGGCGTGTGCCCTTCAGATCGAATCGGTCGAAGCCGACATTCGCGCCCTGATCGCTCAGGGCAAAACCCTTAAAGAAGCCCGGGCCGCCCTGGGTTACCACAGCCTGCAGAGGAAAGCCTGATGAGCACGCTCCCCTTCCCCACGGATTTTCACCAACGGGCAAAAGTACTGGGCAGTTCGACGCTGTATGAAGCGTCCCATCTGCCCTGCGCGGTCGACAGTGCGATCCGCCCGATCTGGGACGGCGCCTTCATCGCCGCCCCCGCCTACCCTCTGGAATGTTCGCCGGGCGACAACCTGGCCCTGCACCTGGCGATGGAACGAGTGCCCCGTGGCAGCGTACTGGTCGTGGGCACGGGTGGTTTCATCGCCGGTTATTGGGGCGAAGTGCTCACCGTGGCAGCCGAGGCGGCTGGCGTGGTCGGTCTGGTGATCGATGGCGGCGTACGCGATATCGCGGCCCTGAAGAAACGCCAGTTCCCGGTGTTTGCCCGGGGTATCTCGGTGAAAGGCACGGTCAAGGCCAGCGCACCGTCGGTGGGGCAACCGTTCAATTTCAACGGTGCCTTGGTGGCTCAGGGCGATCTGGTGGTGGCCGACGATGACGGCGTCATCATCATCCCCAAGGCGGATGCGGCACGCACCCTGGCTGAAGGCGAGGCACGCGCGAACAAGGAAACGCAGATGATGCAGGCGCTGACCGAAGGCCGCTCGACCCTGGAACTGATGAACCTGACCGAGTGGAGAACCCGCGCATGAGCGTTGATATCCAACGACTGAACCAGCGCCTGGCCAGCGCGCAACCTTCCGCGACCTACCGGATCATGGACCGGGTGGCGGAACGCCGGGCACAAGGCGCGAAGATCATTTCGCTGTGCGCTGGCGAGCCCGACTTCGATACGCCCAAGCATGTGCGCGAAGCGGCCATTAATGCCATTGAACACGGCCATACCCGCTACACCCAGGTCGCCGGGGTCCGTTCACTGCGAGAAGCGGTGGCCGCCAAATTCCGCCGCGAGAATGGCCTGGACGTCACCTGGCAAGACACCCTCGTCTGCAACGGCGGCAAACAGGTGATTTACAACGCCCTGGCCGCGACCCTCAACGAGGGCGACCAGGTGATCGTGCCGGCGCCGTACTGGGTCAGTTACCCGGAGATGGTGCAACTGTGCGGTGGTGAAGCGCGGATCGTTACCTGCGACGCCGATACCGGTTTCAAACTGACGCCCACGGCGCTGGCCGCCGCGATCACCCCGCAAACCCGTTGGTTGATCCTCAATTCACCGTCCAATCCCACTGGCGCGGTGTACAGCGAGGCTGAACTTCGCGCTCTGGCGGCGGTGTTGCTGGATCATCCCCATGTACTGATCCTGGCCGATGACATCTATGAACACCTGATCTTCGACGATCAAGCGTTCCACACCCTGGCTCAGGTTGAACCACGGCTGGCTCCACGAACCCTGACCATGAACGGTGTCTCCAAGGCCTACTCCATGACCGGCTGGCGCATCGGTTTTGCCACCGGGCCGCGCTGGCTGCTGGAGGCCATGGAAAAACTCCAGGGCCAGCAGACCTCTGGTGCGAGTTCTGTCTCGCAACAAGCCGCACTCGCCGCGCTGGAAGGGCCGAAAGACTTCATTCGCGAAAGCCGTGTCGCGTTCCAGAGTCGTCGCGATCTGATGGTGGCGCTGCTCAACGACACCCCAGGTCTTGAATGCGTGAGTCCGGCCGGAGCCTTTTACGCATTTGCCTCCTGTGCCGGCTTGATCGGCCGTACCTCGGCGGGCGGTCGAGTGCTGCACACCGACGAAGATGTGGCCCATGCGCTGCTCGACGAAGCAGATGTGGCCGTGGTGCATGGCAGCGCTTTTGGCCTTGGCCCCTATATTCGCATTGCCTATGCTCTGGATGACGCTTCATTGTGTCAGGCTTGCGAGGCCATCCGGGCGTTCTGTAGCGCCCTGCGTTAACCCGTAGGTGAAGAACGTGCAACATTTCGCACTCGATTACACTTGCAGCGATCGGCAGATTCCCGCTGAGAATGGCGGCTTCGAGGCTTCTAGATGAATATGATCGAGGCGATGGAGATATTCGTTGCTGTTGTTGAGCAACGTAGCTACACGCGCGCAGCGGAAGCTCTCCAGTTGCACCGCCCTGCACTCTCGAAGGCTATCCAGAACCTTGAGAGTGAGTTGAACGTCCAGCTGCTTCATAGAACCACTCGACGGGTCAACGTCACTCCGGAGGGTGAGGAGTTTTACAACCGATGTAAGCAATTGTTGGGCGATCTTGCAGATACCTTCGACTGGTTTTCGCCCACACGCCCACCGCGAGGCAAGCTACGGGTGGACGTTCCTGTCGTACTGGCAAAAGCGATCATCATTCCTGCGCTTCCCGGATTTCGAGACCTCTACCCACAAGTCGAACTGACGCTGGGATCGACTGATCATCAAATTGATCTCATTGCTGAGGGCATAGATTGCGCCGTCCGCCTGGGCGAGCTGGACGACTCGAGTTTGATAGCGCGCCGTATCGGGTTGGTGCCTATGGTGACCTGTGCCGCGCCTTCTTATCTTGAGCGATTCGGTACGCCTAAATCCCTGGATGAACTGGATAGCCACCTGGCAGTCAACTTCCTCATTGAGCATCGACGCAAGATCATGCCGTGGAAATTTCAGGATGGAGATGGCGTCATTTCCGTCAAAGTCCAAAGCGGGATCGTGGTCGACGACTCCGAAGCTTTTCTCTCTTGCGGCCTGGCCGGGCTCGGATTGCTTCAAGGATTGCGGCCCTCGCTACAGAGGCATATCGACTCGGGAGAACTGATTGAAGTCCTTCCGCAACTGCGTACAGTCGCAAAGCCCGTATCAATGCTCCTGACCGACCGTCGTCACCTTTCACCAAAAGTTCGTGTGTTCATGGAGTGGTTGATGGAACTGTTCTCCGAGGCAGGTCTTAAGTGAGAGCGATTGGTAACGACACAGTACTAATCAAGTTCTAATCGGGCCGTTTATCCCCCATTCAGCAAGGCCTAAATTGCTCCTCGAATCAGGGCGAACACTCAGTTCGTCCCCACTGTATTTTTCAATCTGTCTATTCGAGGACTCGCCATGGATATGCAACTTGCTGGAAAAACTGCTTTGGTAACCGGTGCTAGCCAAGGGCTCGGACGAGCCATTGTCAAAAGCCTGGCCGCTGAAGGTGTGAAGGTATTTGCTACTGCGCGAAACGAAGAGCTGTTGGTCAGTTTGGCAGGCGAAATCACCGATGCGGGTGGTATAGCACCGATCACGTTCGTTCAGGATTTTGTCGCAGCTGACGGCCCAGAAAGAATTGCAAGTGCTGCTCTGGCCGCTATGGGTCACATCGACATCCTGGTCAACAACGCGGGCGGCAGCCGTCCGATGGACATTGATGCTCCTGAAGAACAATGGATCGAAGGCATGACGCTGAACTTTGACCGTCATCGTCAGCTGACCCAAAAACTGTTGCCAAACTTCCTTCAGCGTAAGTCCGGAGCAATCATCAGCCTCTCCGGCAATCTTGAGCCGGAAGTCGTCAACGCGGCAATGGTGGCTAAAGCCGGTATCGTCGTATGGTCAAAAGGTCTTTCTGAACAGCTTGGCCAGCACGGTATCACGGTGAACTGTGTACAGCCTGGGCTGATCGATACGGCTCAGATCCGCCGTCTGTATCCGGGCGAAGAGCGTAAAAAATTCGCCGACCGAGAGATTGCACTGCGTGACTTTGGCCAGCCTGAAGATGTGGCTAACGCAGTGACCTTCCTTGCTTCCCCTCGCGCAAGCTACATCACCGGCACTGTATTGCTGGTGGATGGCGGTATGCGTCGCTACTCGTTCTAACTCACCCGCCTCAGGGCTCGGGCCACCGCCACGATCGGATGGTTCCCTGCCCTTGAGCAGAAGGAGAAATGCAGATGAAAACGGCTCTTCACGTTGGCGCTCCCACAAATCGATCAACGCATTGCGACCTGCGTGTAATCCACGACCTGTGCGTAATGGCGCATTCGGGCCCTCCAGTGGTCCGTAAAAGGCGCTCTCGTGGATGGGAAAGCTCCCGGATAGCCCTCTAGTGGTGCAATCAATCCGAAGGCAAGCGCACCCGGTCGAAAAACTTTGGCCATTCGGCCACGCTTTTTCATCAATAAAAGTGATCTGTTGAGCGGAATATTTGTCGCTTTTTTTGCAGATTCACACTCATTACTTTGGCCGGACAACACCGACAAAAACAAGGTCCACCCCATGTCTATGCCTGAAGTCATAAAACCTGCTGTGCGCAGCAATTACCGCTGGGTGGTTGCGGCCCTGATTTTTCTGATTTACACCATCGCAGCCGCCGACCGGGCCAACCTGGGTGTCGCGCTGCCGTTTATTCGTAAAGAGTTTGAAATGAGCAATGCCGAGGCCGGTGGCTTGATGAGCCTGTTTCTGCTGGCCTATGCCCTGGCACAAATCCCTTCCGGGTTTGCCTTCGGCCGTTTCGGCGTCAGCAGGATCCTGCCTGGCGCCATGGTGCTGACCTCATTGCTGACCGGCCTGGTGGGTACTGCCAGCTCACTGTTGGCATTGAAACTGTATCGCCTGGGACTTGGCGTCGCTGAGGGCCCACTGCCGATCAGCATGACCACGACCATCAACAACTGGTTTCCAGCGCGGGAAAAAGGCACCGCGTCAGGGATATTTCTGTCCGCCGTCAAGTTCGGGCCAGTGATCGTGCCACCGCTCTGTGCAGTGATCATTTCGGTATGGGGCTGGCGAGAGATCTTCTACTTTTTCGCCCTGCCCGGCATCGTACTGGCGGTGATCTGGTACTTCATGGTCACCGATCACCCTTCCCGGAGCCGGTTCGTCAACGCAGCCGAGCTCAACCACATCATCGAAGAAACCGGCAGTACTGAGGCTACTCAGCAAGCCCGCCCACGGAAGATTCCAGCCTGGGTGGGCAAACTTGATCGAGTCATACGTGCCCGCCATGAAACGCCCCTGGAAACCAACCGGCAGGTGTTCAAGTCCTGGAATATCTGGGGCTGCGCCACCAGTTATTGTTTCCAACTGGGCGTATCGAGCGTACTGCTGGCCTGGATTCCGACCTACCTGATGACGGTCAAACAGTTCTCGATCATGAACATGGGGCTGGTGTCGGCTGCGCCATGGGTGGGCGCCGTGCTCGGCAACCTGTTGGGTGGTTTCTGCTCGGACCGGCTAATGGGCGGGCGGCGCAAACCCGGCATGCTGCTGTCTGCGCTCGGCACGTCGCTGATGATGTATCTGCTGATCAATTCGCCCGCCGAACCCCTGCCCTATGGCTTGTTGCTGATGCTGACCGGCGTTGTGCTGAGCCTGGGCTTCTCCTCCTACATGGTTTACCCAATGGGCCTGACCACCAAAAAGACGTTCCCCATCTCCAACGCCATCGTGAACATGGTCGGTCAGTTGGGCGCGGCGGCCACCCCCTTCATTACCGGGCTGCTGCTGGACAACTATGGCTGGAACTATGTGTTCGCCTGGCTGGCAGTCGGCTCATTTATCAGCTTCATCCTCTTGCTGACCATTTCCGAGCCTCGGGCGAGATTGAACGCCCCGGTTTGAAGTGCATTGCGAACAAAGCCCAGCCGCTCATGTGAGCGGCTTTTGTCTGAACGATTCTGTCATCACTGCGAGGTGTTACACATGTCCCCCCAAGACAAAGAATTGGTGCCCTGTTTGAAGGCCTGGATACGCCGGGTGTGTCCGATGCCCTGGATAAACTGGGCCTGCCTGGCCAGTGCCTGGGCATCATGCCACTGGATAACTATCGGCAAGTGGTGGTCGGGCCGGCCTTCACCGTGCGCTACGTCACCGCCAGTTGCCCGCCGGGAACGGTCGGAGATTTCATCGACGATGTGGCCGAAGGCGACGTGGTGGTGATCGACAACGACGGGCGCACCGATTGCACCGTCTGGGGCGACATCATGACCCAATATGCCGGGAGCCAACGGATTGCAGCGACCGTTATCGACGGTGTCTGCCGAGATGTCAGCAAGGCACTCGGTGATGGCTATCCACTGTTCAGCAAAGGCCGGTTCATGCGTACCGGGAAAGATCGGGTCGAAGTAGCGTCGGTCAATCAGCCGGTGTCCATCGGCCAGGCCCGCGTGTGCGCCAGAGACATTGTGGTCGCCGATGCCAACGGCGTGGTCATCGTGCCTCGGGAGCGTGCCAGTGAAGTGGCCGCCTGCGCCCGCTCGATCGAAGCAGTGGAAGCCCGTATCCGCGCCCTGATCGCTGAAGGCAAATCCCTCAGGGAAGCCAGGTCAGAGCTGGGTTACCACACCCTCCAACGCAAGTCCTGATCACGAGAAAGGGCGAGCACCCACCTCTGTGAATGCTCACCCTTTGATCTTGAAGATGCACCGATAACAGGTCAGACCGTCAGCGGTTTTTCTCCTGTATCACCCTGAACATCCAGCGCAGTTGCATGACGCTCGGCCTCATCCTCACTCACCAACTCGCCCTCCCATTTGGCCACCACCGCGGTTGCGATGGAATTGCCCACCGCGTTGGTCGCCGAGCGGCCCATGTCCAGAAAGGTATCGATCCCTAGAATCAGCAGCAGACCGGCTTCGGGGATATCGAACTGAGTTAGGGTCGCTGCAATGACCACCAGCGAAGCACGCGGCACGCCGGCCATGCCTTTGGAGGTCAGCATCAGCGTCAACAGCATGGTGATCTGCGTACCGATAGACATCTCGATGCCATACGCCTGAGCGATGAACAGCACGGCAAAGGTGCAGTACATCATCGAGCCATCCAGATTGAAGGAATAGCCCATGGGCATGACGAAACTGGAGATTCTGCGTTTGACTCCAAAACGATCCAGCGCGTGAAGAATCTTCGGGTAAGCCGACTCGGAACTGGCAGTGGCAAAAGACAGAAGGAACGCTTCTCTGATCAACACCACCAGTTTGAACACACGCCGTCCGAGGAACATCCAGCCGGCAAACACCAACATGCCCCAGAGCACGATCAGCCCGAGATAGAAGTCGCGCATGAACACGGCGAACTTGACCAGAATGGACAGGCCATTGATTGCAACGGTCGCTGCCATGGCCGCCATCACCGCCAGTGGTGCAAGCTTCATCACATAACCGGTGACCTTCAACATTGCGTGGGACAGGTCTTCGATGACATTCACCAGGCCGGCGGCTTTCTTGCCCAAGGAGGCCAACGCGACGCCGAAAAATATCGAGAACACCACGATTTGCAGAATTTCGTTGGTGGCCATGGCCTCCGCGAAGGATTTGGGCACCAGATGGGTCATGAAATCCTTGAGGGTAAATACCGACGTTTGCAAGTTGGTCGTACTGGTCACGTCTGGCAGCGGCAATCCCAGGTTGTGCCCGGGCTGCAACATGTTCGCCATGACCAACCCCACCGACAGCGAGATCAATGAGGCTGTCACGAACCAGCCCAGTGCCTTGCCGAATACCCGGCCGATAGCGCTTGCATCCCCCATATGAGCGATGCCCACCACCAGGGTCGAGAACACCAGAGGAGCGATGAGCATTTTGATCAGGCGTAGAAAAATGTCAGAGATGATCGAGATATAACCGGCGATCCTGGTCGCCATCGCTTTGTCCGGGAAGTTCAGGAAAATCATGTAACCGATAAGAACCCCCAATAGCATGGCGATCAGAATGCCTGCCGCAGCCGGTAGCCTGTTTTTCATTAGGTGTAACCCCTTCTTATTGTTGTTGCGTCGGTTACGCGCTGTAACCCCGTAGCCGGAAAACTACCCTAGCCCCACCTCCTCAATAAGAGCGGATCACGCTCTAGCTGATATGCCCGAATGCTATGGCCCGGCGCCCAGGCTCGGCACCTTTGCGCAAGGCTGCTGCTCGGTTTTGCTCTTCCCATAATGTGTGGTTATCGCCGTTCCCTGCTGCGCCACGCACTCACCTCCAAGCTATACAAAACAGGCATATCTCAAAGACAAAAACGGTAGTCGTCGGCAGCAATCAGCACTCCCAGAATGTGTGAAAACACAAAAGCAGCACTGCTTGGGAGACTGGCATGTCAACAGAAGCTGAACAAACCGTAGGACAGGATTGGCAGGAGGACGTGTTCCGCGTGCTCAAGGCCCACGACGTCAAACATGTGGTCTTCGTACCGGATGCAGGCCACTCGGCGGCCATCCGCATGTCGTATGCCGACCCGGACATCAAGGCCGTCGTCCTCACCACCGAAGAAGAAGGTATCGGCTACCTCGCCGGCGCCTGGCTGGGCGGTGAACGCGGTGCCCTGTTGATGCAGTCCAGCGGTGTCGGTAACTGCATCAACACCCTCGCGCTCCAAGTCTGCGCTGGTTTCCCACTGTTGATGGTGGTGACCATGCGCGGTGACTGGGCCGAGTTCAACGCGTGGCAGAACCCGATGGGCCAGGCCACCGAAGCCTCCCTGAACCTGATGAAAGTCATGACCTGGCGCGCGGACGTTCCCGAAGACGTCGCCCCGCTGCTACACGGTGCCGCGACCATGGCCTTCAACGGTGATTCGTCCACTGCCCTGCTGCTCGGCCAGCGCCTGATTGGAGAAAAGAAATGGGTCAAGTAAGCGCCAACCACACCCTGTGCCGCCGCGAAGTGGTCAAGGCCTTGCTGGCCGACCGTAAAGACGTACTGGTCGTGACCGGCCTGGGCTCAGCGTCCTATGACGTCATGGCCGCCGGCGACCATGATCTGAATTACTACCTCTGGGCTGCCATGGGCAGCGCCATCACGGTCGGCCTGGGCCTGGCGAATGCCCAGCCGGATAAGTCAGTGGTGGTGGTCACCGGCGACGGCGAGTTGCTCATGGGCTTCGGCGCACTGGCCACCGTCGCGCTGCAAAAACCCGCCAACCTGACCATCGCCGTGCTGGATAACGGTCACTTTGGCGAAACCGGCATGCAAGTCAGCCACGCGGGTTTCGGTATTTCCCTGGACCAGGTGGCGAAGACCTGCGGCTTCAGCTGGACCGACGAAATTCGCGACATGCAAGGCGTGCACGACCTGCGCGAGCGCTTCGCCACCCGCGACGGCGTCAAGCTCGCAACGATCAAGATCAAAGCGGAAAACCCGCCACGGGTGCTGCCACCGCGTGATGGTCACTACATCAAAAATCGCTTTCGTGCTGCGCTGGGTTTCAACCCGATCTGATTGCGCCCTACCCGGACCGAGTCACGCCGGGCTGATGCCAGGCGTGGCACGTTGAGGAGAATAATAATGACTGATCACAACGCTGAAGAACTCAATGCCATCCGCGAGGGCGTACGCGCTCTTTGCGCAGAATTCGATGCCGCTTACTGGCGCAAAATCGACGAAGAAAAAGGCTTTCCGGAAACCTTCGTCAAGGCCCTGACCGATGCCGGCTGGTTGGCGGCAATGATTCCGGTTGAATACGGCGGCTCCGGCCTGGGGCTGGCCGAGGCCTCGGTGATCCTCGAAGAAGTGAACCGCTGCGGCGGCAACTCCGGGACCGTGCACGGGCAGATGTACAACATGTTCACCCTGCTGCGACACGGCAGCGAGGCGCAGAAAAGTTACTACCTGCCGAAGCTGGCCAACGGTGAATTGCGCCTGCAATCGATGGGCGTGACCGAGCCCACCACCGGTACCGACACCACCAAGATCAAGACCACCGCCGTACGTAAAGGCGACAAGTACGTGATCAACGGGCAGAAGGTGTGGATCTCGCGGATCCAGCATTCCGACCTGATGATCCTGCTGGCGCGCACCACGCCGTTGGCCGACGTGAAGAAAAAGTCCGAAGGCATGTCGATCTTCCTCGTCGACCTGCGTGAAGCCATCGGCAACGGCATGACCGTGCAACCCATCGCGAACATGGTCAACCACGAGACCAACGAGTTGTTCTTCGACAACCTGGAAATCCCCGCTGACAGCCTGATTGGCGAAGAAGGCAAAGGCTTCCGGTACATCCTCGACGGACTGAATGCCGAACGCACCCTGATCGCCGCCGAGTGCATCGGTGACGGTCGCTGGTTTATCGAAAAGGCCAGTGCCTATGCCCGCGACCGCGTGGTGTTCGGGCGCCCGATCGGGCAGAACCAGGGCGTGCAGTTCCCGATCGCCGAAGCCCACATCGAAATCGAAGCGGCCGACCTGATGCGCTGGCGTGCCTGCGAGGAATACGACAGCGGCCTCAACGCCGGGGCCAGCGCCAACATGGCCAAGTACCTGGCGGCCAAGGCGTCCTGGGAGGCCGCGAATGCTTGCCTGCAAACCCACGGCGGATTTGGCTTTGCCTGCGAATACGACGTCGAGCGCAAGTTCCGCGAAACCCGTCTGTATCAGGTCGCCCCCATCTCCACCAACCTGATCCTGTCGTACGTTGCCGAACACCTGCTCGAACTGCCGCGCTCTTTCTAATAACAAGAGAGATAAACATCATGAGCCAGCCCAAAGGCATCCGCCCGCTCGATGGCGTGACCGTCGTCAGCCTTGAGCACGCTATTGCAGCGCCCTTCTGCACACGCCAATTGGCCGACCTCGGCGCCCGGGTAATCAAGGTCGAACGTCCAGGCACAGGTGATTTCGCCCGGGGCTACGACCAACGCGTCAACGGCCTGGCTTCGCACTTCGTCTGGACCAACCGCTCGAAAGAAAGCCTGACCCTCGACCTGAAGCAGAACTCGGCCACCGAGGTGCTGGACAGTTTGCTCGCCACTGCCGACGTGCTCGTGCAGAACCTGGCGCCCGGTGCCGCTGCGCGGATGGGATTGTCATTTGAGGCGTTGCACCAGCGCTTTCCGCGCCTGATTGTCTGTGACATTTCAGGCTATGGCGTCGGTGGTCCCTACGAGAAGAAGAAAGCCTACGACCTGTTGATCCAGAGTGAAGGCGGCTTTCTGTCGGTCACCGGCAGCCCGGGCGAGGACGAAATGGCCAAGGCCGGTTGCTCCATCGCCGACATCGCGGCCGGCATGTACGCCTACACCGGGATTCTGTCCGCGCTGCTGTTGCGCGAACGGACCGGCGAAGGCAGCCACCTCGATGTGTCGATGCTCGAAAGCCTGGTCGAATGGATGAACTACCCGCTGTACTACGCCTACGACGGTGCGCCTCCACCCCCTCGCGCCGGTGCAGCGCACGCCACCATTTACCCCTATGGCCCCTTCCCCATCGGTGACGGCACCACCGTGATGCTGGGTTTGCAGAACGAGCGTGAATGGCAGCTGTTTTGCGAGAAGGTGCTGCTTGCCCCCGAACTGGCAAAAGACCCGCGTTTCTCGGCCAACTTCAAACGCGTCGAGAACCGCAACGCCCTACGGGAACTGATCATCGAATCGTTCTCCACGCTCAACTTCGATGCGGTGATCGATCGCCTCGACCATGCGCAAATTGCCAACGCCCGGGTGAATGACATGCAAGGTGTCTGGGACCACCCGCAACTTCAGGCCCGTGACCGTTGGCGAGCCGTTGAAACCTCCGCCGGCCCCATTCCAAGTCTGATCCCGCCCGGCAGCAACAGCGCGTTCGAGCCACGCATGGATGCCGTACCGGGTCTTGGTCAACACACCGAACAGCTGCTCAGGGAACTGGGGCTGGGCGCGGAGCGCATTGAAGAAATGCGCGCCGCCGGGGCCATCTGACTGCAACGATCAAAGATTTTCGAGAGAACACTGCCCAATGAAGATCCTCGTAGCTGTGAAACGCGTGGTCGATTACAACGTCAAGGTTCGCGTCAAGGCGGACCATTCCGGCGTCGACCTCGCTAACGTCAAGATGTCGATGAACCCGTTCTGCGAAATCGCCGTGGAAGAAGCCGTACGCTTGAAAGAGAGCGGTATTGCGACTGAAATCGTCGTCGTCTCCATCGGCCCGTCCACCGCTCAAGAGCAACTGCGCACCGCGCTGGCGCTGGGTGCCGACCGCGCCATCCTCGTCGAATCCGCTGAAGACCTGACTTCCCTGGCCGTGGCCAAGCTGCTCAAGGCGGTGGTCGACAAGGAGCAGCCACAGCTGGTGATCCTCGGCAAACAAGCCATCGACAGCGACAACAACCAGACTGGCCAGATGCTCGCGGCATTGAGCGGCTACGGTCAGGGCACGTTCGCGTCGAAAGTCGAAGTGTCCGGCGATACAGTTGCCGTGACCCGCGAAATCGACGGCGGCGCGCAGACGGTTTCCCTGAAACTGCCGGCCATCGTCACCACCGACCTGCGTTTGAACGAGCCGCGCTACGCGTCCCTGCCAAACATCATGAAAGCCAAGAAGAAGCCTCTCGAAGTGCTGACTCCGGACGCTTTGGGCGTTTCCACCGCCTCCACCAACACAACCTTGAAAGTCGAAGCGCCAGCTGCACGCAGCGCGGGGATCAAGGTCAAGTCGGTGGCTGAGCTGGTGGAGAAATTGAAGAACGAAGCGAAGGTGATCTGAATGACGATCCTGGTAATTGCTGACTATTCAAATGACCAGCAGGACAACAAAGTGCTGGCCCCGGCCACGCTGAACACCGTGGCTGCCGCCGCGAAAATCGGTGGCGACATCCACGTTCTGGTGGCCGGCGCAGGTGTTGGTGCCGTGGCTGAAGCCGCGGCGAAAATTGCCGGGGTGGCGAAAGTGCTGGTGGCCGACAACGCCGCCTACGCGCATCAACTGCCGGAAAACGTTGCCCCGTTAGTGGCAGGTCTGGTGATCGAGCAACGCACGATTTACAGCCATGTGCTGGCTTCCGCCACTTCCAACGGCAAAAACATCCTGCCGCGCGTTGCTGCTCAGCTGGACGTTGACCAGATCTCCGAGATCATCTCGGTAGAAAGCGCCGATACCTTCAAGCGCCCGATCTACGCCGGTAACGCCATCGCCACTGTTCAATCGAACGCTGCGGTCAAAGTAATCACCGTGCGGGCTACCGGTTTCGACCCGGTGGCGGCTGAAGGTGATTCAGCGGTCGTCGAAGCGGTCGCCACCGTTTTCGACGAGGGGAAATCCAGCTTCGTCGGTGAAGAGCTGGCCAAGTCCGATCGTCCGGAACTGACCGCCGCCAGGATCGTCGTTTCCGGTGGTCGCGGCCTGCAGAACGGTGACAACTTCAAACACCTGTACGCCCTGGCCGACAAGCTGGGCGCCGCCGTTGGTGCTTCGCGCGCTGCGGTTGACGCAGGTTTCGTACCCAACGACATGCAGGTCGGTCAGACCGGCAAGATCGTTGCGCCACAGCTGTACATCGCCGTCGGGATCTCCGGCGCGATCCAGCACCTGGCCGGCATGAAAGACTCCAAAGTGATCGTGGCGATCAACAAGGACGAAGAAGCGCCGATCTTCCAGGTGGCCGATTACGGCCTGGTGGCGGATTTGTTCGAAGCGATTCCAGAAATGGCCGCCCTGGCCTGATCACCGACCGACAGGAGCGACATGTATGAGCAATATCGATTTTTCAGCGTGGATCGGACGTCGTCAGGAAAGCCAGGACCGGATCAGCTTCAACCTGGTCAAACGCATTGCCGCCACCTTGAGTGAAGTGGCACCGCTGCCTGGCGAAGCGCTGCCGCCCCTGTGGCACTGGGCGTTCTTTCAGGAGCCGGTTGCCGCCAGCGAACTGGGCCCGGACGGCCATACCGCGCTCGGCGGCTTCCTGCCACCAGCCCGCAACCGCAATCGCATGTGGGCCGGTAGCCGAATCGAGTTCTACCAGCCTCTGAAGGTAGAGGCGGATGTGACCTGCGTATCGACCATTCTCAACGTCGAAGAGAAGCACGGTCGCACCGGATCGTTGCTGTTCGTCACGGTACGCCATGAGTATTTCCAGGACGGCCAACGCGCCCTGCAAGATGAGCAGGACATCGTCTACCGGGAACCGACACCGCCCAAACTGAGCGGCACCGAAACGCTCCCTGAAGGCCAATGGCGAAACCCGGTCGAACCTTCCCCGACCCTGCTGTTCCGCTATTCCGCGGTCACCTTCAATGGCCACCGGATTCACTATGACTGGCCCTACGTCACAGAGACCGAAGGCTATCCGGGGCTGGTAGTGCATGGCCCATTGATCGCCACCCTCAACTTGCGGGCCTTTACCAGAGCGCACCCGACCGCACGCTTGAAGCGCTTCGCTTTCCGAGGTGTCAGGCCGCTGATTTCACCGCAACCCTTCGAAGTGGGCGGGCGTCTGATCGACAGCGGCAAGGCGCAGGTTTGGGCGGGCAATCAGGACGGCACCGCACAAATCGGTGAAGTCGAGTTCAGCCAGGGAGAAACCCCATGAATCCATCGATCGTTCGCACTGCCCTGTTTGTCCCGGCCACGCGTCCAGAGCGCATCCCCAAAGCCATCGCCACCGGCGCGGACCGGGTCATCGTCGACCTGGAAGATGCCGTACAGGAAAACCTCAAGGAACAGGCCAGGGATAACCTGCAGCGCTTCTTGAGTGACAACCCGGACGCCCGGATTCTGGTTCGCGTGAATGCCCCGGATCACTGGGCACACGCTGCAGACCTGGATCTTTGCCGACGCCATGCCGGTGTGACCGCCATTCTGCTGCCCAAGGCTGAAACCTGTGCGCAAGTGCACACCGCAGGCAGTACCGGCAAACCGGTCTGGCCGATCATCGAGAGCGCCAAAGGCTTGGCTGCACTTGGCTCGATTGCCAACGCCCAAGGTGTTGAGAGGCTGTCGTTCGGCAGTCTCGATCTGGGCCTGGACCTGAACCTGACCACCGGCAGCCGCGCCGCCGATGAAGTGCTCAGCCACGCCCGTTATGCCGTGTTGCTCTGGACCCGGGTTGCCGGACTGGCGCCTGCGCTGGATGGTGTTTTTCCCTCGATCGAGGACACCACCGGCCTGCACGCCGCCGTTGAATTTGCCCGCGACATGGGCTTCGGCGGCGCACTGTGCATCCATCCGAGCCAAGTGGCGATCATCCATCAGGCATTACAACCCACCGCTGAAGAATTGCACTGGGCGCGACGCATCATCGATGCCGCCAGCTCCGGGGAAGGCGTGTTCGTGATGGATGGGCAAATGGTCGATGCACCGGTCATTGGTCGTGCCCAAGCCATTCTGGCGCGCGCGAACCAGCCATTTTGATTCTCACCCTGCAGGACGGTGTCATGACCCCAATTTCCAGCCTCACCCATGCCATTTCGATCAACCCCGCCACTGGCGAGCAGATCGGCCACTACCCTTTCGAATCCCCATCGACCCTGGACGCCGCATTGTCGCGCGCCGCTGCCGGGTTCCGCGTCTGGCGCAGCAAACCCGTCGATCAACGCTCGCAGTTGTTGATCACCCTGGCTCAGGTATTGCGCGACAACGCCGCCACAATGGCGAACATGATCACCCAGGAAATGGGCAAGCCCATCACTCAGGCACGCGGTGAAATCGAAAAGTGCGCGCAGCTTTGCCAGTGGTACGCCGAACACGGCCCTGCCATGCTGAGCGCCGAACCGACAATGGTCGAGGGCGGCAAGGCACGCATTGAATACCGCCCGCTCGGCCCGATTCTCGCCGTGATGCCGTGGAACTTCCCGATCTGGCAAGTCCTGCGCGGCGCCGTTCCAGCACTGATCGCTGGCAACACCTACGTCCTCAAACATGCACCCAACGTGATGGGCTGCGCCTGGCTGTTGCGGGATGCCTTCAAGCACGCTGACTTTCCCGAAGGTGTTTTCGAGGTCATCAACGTCACGCCGGACGGCGTCTCCACAGCCATCGCCGACCCACGCATCGCCGCGGTGACGCTCACCGGCAGCGTACGGGCCGGCATTGCCATTGGCGCACAGGCCGGTGCGGCCTTGAAAAAGTGTGTGCTGGAACTGGGCGGCTCCGATCCGTTCATTGTGCTCAACGATGCCGACCTCGACGAGGCAGTCAAAGCCGCCGTCATTGGCCGCTATCAGAACACCGGCCAAGTCTGCGCAGCCGCCAAGCGCCTGATCGTCGAGCAAGGCATTGCCCAGGCATTCACCCGCAAGTTCGTCGAAGCCACCCGCCAACTGATCGTCGGCGATCCACTGGCCCCAGACACCTATATTGGCCCCATGGCCCGCTTCGACCTGCGCGATGAACTGGATCGTCAGGTTCGCAACACCCTGGAAGAAGGCGCGACATTGCTGATGGGCGGCAAGAAAGCTGAAGGCCCCGGCAACTTTTACGAGCCCACCGTCTTCGCTGACGTCACTGACCAAATGACCTCATTCAAACAGGAACTGTTCGGCCCGGTAGCCTCGATCATCACCGCACGCGACGCCGCCCATGCGCTGGAATTGGCCAACAACAGCGAATTCGGACTCGCCTCAACTATCTACACAGGCAATGTTCAGCTTGCGGAGCAGATGGCTGGTGAACTGGAAACTGGTGGTGTGTTCATCAATGGATATTGCGCGACGGACCCGCGTGTCACGTTTGGTGGTGTGAAGAAAAGCGGTTTTGGCCGGGAACTGTCGCATTTTGGGGTGCGAGAGTTTTGCAATGCGCAGACGGTTTGGTTGGATCGGCGCTGATTGCATCAATAGTAAAACTGAGACAAATAAAAAGGGTCGCGAGGTAAAATCTCGCGACCCTTTTTAATTAATTCTCGTCCTCCCTGGGTACTCATGTTGAAGAAGCAACCGGAAAGCAAAGCGGCGACTGCTGCTGAAATTGAGCGCTCCATCCAGGCCCTGAACAAAATGGCAGAACGCCTTTGGGGTGATGGCCGGGAAGCTGAGGCGAAAGCCCTCCTGGATGCCTTGGATGCACTAAATCGGGCGCTTGATCGGATCAGGATTGGAGAGAGTCGAAGGATTTCGACTCTGCATTAAGACGCATGAGTCAAACGGCGGTTGAGGTGAAGGCTGGGCGAATAACCCAGGTGCAAATTTTTTGGATGCTTTCCCCGTCCTCATAGCGCTATCAAAGTCATCTATCGAAGCCTTTTTGAACCCGAATGCCAACTATTTCAGCAGAGCTGGCCATTTTCCAGGTACCTGCTCTCGCTCCTTACGGTTTGGATATTCATTACTTCACCGTCACATGGGATGAGCAATCGCTTAGCAACTTCCGCGTGCTCTGCCGTCATTGCTAGCGAGCCTTGCCCTTGGCTATGCAATTTGAGTTGACGAACGTGGCAGTGTGCTGCAATGACTGACGTATATCCGGCTTGGCTATTCCATGCCTGTTGGCAAATTGCTCGACCGCCGCTGTATCAAAACGAGTGGTCTGGATAAAGTCCAAGGCTTCAGGTTTTGTATTCAAAAACCGCGCGACGGGAGGAATACTCAGTAGCAACTTCAGCAATCGGAGCGAAATGTAATACTTGGGAGACTTTAAGCCAACGGGCTGTGCCACCTGTACCAGGAGTTCTCGCAAGTTGGGAGTTTGGTCATCAAGCGCCAGCAGTTCCTGGCCCACCATGGCAGGATCAAAAGCACAAACCGCCACCAGCTCAACCAGGTAATCCACGGTAACCAGTGGCAGCCAGTGCTCGGCAGTACCGGGCACTGCAGTCAGCTTTCCCTGCACAAGGTTGCGTATCAGCTCCACCAGCGGCTGACCGTCAAGGATATGCCCCGTGCGGCTGTGGCCACAAACCGTCGCGGGGTGGACAACGGTCATCTCCCCGCCCTTGGCGGACATGACCTCCAGGGTCGCAAAATGCGCCTCCAGCTTGCTCCCCTCGTAACCACCGACATGTCGGTAGACGGCAGGCCAATTCGTCAGCTCCGGATAACGAGGATCAATTCCGATGCGCTGCAGATGTTCATGATTTTTCAGCATGTAGCCGCCGATCATCACTAACCGGCTTTTTTGCTCAGCCGCCAACAGCGCCACGCGCTTTGCCCCTTCCACATTCACCGCACGAGAATGCTCCACTGAAAGCCCCCAAGCGAAATGGGCGCCCAGGTGGAATACGACTCTGGCGTGCCTTAGCACTTCTCGGTCAGCAAGACTCAACCCGAGGTTGTCCCGTTCTAGATCGCCAGCTACGGCAAATACCCGGGTTGCGTTCCCTCCCAAATTGTCGACTTGCTCGCGCAGTGCATCTAGTCGCTCCGGGCGACGCATCAACACCCGAATGGTGTGACCTTTTGCACTCAGGTACGCCACCAAATGTTGACCGATGAAGCCGGTCCCCCCCGTGACAAAGCACTCCACGCTCATTTCCCTGTTCCTTGTTTAAGGTGAGAAATCAAGCGTAAACTATCGACCCAACTCTACAGTCAAGCGGTGTTTTCATGAAAATCGGCGAACTCGAAGCCCGCAGTGGCGCCAGCCGCCATACGCTGCGTTACTACGAGCAAATCGGCCTGATCTCATCGCTGCGGCAAACTAACAACTATCGCGTTTACACAGCGCAAACTCTGCAGGATCTGGACTTTATCCAGCGCGCGCAAAGCATGGGGTTTTCCCTGGGGGAAATAGGCGAGATTCTGGATGCGCAGCGGAACAAGCTGATCGATTGTGCTGACGGCGCTAAGCTAATTGAAAAGAAGATGGCAGAAATCAAACAGAAAATCGCCAACCTCCAAAGCATTTATCGGTATCTGGATGAAGAGCGTGCAAACCTCGAAGCCAGTGCTGCCAAGCAACTTGAGCTTCAGCAACTGAACAACTCTTCCAACTGAACTGTCAGCATCTAGAAGACGGAAGCTGCAGCCTGCTTAGAGTTTCAAGCCCCCTAACGCACTTTCTAAAACCTTCTGGCCAGCCCTGGACAGTAAGCGTCCGCCCAACAGACCTTGCGTGGTTAAATGGCCGTCAAGCCGTGCCGACTGGTTCAAACTCATAATCGCAGCCGCACGTTAGCCGCTGCGTAACAAGCCCGCGAATAGGCTCTTCAAACACATATTCTCAAATGCAGTGGCTTTGACTTTGCAGCCTGGTACGAGCACATTCTGGTGCTACGTGAGGATGGATGCCTCGGTGAGGCTTAAGGAGAATGCCGTGTTTCCGATCAATATCTGGCTTGCCTATACTGCCGCGTGCTTGCTATTGGTGCTCGCACCAGGCCCGGACAATCTGCTGGCCGTAGGCCGAGGACTCAGCCAGGGCAAGATCGCCGCTATCGTGTCGGGGATGGCATCTGGCGCGGGAATTCTCTTTCATGTGGCAACCGCTTCGCTAGGACTGACTTTGCTGATGCAGACGTCCGCCGTTGCCTTCTGGGTCATCAAGCTTATCGGCGCCGGCTATTTGCTTTGGCTTGGCATAAAAGTCCTGCGCTCTCGTAGCCTGATTAGCTTCCAGCCAGCGACTCGGCAATCACTGCCGAGCATTTTCCTCACTGGATTACTCTCGGCGGCACTCAATCCGAAGCCTGGGTTTTTCGTCCTTGCGTTCATCCCGCAGTTCGTCGACCCACAACGCGGCTCAGTGAGCGTGCAGATGCTGGTGTACGGCATATGGTTCGCCGCACTTACGGCAGTGGGATTCGCACTTATGGGCGTATTTGCCACTGTACTGTCCCGATTTTTGCGTCAGAGCCCACGGCTGGTAAATGGCCTGAACGTAGGGGCAGGACTCACCTTCGTCGCTTCGGGAGTATCGATAGCGGCGCTCAGCCAAAAATAGGATCAATGTCTTGGCGCTGCGGGGCTGGAATTCCAGCCTCGCTGGGTTTCTGTGATTATGACGCTGACGACTTTAAGGCTTCGCGCCAGACTGCTTGAAATCGAGGCGCGGGGTGATCGGTTCTGGCCCGACAACCATCGATTGCATTGGACCTGCCTAGCTGGCTCTCTGTAGACTCGCCCACAAAAAATGAGGCAGCAATGAACGACTTCCTGCAATACATCATTCAGGTGTTTCAAGGCAACTCGAAGGAAGTGATGGTCGCAGTCATGATGACGGGTGGCGTTTGGTTATTTGAATGGTGCAGACCAGCTGTAACCGATTCGGGCCTAAGCGGTAGGTGGCACAACGTCAAAGTCTTCATTCTATTGCTAGTCGGCTTAGCCCTTGCCGCACCGCTATTGAATCGATGCGCGCAACTTTTACCCAGCATATCTCTGCTTGAACGCATCGTACCGGACTGGCAATCAAAAGGCATATTAGGTGGCATCCTTGCCACTCTTGTATATGCATTCATTTGGGACTTTTTCCAATACTGGACCCATCGACTTGAGCACAAGTATGTAGCTCTATGGGCATTCCATAGGGTGCATCACAGCGATACGCATATGAATGCCTCAACCTCTCTACGCCAGAGCGTAGGAGGTGCATTAATCGGCTTTTTTCTTGCCCACATACCGACCGCAATAATATGCGGAGGTAACATGGTTCCCTATCTAGGCTCATTGATACTGTTCAGTGGCTGGGGCTACTTCAATCACGCAAATGTCCGCTTCTCATTAGGACCCTTCACCCGAATAATATCGGGCCCACAATGGCACAGACTGCATCACGGGAAGGAAGCTCAATATCACAACTCAAACTATGCAGCGTTCTTTCCGATTTTAGACCTGGTGTTTGGCACACTACGATTGCCGAAAAAAGCAGAATGGGTGGAAACGGGCCTTCTCAACGATGTCTCGCCTCAGAAGCCATTCAAGCAAGCATTTTTGTCTTGGCGCAATGACAGTGCATCTACCGCAAGCACACCTCGCGCACATACTGCTGCAGCGTCCTCAGAGCTGCTTGATCGACAATAATCCCGGCGCGGATATCGAAAGCAGTTGATCCAGAAGCGGCAGAGAGTTCGATGGTTCCTGCATCGCCCAAGCGGGCGATGCTAGCGGTACCGGGCACCATACCCACCACTGGCACTTCCCTTATTGCACAGCCGGCGAGCAGAGTCAGCAGCATCGCGGCGAAGCTTTTCATTTTCGGTAAGGCCATCGGTCTTTTCCTTCTGGGCTTTCTGGTTGAGCTCGGTATCACTTTTCTCCGGTCAAAATAAACTCGCTCAATGGCGGGTATGCATGATTGCTTCAGCTCTATTTCAGGATGACTGCCACATCAGGATTGCCCATCAGAAACGCATTCAGCGTGATGGCTTCCGGTGGTCGGCTGATAAATGCCATATACCGCTGAACATCGCGCTTCCGCGGATCATTCGGGTCTTGAACCTGTATGCCAGGAAGTGTCGGCAAACTTCGGTAGAGTTGGGGGGAATGCAGTGCCGGAGTCAGCTTGATAAAAGCCCTAGCTCGCTTGGAAAGTCACTGGGGCAGAAATAACAAAGCCACCAAAAGGTGGCTAAGTCATTGAAAAATATGGTCGGGACGGAGTGATTCGAACACTCGACCCCTAGCACCCCATGCTAGTGCGCTACCGGACTGCGCTACGCCCCGACTAGGCGTTGACTCTGTCCCTCATCTCGAGGAACGCTCAAGAATATATCGCAAGCTTTTGAAAACTGGAAGTATTTAAAAGCAGGAATTTATTTCTTGAGGACCACCAGAACATCTTCCAGCTCGGCGATCATCTGGCGGATCATTTGTTTGTATTGGGTGGTGTCGTCTTTGGCTTCATCGCCGGACAAACGCAAGCGTGCGCCGCCGATGGTGAACCCCTGATCGTAAAGAAGCGCGCGGATCTGCCGGATCATCAGCACGTCCTGGCGCTGATAATACCGGCGGTTTCCGCGGCGTTTGACGGGGTTGAGTTGAGGAAACTCCTGCTCCCAGTAGCGCAGCACGTGTGGTTTTACCGCACACAGCTCGCTGACTTCACCAATGGTGAAGTAGCGTTTGCCCGGGATGACGGGTAGTTCGTCGTTATGACTTGGTTCCAGCATAAGCCTCAACTCGGGCCTTCAACTTCTGCCCTGGACGAAAGGTGACCACACGGCGAGCCGTGATCGGGATTTCTTCTCCCGTTTTCGGATTGCGGCCAGGCCGCTGGCGTTTGTCCCGAAGGTCGAAATTGCCGAAACCGGACAATTTGACTTGTTCGTTGTCTTCGAGCGCGTGCCTGATTTCTTCGAAAAACAGTTCGACCAATTCCTTGGCCTCCCGCTTGTTCAGGCCCAGCTCTTCGTACAGACGTTCCGCCATCTCAGCTTTCGTCAAAGCCCCCATACGTCACTTCCTTAACGTGGCGTTCAACCTTTGTTCGAGCGAGGTGAGGATGTTTTGCGTTGCGGTATTCACCTCATCATCATTAAGAGTGCGCGATGGATGCTGCCAGGTCAAGCCGACCGCAAGGCTTTTTCTATCAGGATCAATGCCTTTACCCTGATACACGTCAAATAGCCTGAGGTCCGTGAGCCATTCGCCTGCATTTTCACGGATTACATCCAGCACAGCACTGGCTGCCACGTCCGTGGCCGCAATCAATGCCAAGTCACGACGCACTTCAGGAAAGCGCGACAACTCGCTGAATTTTGGCATTTTGCCCGAAGCCACTTCGGCCAAAACCAGCTCGAAAACGAAGACCGGACGGTCGAGACCGAGGGTTTTCGACAATTCAGGGTGGATGGCACCGACGTAGCCGACCAAGCGACCATCACGCTCGACGCGTGCGGTTTGACCCGGATGCAACGCTGGGTGTTTACCCGGCACAAACGTGAACGCGTCCAGTGCACCGGCGAAGCCCAGCACTGCTTCCACATCGGCTTTGACGTCGAAGAAATCCACGACATCGCGACCTTGCGCCCAGCCTTCCGGCAGACGGCTACCGCACACCACACCGGCCAGCATCGGCTCTTGCTTGAGGCCTTCCAGCTGACCGACGAAACGCAGGCCGCTTTCGAACAGGCGGACGCGATCCTGCTGGCGGTTCAGGTTGTGCTGAAGCGCCTTGACCAGGCCTGGCCACAGGGACGAACGCATGGCCGCCATGTCGTTGGAAATAGGGTTGGCCAGCAGCAGCGGCTCGACACCCGGATTAAACAACTCGAACTGTTTCGGATCGATGAAGCTATAGGTGATCGCTTCCTGATAACCACGGGCCACCAGCAGACGACGCAGCTCAGGCAGATCGCTGCGCGCTTCAGCCTTGGCTTGTGGTGCCAGACGGGCTTGCGGGTAGCGAACCGGCAGACGGTTGTAGCCGTACAGACGGGCCAGCTCTTCGATCAGGTCGACTTCCAGGCTGATATCGAAACGGAAGCTTGGCACTTCAACGCGCCACTGCCCTGCCCCATCGGCAGTAATGGTCAGGCCCAAAGCGCTGAGCAGACGCTCGACTTCGACCGAATCCATTTCCATGCCCAGCATCTGGGTGATGCGTTGGGCACGCAGGGTGATCGGAGCGATCGATGGCAGATGCTGCTCGCTGACGGTTTCGACGATCGGGCCGGCTTCGCCACCGGTGATGTCCAGCAGCAGGCCAGTGGCGCGCTCCATGGCTTCACGGGCCAGCTTCCAGTCCACGCCACGCTCGTAGCGGTGCGAAGCGTCGGTGTGCAGGCCGTAGGAACGCGCCTTGCCAGCAACGGCAATCTGGTCGAAGAACGCGCTTTCCAGGAAAATATCGCGGGTGGTCGCGGTGTTGACGCCGCTGTGCTCGCCACCCATGACGCCGGCGATAGCCAAGGCGCGGGTGTGGTCGGCGATCACCAGCGTATCGCTACGCAGGCTGACTTCCTGACCGTCAAGCAGCACCAGCTTCTCGCCATCTTCGGCCATGCGCACGCGGATGCCGCCATTGATTTCGGCGAGATCGAATGCGTGCAGCGGCTGGCCCAGTTCCAGCATCACGTAGTTGGTGATGTCGACGGCGGCGTCGATGCTGCGCACGTCGGCGCGACGCAGGCGCTCGACCATCCACAGTGGCGTAGGCTTGGACAGGTCAACGTTACGGATCACGCGACCCAGGTAACGCGGGCAAGCGTTCGGCGCCAGCACTTCGATCGAACGCACTTCGTCGTGCACGGTAGGAACGCTGGCAATGGCCGGGCGCACCACCGGAGCAGCATAAAGCGCACCGACTTCACGGGCCAGACCGGCCAGAGACAGGCAGTCACCGCGGTTCGGGGTCAGGTCGACCTCGATGCTGGCGTCTTCCAAGTTCAGGTATTCACGAATGTCCTGACCGACCGGCGCATCGGCCGGCAATTCCATCAGGCCGTCGTTGCCTTCGCCAATTTGCAGCTCAGCCTGGGAGCACAGCATGCCGCTGGATTCAACGCCACGCAGCTTGGCTTTCTTGATTTTGAAATCGCCTGGCAGTTCGGCACCGATCATGGCGAACGGGATCTTCAGGCCCGGGCGCACGTTTGGCGCACCGCACACAACCTGGAAGGTCTCCGCGCCACTGCTGACCTGGCAAACGCGCAGCTTGTCGGCGTCCGGGTGCTGCTCGGTGCTCAGCACCTCGCCCACTACCACACCACTGAATTCACCGGCGGCCGGCGTAACGCTATCGACCTCAAGACCGGCCATCGACAGACGAGCAACCAGCTCGTCGCGATTTACCTGCGGGCTTACCCAGCCACGCAGCCATTGTTCACTGAATTTCATCCTGCTCTCCTAAGAATTCGTTACGACTAGCGAAATTGCGCGAGGAACCGCAAGTCGTTGTCGAAGAACAGACGCAAGTCGTTCACGCCGTAACGCAGCATGGCCAGACGCTCAACGCCCATGCCGAAGGCAAAGCCCGAAAACTCTTCCGGGTCGATCCCGGACATACGCAGCACGTTCGGGTGAACCATGCCGCAGCCCATGACTTCCAGCCAGCCAGTCTGTTTGCAGACACGGCAGCCTTTACCGCTGCACATCACGCATTCCATGTCGACTTCAGCGGATGGCTCGGTGAACGGGAAGTACGAAGGACGGAAACGCACGGCCAGTTCTTTTTCGAAGAACACGCGCAGGAACTCTTCGATGGTCCCTTTCAGGTCGGCGAAGTTGATATCGCGGTCGACCAGCAGGCCTTCGACCTGGTGGAACATCGGCGAGTGGGTGATATCGGAGTCGCTACGGTACACACGGCCTGGGCAGACGATGCGGATCGGCGGCTGTTTCGATTCCATGGTGCGGACCTGTACCGGCGAGGTATGGGTGCGCAGCAGCATGTTGGCATTGAAATAGAAGGTGTCATGCATCGACCGGGCCGGGTGATGGCCTGGGATGTTGAGCGCTTCGAAGTTGTGGTAATCGTCTTCGACCTCAGGGCCTTCGGCGATGCCGTAGCCGATGTGGGTAAAGAACTGCTCGATACGTTCCAGAGTCCGGGTAACCGGATGCAGACCGCCTGAGGTCTGGCCGCGGCCAGGCAGGGTCACGTCAATGGATTCGGCGGCGAGCTTGGCCGCAAGATCGGCCTCCTCGAACAACGCCTTGCGCGCATTGAGAACCTCTGTGACACGCTCCTTGGCAACGTTGATCAGCGCACCGACTTGCGGACGCTCTTCTGCCGGCAAATTCCCCAGGGTCTTCATCACCTGAGTCAATTCACCCTTTTTACCAAGGTAGTGAACCCGGATTTGCTCCAGGGCATTGATATCTTCAGCGCTTTGCACAGCCTCTAGTGCTTGAGAGACGAGCGCATCCAGGTTTTCCATGTACAGACTCCAGATACAAAATAGGGGAAGAGCTTGAAGGCTCTTCCCCTATTTATGACGTTTAACACCTGGCCCCACAGAGGTGAGGCCGGGTGACTGTCGGGGGTACTTAAGCCAAGGTGGCTTTAGCTTTCTCGACAATCGCAGCAAACGCCGCTTTTTCGTTCACTGCCAGATCAGCCAGAACCTTACGGTCGATCTCGATGGACGCTTTTTTCAGGCCGGCGATGAAACGGCTGTAGGACAGACCGTTGATACGTGCACCAGCGTTGATACGAGCGATCCACAGAGCGCGGAACTGACGTTTTTTCTGACGACGGTCACGGTAGGCGTATTGGCCTGCCTTGATTACCGCTTGCTTGGCAACACGGAATACGCGCGAGCGAGCGCCGTAGTAGCCTTTAGCAAGTTTCAGAATTTTTTTGTGACGTTTACGGGCAATGACGCCACGCTTTACACGAGCCATGAGTTACTTCCTCTATTCTTGACTAAAATTAACGAAGGCGCAGCATGCGCTCGACTTTTGCCACGTCAGACGGATGCAGCAAGCTGCTACCGCGCAGTTGACGCTTACGCTTGGTCGACATTTTAGTCAGGATGTGGCTCTTGAAAGCGTGCTTGTGCTTGATACCGTTAGCAGTTTTCAAAAACCGCTTAGCAGCACCACTTTTCGTTTTCATTTTTGGCATGTTCGGATACTCCGCATTCAGTTGATAAACATAATCAGAAGGCCTGCCGTGCCCTGTTGATTACTTCTTCTTTTTCGGGGCGATGACCATGATCAGCTGGCGTCCTTCCATCTTAGGATGCTGTTCGACCGAACCGTACTCGAGCAAGTCACCTTCAACTCGCTTGAGGAGTTCCATCCCCAGCTCCTGGTGGGCCATCTCACGGCCGCGGAATCGCAAGGATACCTTGGCCCTGTCCCCGTCACTCAGGAAACGTACCAGGTTGCGCAGTTTTACCTGGTAATCCCCTTCCTCCGTCCCTGGACGAAACTTGATTTCTTTAACCTGAATTTGCTTCTGGTTTTTCTTGGCCGCGGCAATCTGCTTCTTCTTTTCGAAGATCGATTTGCCGTAGTCCATCAGTTTGCAAACAGGGGGTACTGCATCGGCGGAAATTTCCACCAAATCCAGTTTGGCCTCTTCAGCCTTAAGAAGCGCGTCTTCAATTGACACAATCCCAAGCTGTTCACCTTCAGCCCCAATTAACCGAACCTCGCGTGCCGAGATATTCTCGTTGATCGGGGCTTTCGGTGCAGCTCGTTTATCTTGTCTCATTTCACGCTTAATAATAATTACTCCGAATCTGGGCGACCACGCCGGGAAACCGCTTGCGCGAGAAACTCAGCGAACTGGGCGACGGGCATCGAGCCCAGGTCAGCACCTTCACGAGTACGCACAGCGACAGTCTGCATCTCGACTTCCCGATCTCCGATAACCAAGAGATAGGGAACCTTGAGCAAAGTATGCTCGCGGATTTTAAAGCCGATCTTTTCATTTCTCAAGTCAGA
Organism: Pseudomonas sp. Pseusp11; assembly: GCF_047304405.1. Classification (NCBI taxonomy): domain Bacteria; kingdom Pseudomonadati; phylum Pseudomonadota; class Gammaproteobacteria; order Pseudomonadales; family Pseudomonadaceae; genus Pseudomonas; species Pseudomonas sp. Pseusp11. Next base: position 143,513 of record NZ_JBGLZF010000010.1, read on the forward strand.
CTTGGCACGAAATCCGCTTTCGTTGAGAGTTTTTTCAACCTCGGCGGCAAAATCGGCTTGTTTATCAGTGATATTCATAATCACTGCCTGGGTCGGCGCCAGCCACGCAGGGAATGCACCCTCGTAGTGCTCGATCAGAATTCCGACGAAGCGCTCGAAGGAACCCAGGATCGCCCGGTGCAACATCACCGGGTGCTTGCGACTGTTGTCTTCAGAGACGTATTCGGCTCCCAGACGGACAGGCAGGTTAAAATCGAGCTGAAGGGTACCACACTGCCAGACGCGACCGAGGCAATCTTTCAGCGAGAACTCGATCTTCGGACCGTAGAACGCACCCTCGCCCGGCTGCAGATCGTACGGCAGGCCCGCGCTATCAAGGGCTGCGGCCAATGCCGCTTCGGCGCGATCCCACAACTCGTCGGAACCGACGCGTTTTTCCGGACGAGTGGACAGTTTCATTTCGACTTCTTTAAAGCCGAAGTCGGCATAGACGTCCATGGTCAGCTTGATGAACGCGGCGGATTCGGCCTGCATCTGCTCTTCAGTACAGAAGATGTGAGCATCGTCCTGAGTGAAGGCGCGAACGCGCATGATGCCGTGCAGCGCACCCGACGGCTCGTTACGGTGGCAGGCACCGAACTCGGCCAGACGCATTGGCAGCTCGCGGTAGCTTTTCAGGCCCTGATTGAACACCTGCACGTGGCACGGGCAGTTCATCGGCTTGATGGCGTAGTCGCGGTTTTCCGACTGAGTGGTAAACATGTTGTCGGCGTAGTTGGCCCAGTGCCCGGATTTCTCCCACAGGCTGCGGTCAACGACTTGTGGAGTCTTGATCTCCAGATAACCGTTGTCGCGCTGAACCTTGCGCATGTACTGCTCGAGCACCTGGTACAGAGTCCAGCCGTTCGGGTGCCAGAACACCATGCCCGGCGACTCTTCCTGGGTGTGGAACAGGCCCAGGCGCTTGCCGATCTTGCGGTGATCGCGCTTTTCAGCTTCTTCGATGCGCTGGATGTAAGCCGCCAGCTGCTTCTTGTCCGCCCATGCGGTGCCGTAAACGCGCTGCAATTGCTCGTTCTTGGCATCGCCACGCCAGTAGGCGCCGGACAGCTTGGTCAGCTTGAAGGATTTCAGAAAGCGCGTGTTCGGCACGTGCGGACCGCGGCACATGTCGACGTATTCTTCGTGATAGTACAGGCCCATGGCCTGCTCGTTCGGCATGTCTTCGACCAGGCGCAGTTTGTAGTCTTCGCCACGAGCCTTGAACACTTCGATCACTTCGGCGCGCGGAGTGACTTTCTTGATCACGTCGTAATCTTTTTCGATCAGCTGCTGCATGCGCTGTTCGATGGCGGCCAGGTCGTCGGGCGTGAAAGGACGCTCGAAGGCGATATCGTAATAGAAGCCTTCTTCGATGACCGGACCGATGACCATCTTGGCCGTCGGGTACAGCTGCTTGACCGCGTGGCCAACCAGGTGGGCGCAAGAGTGGCGAATGATCTCCAGCCCCTCTTCATCCTTTGGCGTAATGATTTGCAGCGAAGAATCGCTGTCGATGATGTCGCTGGCGTCGACCAGCTTGCCATTGACCTTGCCGGCTACGGTGGCCTTGGCCAGGCCTGCACCGATGGATGCGGCGACCTCGGCTACGGAAACCGGGTGATCGAATGTACGTTGACTGCCGTCGGGAAGAGTAATAGTTGGCATGGCGCCTCCTCTCCTAGTGGTGACCCCTACCAAAGGTCACGTGGGTTGGGATGAGCCAGTACAAGATCCGATCCAGGCCATTCAATGACGAACGCCTGCCTTACAGCGGCAGGAGCCTTGCGGCCAACCGGAAAACCGAACCAGAGTGACTGGGATTCAAATCAGGGTTATTCGCGCATTTGCCGCTGCCGGGACGGAAGGTCATCCGGAGCCTGCAAACACCCGAGCCAGGCATGCTAGCACAGATGAACGGTCATCGATGCACTGAGGTTTTCTGCTGGGGCAAATCAGGCTTTTTTGTGCCAGAGTGCTGAACTTGAACCCCGTGTCACCCATCAGATAAAAGACATTGACCCGAAAGGAGCATCTCAGCATGCGTCTGAATCGTTTATTCGCAGTAGTCGCACCCGTCGTCCTGTTGCTGCCGCTGGCGGCCCACGCCGACTGGCCAAAGGGTGAGCGCGAGAAGTACATGGCTCAGTGCACACAGGCGGCTTCCCCTCAGATTGGCGCTGCTGCGGCAAAATCCCACTGCGCTTGTGGCGCCGACGCGATCAAATCCTACCCGGCCAGCGATATTCAGTCGCTGATGGACAACAAGGCCACCCCGGAACTGCAACAGAAGGCACTGGGCGAGATCGCCAAATGCAAGGCCAATGCACCGGCGAAAAAGTGAGGAAAAAGTCCTTTTGACTCGGCCCAACGCTGATAAAAAGTGATGGATTTCAGCTTTTTCGTACGATTTATGCAGGTTTTACAGCTTTTTTTATTGTCTTTACTTTCGGCTGAAAGCCTTTTAAAACGGGGCTTTCAGCCATACAGAGCAACAAAGAGAACGCGACTGTAGGGCAAACAGCACGTCCGGGGGGCTCCCAAAGCGAACATTTCGACTATGATACTCCGGTGTGCCCAGTTGGCCTGAGCAGCACAGTACTACTGAAAATATATGTTTCTTGGAGATACACCATGTCTAATCGCCAAACCGGCACCGTTAAATGGTTCAACGATGAAAAAGGCTTCGGCTTCATCACTCCTCAAGGTGGCGGTGACGACCTGTTCGTACACTTCAAAGCTATCGAAAGCGACGGTTTCAAAAGCCTGAAAGAAGGCCAAACCGTTTCCTTCGTGGCTGAGAAAGGCCAAAAGGGTATGCAAGCTGCACAAGTTCGCCCAGAGTAATTTTCTGGCGCACTAAAAAAACCCCGTCCATGTGACGGGGTTTTTTATGGGCGAAACAAAAGCCTGAAACAATCAGCCGCAGTTGACTCGAGTGACCACCAGGCTGTTATCGGTGTTCAGGTTCAGGCGGTCTGAGCGGTATTCCAGGGTCACCATGTCATCAGGCTTGAGGAACCGGGCATTCTGCGCGCCTGCACGGGTTCGTGCCTGCTCCAGCAATTGGGGCGAAGCCTTTTTGCCAATGGTGAATTCGGCAGCCTTTGCTTCACAACGGCTGTGGCCGGTATCGGTCGCCACAGGGTCTTTTGCCGAATCGGTGGACGTACTGCTGCAACCAGCCAGCAGAGTGGCGGCCAACAACGTACCCAATGACGCGAGCTTCCAAGGCATGAAGCCTCCTTTTTTCAAAAATTAAGCAGAGATCGTGCGACCGCCATTTTGGCGTTTGGTTTCAAGGCGGGCGCTATCACCCTGCCCTCAGTCTGGACGAGTGGCGAGTTTGCCTGAGCATCGCCCTACCGTTCATCCCGCAATCGTGACTGAATATGAACAGCGTTCAATAGACGTCGATGTAATCGAACGGCGGATTCGGCCAGTTGTCTTTCAACGCGTTGAAGATCTGCATGACCCAGACCTCGTCGCTGGCTGCGACTAATCCGACATAGCCCGAGCCCTTGGCCCAGGTTTCCAGGCGAAACCGCAGCCCGTCGATATCAGTACCGCCCACGACACCCGACGAAATGTAGGCGATGCCGCCCTTGGTGACCCGCAACTGGGTGTGCTCATCGTCGCTGGCAGAGGCCAGTAGCTGACGCACTGCTTCGAGGGTCAAGCCGTCAGGAGTGTTCAAATCGATCTGCACAGCACAATCCTTGAAAATTCGTCAAAGACCAAGTGTCGCATAGCCCTCCCCTGATGCCTAAGTCGGAGTGCCAAACGTCCTGCAAAATGGTTAACTCGACACTCAGACTTTCCCGACTTCACGAGCCCCATCATGACCACCGTAAGCATCGACGCCAATATCACAATCAAGTGGCCACAGGGTCACAGCTCTTACAGCCCGGGCACTCCGGAAGAGCTGGCAATCATTGGTATCGATTTGCTGGTCAAGGAACTGGGGACGCAGGCCGCCCAGACCTTCATTACCCAGGTTCTCGAGAGATACCCTGCCGACTACATGGGCGTAACGGATACCGAGTAGCGGAAAAACCCGCAGGCTGGCACCTGCGGGTCTTTGGATTACTTCAAGCGAGCCAGGCGCTGGGTCAGCAGGTCGAAGAAGCCCTGGGCGTCGCCATTTTCAACCCAGAAGGCATTCTTCGGCGCCTTCAGGCCGTCATACCAGTCGACAATGGTCTGACCGAAGGTCGGCCCTTCACGACTGTCGACCACCACGTTTACCGAACGACCGGTAAACAGTTCCGGCTTGAGCAGATAAGCGATGACCGTGGCGTCATGCACCGGGCCACCCGGAATGCCGTAGTGCTCCATGTCGCCCTTGACGTACTCGTTGAGAATATCGCCCACCAGCTTGCTGGCATTGTTGTTCAGTGCAGCGATCTGCTTCAGGCGCGCTTCACTGGTGAGGATCTTGTGGGTCACGTCCAGCGGGAGATACGTCAGCTTGACGCCACTCTTCAGCACCACTTCCGCCGCCTGTGGGTCGGCGAACAGGTTGAACTCGGCCACCGGGGTGATGTTGCCGCCGTTGAAGTGCGCACCGCCCATGATCACCACTTCCTTGATGCCCTGAACGATTTCAGGTTCCTGGATCAGCGCCAGGGCCAGGTTGGTCTGCGGGCCGAGCATGGCGATGGTGATGCTGTGGGGCTTGGCGGCTTTCAGGGTATCGATCAGGTAGTTGACCGCATTGCCTTTGGCCAGGCCTTTCTTCGGCTCGTGCACGGTGACACCCGACAGACCTTCTTTGCCGTGGATGTTCTCGGCATAGATCGGCGTGCGCATCAGCGGTTTCGGTGCACCCGCGTAAACAGGCACTTCTTCGCGGCCCGCCCATTCGCGGGCCAGTCGCGCATTACGCGAGGTTTTGTCCAGACGCACGTTGCCAGCGACGGTGGTCAGCGCACGAATGTTCAGTTCTTCCGGCGAGGCCAGGGCAAACAGCAAGGCGACCACGTCATCGGCACCTGGATCGGTGTCGATGATCAAATCGATCTTTTCCGCCGCGTGGGCGCTTGTTGCGGTAATCAGGGACAAAAGCAGCAGACTCCGAAGCAGGTGATGCAGTTTCTGAGCGTAGCGGTGCATAGCGCACTCCTTGTGCGTGGGAAGATCAGAAAGTCAGAACGTTACGCCAGCCACCAAAATGATGTTGCAGTACGGCTGACATTCGCCTGTACGAACAATCGCCCGTGCCTGTCGGCTGAGCGCTTTGAATTGGTCATGGCTGAGCAGTTCCCGCCGGCCCAGAGCACCGTCGGCATTCAGTTCATCCAGGGTGCTCAAGGCCGACGGCTTTTTGTCCAGAATCTCATGGGTCAGCACATGGCTTTCGACCTGCATTTCACTGAGCACGACCTTCAAGGTACTGATGAAATCCGGAATGCCATGGGTCAAGGCCAGGTCAATCAACTCGACGCCGGGCGGTACCGGCAGGCCGGCATCGCCGATCACGACGGTGTCGCCATGGCCCAGAGATGCGATCAGCCGCGACAACGCGACGTTGAGCAAAGGTGTCTTTTTCATGGTGCTTTAAACGCCTGTACGTCGGACAAGGTAGGAATCGAAGGTTGCGCGCCAGCCCGGGTGACCGACAGCGCAGCGGCGACCTGACCGAAACGGATCGCCTCGGCCTCGCTTTTGCCGGCCGCCAGCGCCGCTGCGAAACCACCGACAAACGTGTCGCCGGCCGCGGTGGTGTCGACTGCCTTCACTTTCGGTGCCGGGAAATGCTCGAAGGTTATGCCATTGGCGAACAGCGATCCCTGAGCGCCAAGGGTGATGATCACCTTACCGGCGCCCATGGCGATCAAGCGGGTCGCGGCAGCTTCGGCAGTACTCAGGGAGTCCACCGGCAAACCGCTCAAGGCCGAGGCTTCGCTTTCGTTGGGAATCAGGTAATCGATGGCCGCATACCAATCCGCCGGTAGCGGGCGACTGGCCGGTGCCGGATTGAGGATCACGGTTTTGCCCAGCTCACGACCGCGTTTCAAAGCATGGCCGACCGTGGCATCCGGCACTTCCAGCTGACAGATGATGACATCTGCCGTCTGCAATACGTTGTCGAAACGGTCGACCACTTCGGGGGTCAACGCACCGTTGGCACCGGCAACAATCACGATCGCGTTCTGACTGTTGTCATCGACCACGATCAACGCCACGCCGCTGGAATCCTCGACCGTACTGACGGCCTGGCAATCGATCCGCTCGGCCAACAGCGCTCCGCGCAGCGCTTCGCCATAAGCATCGCTGCCGACACAACCGACCATCGACACCTGCGCTCCCAGCCGCGCCGCGGCCACGGCCTGGTTCGCACCCTTGCCGCCGGAAACCGTGGCAAATGACTGGCCGATCAGCGTTTCACCACCACGGGGCAGCCGTGGCGCCCGGGTCACCAGGTCCATGTTCAGGCTGCCTATTACCACTACTTTTGCTGGCATACATCTTTACTCATCAATTCGATTTCAGCGGTGCTTTTTTGTTTAGCGGTGCTTTCGGCTCAGCGATATTGGGCAAACACACCGGCCAGCGGCGCGGTCGATTCCCGCAGGACAATACTGGGCGTCACGATGCGCTGATCGGTCGCCAGATCCGGCGCGGCGATCCGGCGCAGCAACACCTCGGCCGCCATCTCGCCAAGTTGCAGGATTGACTGGCCCACGGTGGTCAGCGCCGGATAGACGTAACGGCTCATCTGGATATCGTCGAAGCCGATCACCGACAGCTCGGTGGGCACACGAATATTGCGCTCGGCAGCGGCACGCAACACACCGATGCCGATCATGTCGTTGCCGGCGAAGATCGCGCTGGGCGGGTTCTTTTCCAGCAGGATCGCGGCGGCGTTGTAACCGCCGGTGCTGGTGAAATCGCTCTCCAGCATGCGCTCGCGCGGCACCTCGACCCCCGCCTCTTTCAACGCCCGGCAATAACCGGCCAGACGCATCTGCGCCACGCTGGTACTCGCCGGCCCGCCAATCGTGGCGATGTCCCGATGCCCCAACTCCAGTAAGTGCCGGGTCGCCAGATAGGCGCCGTATTCGTGATCGATGCGCACCAGGTCCGCATCGACACCCTCCAGGTCACGGTCGACGATCACCATCGGCGTACGCACGCCCGTCAGGCCTTCGGCCAGGCTGCTGTCACCACCGGCAGAGGCTACGATCAAGCCGTCGATGCGTTTTTCCAGCAGCACGCGAAGGTAGCTGCGCTGCTTGTCCAGGTTGTCATCGGAATTGCAGAGGATGACGCAATAGCCATTGCGCTCGCAGTAATCCTCGATGCCACGGGCCAGCTCGGCGAAGTACGGGTTGAGGCTGTTGGGCACCAGCAGGCCGATGGTCGCGGTGGTTTTCGCCTTCAACGAGCGAGCCACGGCGCTGGGCACGTAGTCGAGGCTTTTGATTGCCGCCTCGACCTTGATCCGCACTTCCTCACTGACTGGCCGCGTCTTGTTCACCACATGGGAAACCGTGGTGTAGGAAATGCCCGCGAGCGCCGCTACATCCTTGATCGTTGCCATGACTCAGGTCCGCCGGCTTGCGCGCTGACTGCGATAGGTATCGAGCACCACCGCCACCACGATAACCGCACCGGTAATGATGCGTTTGGTTGGCTCGGTCGCGCCGATCTGCGCCAGACCCGCCGCCAGTACCGAGATGATCAGTACGCCGAAGAAGGTGCTGATCACCGAACCGCGCCCGCCCATCAGGCTGGTACCGCCGATCACCACCGCGGCGATCACTTGCAGCTCCAGACCGGAGCCGGCATTCGGGTCCGCCGCTTCCAGGCGAGAGATCTGAAACAACGCAGCGATACCGGCCAACAGCCCCATCAGGCTGAATACCAGGATCTTGTAGGGCTTCGGATTGATCCCCGCCAGACGTACCGCTTCTTCGTTGGTGCCGATGCCGATCAGGTAGCGACCGAACACCGTACGCGTCAGCACAGCCTGGGCGATGAAGATAATCAGCAAGGCAATGATGAACGACGGCGAGATGCCGAACGCGATCGGGTTGGACAGCCAGGCGAAGGCATCACCGATATAGGCGGTGCGCGAACCGGTCATCTGGTATGCCAGGCCCCGCGCCATTTCCAGAACACCGAGGGACACGATGAACGACGGAATCCGCCAGGCCACGGTAATCGAACCGGTGATGGTGCCCGCCAGTGCCGCGGCACCCATTCCCAGCAACGCCGCCGGCAGCACGCTCCAGCCCCAGCCGAGAATCGCCACGCTGACTGTCGACGCCGCCAGCGCCAGCACCGAACCCACCGACAAATCGATTCCGCCGATGATCAATACGAAGGTCATGCCGACCGCCAGCACCATCAGATCGGGAATCTGGTTGGCCAGGGTGCTGAAGGTGTCGTAAGACAGGAAATGGCTGCTCAACACAGAGAACAGCGCGACCATCGCCAGCAAGGCACCGGCCAGGCCCAGGTAAGTGCCGAGGCCGTAAAAATTGCCACTACGTTTGCCGACCAGAGTTGCAGTATTCATGGAAGATCCCTAGGCGCTGCTTCGTTGAGCAACGCATCACGTTTTTGGTAGCCGGCGAACGCGGCGGCAAGCAAATCATCCTGGGTCCAGCTGTCACGCTCGAAGGTGTCGATCAGACGCCCTGCCGACAGCACGCCAATGCGGTCACAGATCAGCATCAGTTCGCGCAGGTCACTGGACACCACCACCAGTGCTTTGCCCTGACGGGTCAACTCACCGAGCAATGTATAGATGTCGAACTTGGCGCCGACGTCGATGCCTCGGGTCGGCTCGTCGAACAGCATTACCGTGCATTCGCGTTCGAGCCAACGGCCGATCACCACTTTCTGCTGATTGCCGCCGGACAATTCCGAGACCAATTGCGTCGGGCTGGAACTGCGAATGCGCATGGCGTCGATCTGACGCTGGGCCAACGACATCTCGTCACCGTTGTTGACGAAGCCGCCGCTGGAAATCACCGGCATATTGCCCAAGGCAATGTTGGCACTGATCGATTGCGTCAGTAGCAGGCCTTCGCCCTTGCGATCTTCGGTGATCAGCGCGATGCCATGACCGACTGCGTCGGCCGGTGAACGAATATCCACCACCTGAGCCGGCGAACCCAGCGCAACGGTGCCGCTGTCGGCTGTATCGGCACCGAAGATCAGGCGCAGCAATTCGGTGCGCCCTGCCCCGATCAAACCGGAGATCCCGAAGATCTCGCCGGCGCGCACTTCGAAGGACACATCGCGAACCTTGTCGGAACGGGTCAGCCCTTTGACCGTCAGCGCCGGGGCACCGATATTGCGCGGACCCATGTCGATGTGCTCGCCCAGCTCACGGCCGACCATCAGGGTGACCAGTTGCTCGCTGTTGTAATTGGCCATCGGCTCGACACAGACCAGGTTGCCGTCGCGCAATACCGCGATGCGCTGGGCCACCCGTGCCAGTTCTTCGAGGCGGTGGGAAATGTAGATGATCGCCACGCCGCGCGCCTGCAGGCGAGTGATCTGCTCGAAGAGCATTTCAACTTCACGGGCCGTCAGCATCGCGGTCGGCTCGTCGAGGATCAGCACATGGCAATCGCCGATCAGGTTGCGGGCGATTTCCACCATCTGCTGGTGACCGATACCCAGCTCACCGACCAGGGTGTCCGGATCGATGGCATCGAGGCCGACCTGAGCCATGGCCTCGATCGCCGCCCTGCGCAGTTGCTTGCGGCTGATCCAGCCACCGAGGCTGGGCAGGTTGTCGAGGAACAGGTTTTCCGCCACCGACAATGTCGGCAACAGATTGAGTTCTTGCATGACCATGCGCACGCCCAGCTTTTCGGCCTGGCTGCGGCTGCCGGGGCAGTAATCCTGCCCCTGGAATCGCATCTGGCCGGTGGTCGGCGTGACCAGCCCGCCAATGATTTTCGACAGCGTACTTTTGCCGGCGCCATTCTCGCCGGTCAGCGCCAGCACTTCGCCGCGCATCAGCGTCAGGTCGATGCCGGTCAGGACAGGTTGAGCGTAGGTCTTACCGATACCGCTGACCGAGAGGACAGCGTTCGGGGCGGAAACTGACATAAAAACTCTCCATGCGCCCGCCCCAAGGGGCGAGCACCGTTGTGTCGCCAGAAAGACTACTTGGTAACCAGCTCTACCGGAGTTTCGATGACGCCGTTGGCGCCGCTATCGACTTTCTCGCCTTTGATGATTTTCAGCGCGGTCTCGATGCCGAACACTGCTTGCCGGGCAGCAAACTGGTCGGCGGTGGCCAGGACGCGGCCATCCTTGAGCATTGGCTTGATCGCATTGATGTTGTCGTAACCGACCACTTGCACCTTGCCGGCCTTGCCGGCGGCACGCACGGCGGAGACCGCGCCGACCGCCATGCTATCGTTGCCGGCAAGCAGGGCCTTGATGTTCGGGTATTCGCTAAGCATCGACGAGGCCACCTTGCCGCCCTTGTCGATTTCCCAATCGCCGGACTGCAGGGACACGACTTTGATCTGCGCCGCTTCCATCGCATCCTTGAAGCCGGCAGTGCGCTGCTGGGCGTTGGTGGTGGTGGAAACGCCTTCGATAATGCCGACTTCGTCACCGGCCTTCAGTTGCTTGGCCAGGTATTCACCCACCAGGCGCGCACCTTTGCGGTTGTCCGGGCCTACGAATGGAACGGTGATGTTTTTGCTTTTGACGACAGCCGGGTCCAGCTGGTTATCGATGTTGATCACGGTGATACCGGCATCGACTGCTTTCTTGATGACCGGGACCATGGCCTTGGAGTCTGCCGGAGCGATGACCAGCGCGTTGACCTTGGACAGGATCATTTGCTCGACGATGCGCGTCTGGCCGGCCGTGTCCGTTTCGTCCTTGATGCCGTTGGAGATCAGCTCGAAGTCGCCGGAGTGGTCTTTCTGGTAGGCCTTGGCGCCGTCTTCCATGGTCAGGAAGAACTCGTTGGCCAGAGATTTCATGACCAGCGCGACTTTAGGTTTTTCAGGGGTTGCGGCGAATGCCGAAGAGACAGGCAACGCGGCGGATGCGGCAGCCAGCATAGCGACAGCGAGAAGACGTCCAGCGAATGGCAGCTTCATGGGTTCACTCCGATCTTATGATTATTCTTAGCAACGCTTGCGCTGGATCATCAATGGATCAACCCATCGACGGCGACCGCGCAAACGTTTGCGTAGACCGAACTATGCGAACCCTGCCGAGATTTGTCAACGCCCCGTTCCGCGTCTCGGTTGGCAAAAGCCAACCCGTTTTGCCTCACGCCGTGGTGTTGACCAGACCGCCGCCGCTGGAATCCTTGGCCAGCTCCTTGACCAGATTGCCGGTCACTTGCGCCAGCGCAGCGCTGGTATTGGCGATTTGCCCCTGGATTGTCATGACTGCGCTGGCCTTGGCTTCCGGGGTCGAATAATTCGCCGCCTGAGCGGCCGCCAATTGTTGCTGCTGTTCGCGCAGTTGCTGCTGCAGTTCCTGCATGCGCTTGAGCAATATCTGCACCGCAATACTCTGACTGCTGGTTTTCTCGGATTTGCTTTCGCTCTGAGCCGCCGCGCCGCCACCGGTTCTGACCTGCTTGTCGTCGCCCTGCTCTTCGCCCAGCGCCTGGGCCGAGGCGTCGGATGTTGCTTCACTCAAGTCGTTGATGGTCGCCGGGGATTTACCCCCGATAGTGATTGCGCCTGCATTTGCAAAACCGACAGTAAACGACATGTGAACTCCTGAAAAAATAGATCCTTTAAAGGAGCATCGACCTGTGCGGGGTTTTCTTTAGCACCGATTTTCGATTATGCAAGGCGACCTTCTCAATGAAGGTCGGTGAGCCGAACATAAAAGCTGAACATATTCGGAAACCCGGACAGCCAGGCGCGAAGTATCGCCAGCCACGACAACAATATTGATAAAAATCATCAGGTTAAAAGATCACCTTCTCCAGCGTCCGACTGGTACAGATCCTGCTCTTCCTCTCCACCCCCGGCGTTCAGATCTGCTTGGGGCGCTTCTAGATGAACCTGCATCTGCACCGTCTCACTACTAGAGAAAACAATAATGAAATCTGCCTTCAACACTTTTATTCCGGGCGCTTTGGCCCTGCTTATGCTTCTGCCCACAGCCCTTCAGGCAAAAGAAGTCGAAACCCGACAGAAACTGGCGAACGTGGTGATCCTGGCCACCGGGGGCACCATTGCCGGCGCGGGCGCCAGCGCCGCCAACAGCGCCACCTACCAAGCGGCGAAAGTCGGCATCGAACAATTGATCGCAGGAGTTCCGGAACTGAGCCAATTGGCCAACGTTCGCGGCGAACAAGTCATGCAGATCGCATCCGAAAGCATCACCAACGACAACCTGCTGCAACTGGGACGTCGCGTGGCTGAACTGGCCGACAGCAAAGACGTCGATGGCATTGTCATCACCCACGGCACCGACACCCTGGAAGAAACCGCTTACTTCCTGAACCTGGTGGAGAAAACCGACAAGCCGATTATCGTCGTCGGCTCCATGCGCCCTGGCACCGCCATGTCGGCCGACGGCATGCTGAACCTGTACAACGCCGTCGCCGTGGCCAGTAGCAAGGACGCGCGTGGCAAAGGCGTGTTGGTGACCATGAACGATGAAATCCAGTCGGGTCGCGATGTCAGCAAAATGATCAACATCAAGACCGAGGCGTTCAAAAGTGCCTGGGGCCCGTTGGGCATGGTGGTCGAAGGCAAATCCTACTGGTTCCGCCTGCCGGCCAAGCGTCACACCATGGACTCGGAATTCGACATCAAAACCATCAAGAGTCTGCCTGACGTCGAAATTGCCTACTCCTATGGCAACGTCAGCGACACCGCCTACAAAGCCCTGGCTCAATCGGGCGCCAAAGCCATCATCCACGCCGGCACCGGCAATGGCTCGGTGTCGTCCCGCGTGGTTCCCGCCCTGCAGGCTCTGCGCAAGGACGGCGTACAAATCATTCGCTCCTCCCACGTCAACGCTGGCGGTTTCGTTCTGCGTAACGCCGAACAACCTGACGACAAGTACGACTGGGTTGTGGCCAACGACCTGAACCCGCAAAAAGCCCGCATCCTGGCCATGGTCGCACTGACCAAGACCAACGACAGCAAAGAGCTGCAACGGATGTTCTGGGAGTACTGATACGCCCTCGCCCCACCCGTTCGCGGTCGGGCACCGCTGTCACCACTCGCCAGTCCTGGCGAGTGGTTCACGACCTCTTTCCGATAAAAAATCTCCCTTCGCCCTACACCAAACGGAAAAAACCACTGTCAGAGGATTTTCTTGAATTTTAAGCAGTTGCGAAAATGCCTACAGTTAAATACTGTATGCACGTACAGCTTAATAAGGATAACTCCGTGGCCACTACCTCCGCCTCTCCTGACGCTTACGAACGCCTGGGTATGCGCGTTCAGAAAATCATCAATTCCCCCACCGCCCAGAAAGCCAAAGCCGCACTGATCTTCCGTCTTCCGGACGAGCCCGTGGATGAGTGGGAGCGTTTGCTCGAAGAAATCGACGAGAACGACAACGTCACCCTCGCCCATCGCGACGATGGCGGCGTGCAGATTTTCTGGGTTGTGCCGAAGGAAGATTGAGTCAATGGGCGTCCGCTGGTTTGCTTTGCTGTTTCTGCTCATCACCCTTGGTGCCCAGGCTGGCGCGCCACGCACCTTCAACGAAGCCAAGAAAGTCGCCTGGAAGTTGTACGCTCCACAATCCACCGAGTTTTATTGCGGCTGCAAATACACCGGCAACCGCGTGAACCTCGCCGCCTGTGGTTATGTACCACGCAAAAACGCCAAGCGCGCCTCGCGCATCGAGTGGGAACACATTGTCCCGGCCTGGCAGATCGGCCATCAGCGTCAGTGCTGGCAACAGGGAGGTCGCAAGAACTGCACGCGCTACGACCCAACCTATCAAAAAGCTGAGGCAGACCTGCACAATCTGGTACCCAGCATCGGCGAAGTGAATGGCGATCGGAGCAATTTCAGTTTCGGCTGGCTACCCGTGCAATCGGGTCAATATGGCTCGTGCCTGACTCAGGTCGACTTCAAGGCGAAGAAGGTCATGCCCCGGCCTTCCATACGCGGCATGATCGCCCGAACGTATTTCTACATGAGCAAACAGTACGGCTTGCGCCTGTCGAAACAGGATCGGCAATTGTACGAAGCCTGGAACAAGACCTACCCGGTTCAGGCCTGGGAACGTCAGCGCAATCAGAGCGTGGCGTGCGTGATGGGCCGCGGCAATGAGTTTGTCGGGCCAGTAGACATGAAGGCCTGCGGCTAACCGGCTGCCAGGACTTTCCCCGGCAGATTGCGCCCTCGCCGGGCGCCCAAACAAAAACGCCCCGACCGAAGTCGGGGCGTTTTCATGTGCGGCTAAGGCTTAGCGCGGGAATGCTGGCGGGTTTACACCGGCCATGTCTTCCATCACGCGAACTACCTGGCAGCTGTAACCGAACTCGTTGTCGTACCAAACGTACAGAACAACGCGGTTGTCGTTGCAGATGGTCGCTTCAGCGTCCACTACGCCTGCGTGGCGCGAGCCCACGAAGTCGGTGGAAACCACTTCCTGCGAGTTGACGAAGTCGATTTGCTTATGCAGATCGGAGTGCAGCGCCATGTAGCGCAGGTACTCGTTCATCTCTTCACGGGTGGTGGCTTTCTCAAGGTTCAGGTTGAGAATGGCCATCGACACGTTTGGCGTCGGAACGCGAATCGCGTTACCGGTCAGCTTGCCGGCCAGCTCAGGCAGCGCCTTGGCGGCAGCAGTGGCAGCACCGGTCTCGGTGATAACCATGTTCAACGCGGCGCTACGGCCACGACGATCACCTTTGTGGAAGTTGTCGATCAGGTTCTGGTCGTTGGTGTACGAGTGAACCGTTTCAACGTGACCGTTGACGATGCCGAACTTGTCGTTGACAGCTTTCAGCACCGGCACGATGGCGTTGGTGGTGCAGGAAGCGGCGGAAACGATCTTGTCGTCAGCGGTGATTTCACCGTGGTTGATGCCGTGAACGATGTTCTTCAGCTTGCCTTTGCCAGGCGCGGTCAGAACAACGCGGTCGATACCCGGGCAGGCCAGGTGCTGGCCCAGGCCGTCGGCGTCACGCCATACACCGGTGTTGTCCACCAGCAGCGCGTTTTTGATGCCGTACTGGGTGTAGTCCACTTCAGTCGGGTTCTTCGCGTAGATAACCTGGATCAGGTTGCCGTTGGCGGTGATGGTGTTGTTGGCTTCATCAATGGTGATGGTGCCATTGAACGAACCGTGCACCGAGTCGCGACGCAGCAGGCTGGCACGTTTGACCAGATCGTTCTCGGCGCCCTTGCGGACAACGATGGCGCGCAGACGCAGGCCGTCGCCACCACCGGTTTTCTCGATCAGGATGCGCGCCAGCAGACGACCGATACGACCGAAGCCGTACAGCACAACGTCGGTGCCGGTACGGCCGGAACCATTCTGCTTGCCGACCACATCAGCCAGTTCGTCACGGACGAACGCTTCGGCGGTACGGCCATTGCCTTCGGCTTTGAATTTGACAGCCAGCTTGCCCAGATCTACCGAAGCAGCGCCGAGCTTGAGCTCGCTCATTGCCTTGAGCAGCGGGAATGTTTCGTGGACGGACAATTCGCTGTCATCGGACTGGCGATGGCGAGCAAAGCGGTGAGCTTTGAGAATCGCGATGACAGACTGGTTGATCAGACTGCGGCCATAGATCGAGCTCACCACGTTGTTATTGCGGTAGAGCTGACCGATAAGCGGAATCATCGCTTCTGCGAGTGCTTCACGGTCGATCCATTCACCAAGACACTGGTCGGGCTTCTGAGTCACGGTAACCTTCCACATGTAGGGGCAGAAAAAAGGGGCTACATTATGCCGCCGAGAGCCTCCCGTAGCAATGCGCGCCTGTCGCACGAGCGGTAACAAAATTCCGTTCAAAAAAATCACGCCCCGCGCCAGCCCAGTAAATACGGGGCTTTCAGCACAGTCAATTTTTCGACGATAACGCCACAGTGTCCGTAACCCTCCGTAACACTGGGCGGTTTTGGCACTACATTTTCAGTATTAAATCGCCAGTTTTTGTCATTACCACTACATTTTGCTCGACCTGTGTATATAGACACAGTCTGCAACTGACAGCCGGCACTCGAGACCGTTACAATTACCGACTTTGTCGCAACGCTTGGAGCTCAACCTTCCGTGCCCGTTCTGCGTCTACCGCTTCTCCCTGCCGCGGCAGGTAAACAGCACTGGGGCAACCTGCCCGGTGCCGCCCTGAGCCTGGCCATCGCCGAGGCCGCCAGCGCTGCCAAGCGCTTTACCTTGCTACTGACCGCCGACAGCCAGAGTGCCGAACGGCTGGAACAGGAGCTGAGTTTCTTCGCCCCGGATTTGCCTGTCCTGCACTTCCCCGACTGGGAAACCCTGCCCTACGACCTGTTCTCGCCACACCAGGACATCATCTCGCAACGCATCGCCAGCCTGTATCGGTTGCCGGAGCTGGTGCACGGCGTGCTGGTGGTGCCGATCACCACTGCCCTGCATCGCCTGGCGCCGACCAAATTCCTGCTCGGCAGCAGCCTGGTGCTGGATGTCGGCCAGAAACTCGATGTCGAGCAGATGCGCACCCGGCTTGAAGCCACCGGTTATCGCTACGTCGATACCGTGTACGAGCATGGCGAATTTACTGTGCGCGGCTCGCTGATCGACTTGTTCCCAATGGGCAGCAAGTTGCCTTATCGCATTGACCTGTTCGACGACGAAATCGAAACCCTGCGCACTTTCGATCCGGAAAACCAGCGCTCCATCGACAAGGTCGACTCGGTCAAGCTGTTACCGGCCAAGGAATTCCCGCTGCAGAAAGAAGCCGTGACCCGCTTCAAGGCGCGGTTTCGCGAGCGCTTCGATGTCGACTTCCGTCGCTGCCCGATTTTCCAGGATTTGAGCAGCGGGATTACGCCGGCGGGCATCGAGTACTACCTGCCGCTGTTCTTCGAGGAAACCTCCACCCTGTTCGATTACCTGCCCCAGGACACGCAAGTGTTTTCCCTGCCGGGCATCGAACAGGCCGCGGAGAATTTCTGGAACGATGTGCGCAACCGCTATGAAGAGCGCCGCGTCGATCCGTCCCGTCCTTTATTGCCACCGGCCGAGTTGTTCCTGCCGGTGGAAGACTGCTTTGCGCGCCTGAAGAGCTGGCCCCGTGTGGTGGCCAGTCAACAAGACGTCGAAACTGGTGTCGGCCGCGAGCGCTTCCCGGCTCAGCCTCTGCCGAACCTGGCCATCGAAGCCAAGGCCACTCAGCCGTTGGCGGCGCTGGCCAGTTTCCTCGACGAATTCCCCGGCCGCGTGCTGTTTACCGCCGAGTCCGCGGGCCGTCGTGAAGTGCTGCTGGAATTGCTCGAACGCTTGAAGCTGCGACCGAAAACCGTCGACAGCTGGCCGGACTTTGTCGCCAGCAAAGAGCGCTTGGCGATCACCATTGCACCACTCGACGAAGGCCTGTTGCTGGACGACCCAGCGCTGGCCCTGGTTGCCGAAAGCCCATTGTTCGGTCAGCGCGTAATGCAGCGCCGTCGCCGCGAGAAACGCGCCGACGCCAACAACGATGCGGTGATCAAAAACCTCACCGAGCTGCGCGAAGGTGCGCCGGTGGTGCACATCGATCATGGTGTCGGCCGCTATCTGGGGCTGACGATCCTGGAAATCGACAACCAGGCCGCCGAGTTCCTGACCCTCGAATACGCCGAAGGCGCCAAGCTGTATGTGCCGGTGGCCAACCTGCACCTGATCGCTCGCTACACCGGCAGTGACGACGCCCTCGCGCCGCTGCACCGCCTCGGCTCCGAGACCTGGCAGAAAGCCAAGCGCAAAGCCGCCGAACAGGTGCGCGATGTAGCCGCCGAGTTGCTCGACATCTATGCCCGCCGCGCCGCTCGCGAGGGTTATGCCTTCGCAGACCCGAAAGCCGATTACGCGACCTTCAGCGCCGGTTTCCCGTTCGAAGAAACCCCGGACCAGCAAACCACCATCGAAGCGGTGCGCGAAGACATGCTCGCGCCGAAACCGATGGATCGCCTGGTCTGCGGCGACGTCGGTTTCGGCAAGACCGAAGTGGCCATGCGTGCGGCGTTCATCGCAGTGCACGGCGGTCGTCAGGTGGCCATTCTGGTGCCGACCACCCTGCTCGCCCAGCAACACTACAACAGCTTCCGCGACCGCTTTGCCGACTGGCCGGTGACCGTGGAAGTGATGAGCCGCTTCAAGTCGGCCAAGGAAGTGAACGCCGCAGTTGCGGACCTGGCCGAAGGCAAGATCGACATCGTCATAGGCACGCACAAGCTGCTGCAAGACGATGTAAAAATCAAAAACCTGGGGCTTGTGATCATCGACGAAGAGCACCGTTTCGGTGTCCGTCAGAAAGAACAGCTCAAGGCACTGCGCAGTGAAGTCGACATCCTGACGCTGACCGCCACGCCAATACCGCGCACGCTGAACATGGCGGTGTCGGGCATGCGCGATCTGTCGATCATCGCCACACCGCCGGCCCGTCGCTTGTCGGTGCGCACCTTCGTCATGGAACAGAACAAGAGCACAGTCAAAGAGGCCCTGCTGCGTGAGCTGCTGCGTGGCGGCCAGGTCTACTACCTGCACAACGACGTGAAGACCATCGAGAAATGCGCCGCAGACCTCGCTGAACTGGTGCCGGAAGCGCGGATCGGCATCGGCCACGGGCAGATGCGCGAACGTGAACTCGAACAGGTGATGAGCGACTTCTATCACAAGCGCTTCAACGTGCTGATCGCCTCGACCATCATCGAGACTGGCATCGACGTGCCGAGCGCCAACACCATCATCATCGAACGCGCGGACAAGTTCGGCCTGGCCCAGTTGCACCAGTTGCGTGGCCGGGTCGGTCGCAGTCACCACCAGGCGTATGCTTACCTGCTGACACCACCGCGCCAGCAAATCACTCCCGATGCGGAAAAACGTCTGGAAGCGATCGCCAATACCCAGGACCTCGGCGCGGGCTTCGTGCTCGCCACCAACGACCTGGAAATCCGTGGCGCCGGCGAACTGCTGGGCGACGGCCAGAGCGGGCAGATCCAGGCTGTGGGTTTCACGCTGTACATGGAAATGCTCGAGCGCGCGGTGAAGTCGATCCGCAAGGGCGAACAGCCGAACCTCGATCAACCGCTGGGTGGCGGTCCGGAAGTCAATCTGCGTGTACCGGCGTTGATTCCCGAAGACTACCTGCCGGACGTTCATGCTCGACTGATTCTCTACAAACGCATTGCCTCGGCCACCGATGAGGAAGGCCTCAAGGATCTGCAAGTGGAGATGATCGACCGCTTCGGCCTGTTGCCGGAACCGACCAAGAACCTGGTGCGGATCACGGCGCTGAAATTGCAGGCCGAACAGCTGGGCATCAAGAAAGTCGACGGCGGCCCGCAAGGCGGTCGTATCGAGTTCGCGGCACAGACCCCGGTCGACCCGCTGACACTGATCAAACTGATCCAGAGCCAGCCTAAACGCTACAAATTCGAAGGCGCTACGATGTTCAAATTCCTCGTACCGATGGAACGCCCGGAAGAACGCTTTAATACTGTAGAGGCGCTATTCGAGCGTCTCATTCCGACCACTGCTTGAAGGACGCCGCATGCGCCTGTTTCGCTCACTGACCTTGTTGATGACGTTGTTGATGTCGCTGCTCGCCTCGACCGCGTTTGCCGATGACCTGTATCAGGTTGAAATGATTCTGGTACGGCAAAACGCCGTGCCTGCCATCGTCAGCCGCGCCGCGCCAGAGGACTGGGCTGCCGGTGCCCAACGCATCAGCCCCGACAGCTTTCGTACGCCAAGCCTGAATGCCGAAGTGGAAAAACTCACCGCGAGCAACGAATACACGGTGTTGCTGCACAAGGCCTGGCAACAGAACCTGGGTGAAGAAGCCAGCAAAATCGCGATCAGCGAAGGCAAGGAACAGTTTGGCCAGTTCCCGATCGAAGGCACGTTGAGCCTGAAACTGGGGCGCTTCACTGACGTCGACGCCGACTTCTGGGTCAATAACATTGACGCCAATGGCATGGTTACCGCCAGCGAACGCCTGAAACAGGAAAGCCACACCAAGAACGGCCTGCTGAACTTCCTCGACAACGGCCACCTGGGCCTGTTGATCAAGATCACCTCGCTGACCGCCCCTGCGCCTCGGCCAGTCCCTGATGAAATTCCGGACTGATTGACTTCTTTATGCCCCCGACCCTGAGCAAACCCCTGGCAACATCCTGGGTCAGCCGATTCAAGGAACAGAGCCTGGAGAGGGGCCGCCGCTACGCACTGGAGAACCGCGTCAGGATCGTCGAAGTCGGCGACGCCACCATCACCGCCAGTTGCGAAGGCTCTGGCGGCAACGTTTACCGTCAGACCATTCGCCTGCGCGAGTCGGCCAAAGGCACCTTGCTGATGATCGACGCCACGTGCACCTGCCCGGTTCACAGCAACTGTAAACATTGCGCGGCGGTGCTACTGCAAGTGCAGGAAACCCTCGCGTATCCGGCCGCCGCGAAAGACGCCGAACTGCTGGAAAAACTTCAGGCCGTATTGGAAAACCGTAACCCGAAAGCGCCGCCGCAAGTGCTGGTGGACAACGTGCAACCGGTGCCGCGCCTGTGGCTGGCGAGCATCGAGTTCAGCGCCTTCGAACCGCGCAACGGCAAAATGCAGCGTTACATTCAGCATCGCGCGGCGCTGTCCTTCAGCTATCTGGACGAATACGTCAGCGGACAGAAAAACGCTGACATCCTGATTCGTCAGGAAACACAGACGCTGCGGATAAAACGTCACCCGGAAGTCGAACAGACCTACAGGGAACAGCTGCGGATCCTCGGTTTCAAAGTCGCCACCCGACAAAGCAAAGCCTTGCCGGAAAGTGCCGGCGAACTCTACGAGATGGTCAACGACAGCGCCTGGCTGACCTTCACCCTCAATGAGCTGCCGAAGTTGCGCACCCAAGGCTGGGAGTTGCAGATCGACGAGGATTTCGGCTTCGACCTGACCGCCGTGGACGACTGGTACGCCACCGTCGAGCAGGCACCGGAACGCGACTGGTTCGACCTGGAACTGGGGATCATCGTCAACGGCGAACGCCTGAGCCTGCTGCCGATCCTGTTGAACCTGGTGCGCTCCCACACCGAAATCCTCAACCCGGAACGACTCGCCCGACGTCGCGACGACGAACTGATCCTGGTGAACATTCCGCAACGCCGCAGCACCGACCAGGGCCCGTTGCAGGTCGCCCTGCCCTTCGGCCGCCTGAAACCGGTGCTGGCCACCCTCGGCGAGTTTTATCTGCAAGAGCCCGGCGAAACCACGCTGCGCCTGAGCAAGGCCGACGCCACGCGACTGAACCCGCTGGAAGGCCTGCCACTGCTCTGGGAAGGTGGCGAGCAGATCCGCACCTTTGCCCAGCGCCTGCGCGACATCAAGGACCACACCGCCGCCGCGCCCGAAGGCCTGAATGCCACCTTGCGCCCGTATCAGCTGGAAGGCCTGAGCTGGATGCAGTCGCTGCGACAACTGGAAGTCGGCGGGATTCTCGCGGACGACATGGGCCTGGGCAAAACCCTACAAACCCTGGCGCACATTCTCAGCGAGAAGAATGCCGGGCGCCTCGATCGGCCGTGCATGGTGGTCATGCCCACCAGCCTGATTCCGAACTGGCTCGATGAAGCAGCGCACTTCACGCCACAGCTTAAAGTGCTGGCGTTGTACGGCATCAGCCGCAAAAAGCATTTCGACAATCTGGCTGATTACGACCTGATCCTGACCACTTATGCACTGCTGCCCAAAGACGTCGAACGCCTGGCCGCGCAGCCGTTGCACGTACTGGTGCTGGATGAAGCGCAGTACATCAAGAACCCCAACAGCAAGGCCGCCCATGCGGCCCGTGAGCTGAATGCTCGCCAGCGTTTGTGCCTGAGTGGCACGCCGCTGGAAAATCACTTGGGCGAGCTGTGGTCGCTGTTCCACTTCCTGCTTCCGGGCTGGCTCGGTGACGTGAAAAGCTTCAACCGCGATTACCGCGTGCCGATAGAAAAGCGTGCCAGTGAAGTACGACTTCAACACCTGAACGGTCGGATCAAACCGTTCCTGCTGCGCCGGACCAAGGAACAAGTAGCCACCGAACTGCCGCCGAAAACCGAGATCGTCCATTGGGTCGAACTCAACGAAGCCCAGCGCGACGTGTACGAAACCATGCGCCTGGCGATGGACAAAAAAGTCCGCGACGAGATCACCCGCAAAGGCGTGGCGCGCAGCCAGATCATCATTCTTGAGGCGCTGTTGAAGCTGCGTCAGGTGTGCTGTGATTTGCGCCTGGTCAACGATGCCGCCCTGCCCGCTCGCGGCAGCACCTCCGGCAAACTCGATAGCCTGATGGAAATGCTTGAAGAGCTGTTCGAGGAAGGGCGGCGGATTTTGCTGTTCTCGCAGTTCACTTCAATGCTGTCGCTGATCGAGGACGAACTGAACAAACGCGGCGTGGCGTATGCGATCCTGACCGGCCAGACCCGTGACCGACGCACGCCAGTGAAGGAGTTCCAGAGCGGCAAGCGTCAGATCTTTCTGATCAGCCTGAAGGCTGGCGGTGTGGGTCTGAACCTGACCGAAGCCGATACGGTGATTCACTACGACCCTTGGTGGAACCCTGCGACGGAAAATCAGGCGACGGATCGTGCGTATCGCATTGGTCAGGAGAAGCCGGTGTTCGTCTACAAGATGATTGCCAGGGGCACGGTGGAAGAGAAGATTCAGCATCTGCAGAAGGAAAAATCCGATCTGGCCGCAGGCGTGCTGGATGGACGCAAGACCGGGGACTGGAAGTTGCAGAGCGATGATATCGAGGCGTTGTTTGCGCCGTTGCCGGAAAAAATTGATAAGTAGCAGGGACAGTCAGATCGCCATTGCGAGCAAGTTTGCCCCCACAGGGTGAGCATCCATCCTGCGGGAACTTGCTCGCGAAAGCGGCCTTCTGGCCTCCATCGAACTCAGAGCTGCCAAACTTCTGGTCCGACAAAAAACGCCCGGGCATTATCCTCAAGACTCTCCAGGTGATACCCGCCTTCCTGCACAATCAGGCACGGTAACCCCAGGCTGCGAATCTGCTCGCCCAGTCGCGCAAAGCCTTCACGGGTTACTGCCACTTTGCTTTGCGGGTCCAGCTCGAAAATATCGAACCCCAGGGACAGCACTAATACCTCGGCGGCAAAATCTTGTACCGCCGCCAACGCCACTTCAAGCTGCCCAAGAAAGTCAGCCTCACTCGCCCCATGGGCCATCGGCAAGTTCAGATTGAATCCCTCTCCCACCCCGACACCGCGCTCATCGCTGAACCCGGCAACCCCCGGATAGAAGTTGGTCGGATCGCCGTGCACCGAGACATACAGCACGTCATTGCGGTCGTAGAAAATCTCCTGGATTCCCTGCCCATGGTGCATGTCGGTGTCGAGCACCGCGACTCGCTCAAACCCTGCACGCAACACCTGAGCGGCCACTGCAGCATTGTTCACATAGCAGAACCCACCGGCTGCTTCGGCCCGAGCGTGATGACCCGGCGGACGGCACAAGGCATACGCAGCCGGATCGCCATCGAGCAATGCCTGGGCGCCGGCAATCGCGCTTTGCGCCGACCAATAAGCCGAGCGCCAGGTCTGCTCACCCACCGGGCAACTGCCGTCCGCCAGATAACGCGCGGCCTGAGCGAGAACCCCGCGCAACGCGTTGGGCTCGCGCACGAAGATGTTCGACATCACCTCATCGCCCCAATCTTCGGGGACTTCCTTCCAGCGCTGATGCGCTTCCTGCAAGAACGTCAGGTACGGCGCACCGTGCACCGCCAGCAACGGGGCAAGCCCGGTATCGACCGGTTGCTCGACCGTAAAGCCCAACGCCTTTGACGCCTGCACCAGCCGTTGTGCGCGCTCGGGCACTTCCTGCGGCGTGCGCATCTGCCCGCGGGAGTAGTAGCTGCGCGGATGGTGGAGCAATTGTTCGGGATGGAAAAAACTGCGCATGGGGTTAATACCTGTCAGTTAACGTAGATCGTTGCCTGGATGAACACTCTGTGGCGAGGGGGCTTGCTCGCGCCGGGCTGCGTAGCGGCCCCAAAACACTGGCAGTCCTCACTGGTTTTGTGAGTGCTGCGCACTCAAGCGGGAGCAAGCTCCCTCGCCACAGGATTTGTGTTCACTACACCGTTCTTTAATTGACAACGCCAGCGCGGGACAGCACGGCGTTCAGCAACACGTCGGTGCCCTGACGCACATCTTCAGGCAGCACGTCTTCGGCTTCGTTATGGCTCAATCCGCCAACACAAGGAATGAACACCATCGCCGTCGGACAGAACCGCGCCAGGTGAATCGCGTCATGCCCGGCACCGCTGATAATCGATTGTTGAGCGTAGCCCAGCGCATCCACCGCGTACTGCACCGCCGCCACGCAATCGGCGTCGAACGGGGTCGCCGGGCTGATCCAGTGCGGGGTGATCGTCACCGTCAAACCGCGACCGTCGGCAATCGCCTGGAGCCGTGCGCGGACCTGCTGCTCCATCGCCTCGATGGCTTCGTCGCGGTGATGACGCAGGTCAACTGTGAAGTTCACCAGGCCCGGAATGGTGTTGCGCGACGACTTGTTGATGCTCAACTCGCCAACCGTGGTCAGGCCTTCAGGGGCAAAATCCGTGGCCAAACCTTCAATTGCCTGAATCATCCGCGCCACGCCGTACAAGGCGTCCTTGCGCAACGGCATCGGCGTGGTGCCCGCGTGGGCGGCCATGCCTTCGACCCGCACGTCGAGCCAGCGAATCGCCTGGCCGCCGCTGACCACGCCGATGCTCTTGGCGTTGTCTTCAAGGATCGGCCCTTGTTCGATGTGCGCTTCAAAATACGCATCCACGGCCCCGCCCAACGGCCTCTCGCCGGCATAACCGGTGCGTTGCAGCGCCTCGGCAACGCTGATGCCATCCACGTCACGCACCGCCAATGCAGCGTCCAGTTCCATGATCCCGGTAAACACTGCCGAGCCGAACATCGCCGGGGTAAAACGCGCACCTTCTTCGTTGGTCCACACCGCCACTTCCAGCGGTTTACGGGTCTGGATGCCGAGGTCGTTGAGGCAACGGACCACTTCCAGACCGGCGAGCACACCATAGACGCCGTCAAAACGTCCGCCTTCAGGCTGGGTGTCGAGGTGACTGCCCATCATCACCGGCTCGGCATCCGGGTCGGTGCCGGCGCGGCGGGCGAACAGGTTGCCGATGGCATCCACGCTCAAGGTCATGCCCGCTTCGCGGCACCACTGGGAGAACAGCTCGCGACCGGCCTTGTCTTCATCGCTCAGCGCCAGACGGCAACTGCCGCCACGAGCCGTCGCACCGATTTCAGCCATGGCCATCAGGCTCGCCCACAGGCGTTCACCATTAATCTTCAACATGAGTCACTCCTGGAGTTTTTTGATCAAACGCAGGCCATTTCCAAACGCTGAGCGCTGGCATGGCGACGGGTAATGGACAAGCCGATCAGAACAGCGGCAGGCTGTAGCTGACCACCAAGCGGTTCTGATCCGCATCGCGTGACGCCTCACTGCGCGACACGCCATTGCGCCAACCCAGGGCAACGTTTTTCAACGGCCCGCTCTGGATCACGTAATCGACGCTCAGGTCCCGCTCCCACTCCTCTTGCTCAGGCCCGGCCGTCGTCCGGATCCCACGCCCCGACAGATACATCGCCGAGGCCTTGAGCCCTGGTAGGCCTAGGGCGGCGAAATCGTAGGTGTATTGGCCGAAACCGGTACGTTCTCCGGCGCGGGTAAAGTTCTGGATGTAACGGTCGGTCAGCAGGTAGACGCTTGCGCCCGCAGCTCCTTTATCCGGCAAACCACCCTGATTGAGCTGCACGAAGCCGCTGTCGCTGGACACCTGCTGATAACCGGCCATCAGCGCATGAGCGCCAATGCTCCAGGTGAACGCCAGGCTCCAGGTGTTGTTATCGATCTTGCCGTCGCCGTTCTGCGTATAGCCACTGGTGCGATAGCCGCTGGCCCGCCCGGCGGCCGAGTCATTGGCGCCGTCGGCGGTGGTCTTGAAGTAGCGCAGATCGGTTTTCAGCGCACCGAAATCCCCCAGTTTCAGGTTATGAACCAGGCCAGCGAAATGCTGTTGGTAATAGTCCTCGAGATTGGCGTAGTAGTACTGCGCCAGAAGCGCATCGCTGACCTTGTAATCGGCACCGGCAAAATTGAACGCGTTGCTTTCCCGAGTACCGCCGGCCACGGCCAGGCCGGTGCTGTCGCTGGAGCCGCGACCCGTGGCGTGTTCAAGATGGCCACCGGTCAGGGTCAGGTGTTCGAAGTCGTTGGAAACAATCTGCCCACCTTCGAACGTCTGCGGCAGCAGCCGGCCGTCGTTGGCTTGCAGAATCGGCAACTTCGGTGTCAGGGTGCCGTAACGCATTTCAGTCTGGGCAAAGCGCATCTTCGCCGTCGCACCGAAACGCGCCCATTGCTCGGCGGCGCCATTGCCATCACTGGGGATCATCGAACTGCCAACATGGCGACCGTCACCGCTGTCCAGGCGAACACCCAACAAGCCGAGTGCATCAACGCCAAAGCCGACCGTGCCTTCGGTGTATCCCGACTGATAGTTGAGCATGAATCCCTGAGCCCACTCTTCGGTTCTGGAAGGACTCGCGGCGCCATCGCGATTATCGTTATTGAAGTAAAAGTTGCGCATCCCGAGGGTCGCTTTACTGTCTTTAATAAAGTCCGCCATGCTCAACGAACTGAAAAGAGCACTGCCGATCGCAATCAGTGCCAACGGTTGTTTATTCATTGATTGAAGTTCCTGAGCCGCCAGCGGTCTGGCTGGCGGCCGGTCATTAAGAGAGATTTATGCTCAAGACACTGGATACCGGCTCACCCGCCATCAGCCGGGTCAGCAGTTGCGGTTCTGCTCGGTCCGATGCCAGTGCGCGCTCGATGACGTCTTGCGCGGTAGCCGGATCGAGAAACAACACACCGTTGTCGTCCGCCAGCACCAGATCGCCGGGATGCACCGTGACACCGGCGCAGTGAATCGGCTGATTGATCTGGCTGTCGCCACGGCCATGCAACTTGGTGGTCAGCAGGCTGGTGCCCCGAGCGAAGACCGGTAGCCCGGCTTCACGCAGTTCGAGCAAGTCGGTCACCGCACCGTCCACCACAATGCCCACCGCACCCGCGCAACTCGCGGCGCAACTGGTGACGGCGCCCACGGGGGCGTGTTGCCAGTCACCGTCAGTGTCGATCACCAACACATCGCCGGGCTGGATCAGCGCCAATGCCTGGTTGACCGCGATGGCGTCGGCGCCCACCAGTTTCAGGGTCAGCGCGCGGCCGACCAGTCTCACATTAGGCACCATGGCTCGCAGTTGTGAGTCGGCAAAACCCTGCTCGAGAAAATGCCCGAGGGTTGGAAAGCTCACCGCGTTGAGCTGCTCGATCAACCGGGACTCATCCATGCTGCGGCTCCTTCGCAATCAGCTCGGCGACACAGTCGATTTCCAGCGACACGCCCCAAAGGGCCACGCAGACCGTGGTGCGAGCCGGCGGCGCATGGCCGAGGAACTCGCGATACACCGCGTTGAACGGCTCCAGTTGCGCGGGATCGGTGAGGTAGGCGTTAACCTTGATCACGTGGCTGAAGTCGGACCCGGCTTCAATCAGGATCGCCTCCAGATTGCGTAAGGTTTGCCGTACTTGTTCGGAGAAATCGGCGGGTTGGTCATCGAGCCCGCTCTGGGCCGGAATTTGCCCGGCGGTGAACACCAGGTGACCGCTGACCACCGCCTGGGAGTAAGGGCCGACCGGGCCGATA
Organism: Pseudomonas sp. Pseusp11; assembly: GCF_047304405.1. Taxonomy (NCBI): domain Bacteria; kingdom Pseudomonadati; phylum Pseudomonadota; class Gammaproteobacteria; order Pseudomonadales; family Pseudomonadaceae; genus Pseudomonas; species Pseudomonas sp. Pseusp11. The sequence goes on from NZ_JBGLZF010000010.1 coordinate 171,468, forward strand.
AAGCCTGGGGCTGACTGAATTCTGCGCATGTTGTTGAACTCCATTAATCAGGCGGCAGCCGATTTGATTGGTTTGCCGAGGGCTGGCTCGTCCGCCGGCACTGCCGTTGGGACGTCGCTGATGTCTCGCTTGAAGGTCTCGGTCAGCAACAACAGCGCTATCAGCGAAATCAACGCCGCGCCGATCATGTACCAGGCCACTGACGAACCTTTGCCGGTCGCCGCAAGCAATGCGGTGGTGACGATAGGTGTCGCGGCGCTGCCGAGCAGGCCGGACAACATGTAGCTGATGGACAATCCCGAATAACGCACACGCGTGCCGAACAGTTCGGCGAGGAACGTCGCGATCGGTCCGTAGTTGGCGGCGAATGCGGTCATCAACAGCAAGTAGCCGAAGATCACCATGGGCAACTCTTTGGTGTCCATCAACCAGAACATCGGGAACGCCACCAAGGCTTCGGCGATGATGCCGGCGACAATAATCGGCTTGCGTCCGAAGCGGTCCGACAGCGCGCCGAACACCGGCAACATGACGATGCACCAGGCGCAGGACAGCAGCACCACGCCGAGCATCACGCTGCGGCTGAAGCCGAGATTCTGCGTGCCGTAGGTCAAGCCGAACGCGACGATGATATTGAACGACGCACCGGTCGACATCGTTGCGATCCCGCCCAGTACCACTTGTTTCCAGTACTTGCGGAAGACTTCAGCCAGCGGCATTTTCACTTGGACTTCGGCTTCCTTGACCTTGTTGAAGGCCGGGGTTTCAGCGATGTTCAAGCGGATGTACAAGCCCACGGCGATCAGCAGCACGCTGGCCAGGAACGGAATGCGCCAGCCCCAGGCCAACAGGTCTTCAGGCGACAGCCACGCCGCGATCAGCAGGAAGGCCAGGTTGGCAATCATGGTCCCGGCCGGAACGCCGATCTGTACCCATGAACCGTACAAGCCGCGCTTGTTGGCCGGCGCATGTTCCACCGCCATCAGCACCGCCCCGCCCCACTCGCCGCCCAATGCCAGGCCTTGAATCACCCTTAACAGCAACAACAGGATCGGCGCCCAGATACCAATGGCCGCATAGTTCGGTAGTAAGCCGATCGCGAAAGTGGCGGCGCCCATGGTCAGCAGCGATATCAGCAACATCGACTTGCGGCCCAAACGGTCACCGAAATGCCCGAACAAGGCAGCGCCGACGATCCGCGCCAGGTACGCCGAAGCAAAAGTACCAAAGGCCAGTAACGTGCCAATCAATGGCACGAAGTCCGGGAAGAACACTTTGTTGAACACCAGCGCCGAGGCGGTGGCAAAAACGAACAAGTCGTACCACTCCACCGTGGTGCCGATCACACTGGCCACGGCCACTTTCTTCATGCTGATTGCAACTTCCGGCGGCGCGCCGGACTTTTCTACAGGCGATAGATCGCTCATCACTGTCTCCAGGAATTCTTCAAGAACTCGTTATTTAATTGTTTTTACTGGCAGTAAAACGTTTGATGTGAGGGATTGTTGTTATATCTCGCCCAACTAAGCGGGCGAGTTTGCAAGGCACTTTTTTATTAATAACCCAGTGTTCTGTCCGCACAATTCAATAACGGCTCACCGGCATTTAAACGGCGGAAGTTCTCCGCCACTTGTTCGGCAATACAGTCATGGGAGGCGGCCGACGCCATGTGCGGCGTGATAGTGACGCCGGGCATGTTCCAGAGGCGGTGATCGACCGGCAGCGGTTCTTGTTCGAAAACATCCAGCAAAGCACCGCGCAGTTTTCCTCGCTTGAGCGCTTGTTCGAGGTCGTCGATGTTCAGATGACCGCCCCGGCCACAATTGACCAGCGCGGCGCCGTTGGCCAATCGCTCGAACGTTGCATTGCCGAGAATGCCGCGGGTTTCGCTGGTCAGCGGCAGCAGGTTGATCAGCAACTCCACACCGTCGAGAAAAGGATTGAATGCCTCGGCCCCGGCGAAAGTCTGCACGCCCGGCAAGTCCTTGCTGCGGCGAGCCCAACCGCGTACGTCGTAACCAGCGGCGGCCAGATCCTCGGCAATGGCGCTACCCAACGAGCCAAGCCCCATCACCCCGACCTTGAACTGGCCCGCCGCCCGTTGCAGCGGGCGCTCCCAGCGCTGTTCCCGTTGTTGCTCCAGCACTCGATCAAAACCACGGTGATAGTGAATCACCGCCCAACGCACATACTCGGTCATGCCTTGACGGTGGCCGGGATCGACCACCCGGCATACCGGCAAATCCGGGCACGACGGGTCGTGCTCCAAGTGATCGATACCGGCGGCCACCGAGTGAATGACCTGCAGGTTCGGCAACGCACCGAGGCTGCCCGGCAAGGGGAACCAGCATGCGGCAATCTGCGCGTCGACCGCTTGTGGATCATCGGCCAACACAGCCTTGAGTTGCGGCGCGCTGCGGGCAAACGCAGCCTGCAATTGCTTGAGCAGCAGACTGTCGCGGGACAGCAAAACCACGGTGTTGATGACGGTGTTCACGATAAGTAGGACTCGCGCTGGGATTCGATCAGGGTCAGAGCGGCCTCCCAGGCCAGGTCGATGATGTTGTCCTGTTCATCGCGGTCAAACTGTTCGGCGGTGTGCGCACAGACTTCCGGGGACGGGTAATGCAGTGCCGAGCCACCGGCCAGCGCCTGGACCTGTGCCTGACAGGCGCGTTCCAGGAAGTGAATTTCCTGAAACGCCTGAGCCACGCCTGAGCCGCCGACCAGCAGGCCATGATTGCGCAGGATCATCGCCCGGTGCGGCCCTAGATCGGCAATCAAACGCTCGCGCTCATCCAGCGACAAGGCAATGCCTTCATAGGTGTGATAGGCCAACTTGCCGTAGAACTTCAGCGCGTGCTGACTGATCGGCAACAAACCGTGCTTCTGCGCGGCGACGGCCATGCCGGCGGCGGTGTGGGTGTGAATCACACAGTTGAGATCCGGGCGAGCCATGTGGATTGCCGAGTGAATCACAAAGCCTGCGGCATTGACCCGATGACCTTCGTAAGCCGGATCGACCACTCGCCCTTCCTGATCGATGCGCACCAGATCCGAGGCGCGCATGCGGTCGAAAATAACCCCGTAGCGGTTGATCAGAAAATGATGCTCAGGCCCTGGAATCCGCAGGGTAATGTGGGTGTCGATCAGGTCGGTCATGCGAAAGTGCGCGACCAGGCGATACAGCGCGGCCAGTTCGCAACGGGCTTGCCATTCAACCGGACCGATGTGTTCAGGTTTACTCACGAATACACCTCTTTAGCAGCGTGGGTGACGACCGGGTTAGCGCGCAGGCGGGCCAGGCCGCAAACACCGATCAAGGACAGGGCCGACAGCAATGTGAAGAACACCGCCAATGGCAGCCACTGCCCGGAAAACTTGCTCGCCAAGAGCGTGCCGATCAGCGGCGTGGTGCCGCCGGCGAGCGCGCAACTCAACTGGTATGCGATGGAAATGCCCGAGTAGCGCAGGTGCACCGGGAACGCCTGGGTCATGTAACCGGCAATCACCGCGTACAGCGCCGAGAGGATCACCACCGCCAAGGCAATGCCGACGGTCATCAGCACAATGTTCTGCGTACTCACCAGCAAGAACATCGGATACGGCGTGACCATGCACAGCAGCGCGACGAGCTTGAGGAAACGGCCTTCGCCGATGTGCTCGGCGAGCAGTGCGGAAAGCGGTTGCGAGAGCAGTTGAATGACAGTCACCAGGAACAGGCAATCGAGGATCGTCGAGCGCGGGATACCCTGGTATTGGGTGACGTAAGTGATCATGAAGGTGTTGGTGAAGAAGAACCCGGCCGAACCGATGGTCACGGCTGCGGCAGCAAACAGGATCTGCCGCCAGCAGGTGCGGATCACGTCCTTCACCGGGTATTTCGCCGTTTCGTTGTTGTCCTTCGCCTTGGCGAATTCCGGAGACTCGTGGACGCCGGAACGAATCATCAGCCCAACCATCATCAGCACACCGCTGGCGAGAAACGGCAGACGCCAGCCCCAGGCGAGGAAGTCCTCCGGCTCAAGGGCGGTCACCAGACGAAAGGCGATCAAAGCCAGCAACAAACCGGCCGGACTGCCGAGCTGGGCGAATGAGGCGTAAAAGGTTTTGCGCTTGGCCGGCGCATGTTCGCTGGCCATCAACACCGCCCCGCCCCACTCGCCGCCGACCGAAATTCCCTGAATCAATCGCAGCACAATCAGACCGATCGGTGCCCAGATACCGGCGCTGGCGTAGCTCGGCAACATGCCGATGCCGGCGGTGGCGATGCCCATCAGTGCCATGGTCACCAGCAACATTTTCTTGCGGCCCAGGCGATCGCCCAAATGTCCGAAAACCATACCGGCCATGGGACGGGCAATGAAGCCAACGGCGAAACTGCCGAAGGCTGCCAACGTGCTCATCACTGGGTCGCTGCTGGGAAAGAACACTTGCCCGAGCACCAGCGCCGCCGCCGTGGCGTAGATGTAAAAGTCGTAGAACTCAATGGTCGTGCCAATGAAAGCTGCGGCCGCGGCTCGTCGCGGTTGGGGAGTAGTGTGCATGCAAGGACCCTGTGTATTTATAGTTTTGGGCAGGTACTGAAGGCTGGTTACGGTTGCACTCTGTGGCGCTTGTGAGCTTTATCGCTTTCGTGCCAGGATTAGTCAATTTTCATATTCTTATCTTTACTATTAGTACTGCTACTACATGGGGTTTCTATGTCCTCCACCTCCAACCCGTGGGTCGGCCGCCGCTTTCTGAATGACCGTCTCGACTGGAACCTGCTGCGCACTTATCTGGTAATCAGTCAGGAAGGCAGCATGAGTCGGGCTGCCGCGCGGCTGCACATCACTCAGTCGGCGGTCAGCCAGGCTTTGAAGCGCCTGGAAGAGCAACTGGGATGTGTGTTGATCGCCCGCAGTGGGCGACGGTTCGATCTGACGGAAACCGGGGAAGAAGTCCTGCGCATCGCGACGGACATTTACGGCGATATTTCGCGCTTGGGAACGGTACTGGAGAGTCGACACGACGACGTAGTCGGCAAGATTCGCATCCTCACCGTCAGCGGCGTGCAAGCACGGCACTACGATGAATTCCTCGCCGATTTCCATGAAACCCACCCGAAAGTCGAGCTGGAAGTCGAGGTGATGGGCAGTTCGAACATCATCAGTTCGTTGCTGCAAAAGACCGCGACCATTGGCGTCGGATTGTGCCGTTTACCGCAACCGAGACTGGAACAGCGGGTATTGTTTCGCGAGCGCTATGCGTACTTTTGCGGGCAACGTCATCGACTTTTTGGACAAGAGAATCTGACCCTGGAACAGCTCGCTGCAGAGAATTTCGTCAGCTTCACCAGCGATCAGCTCGGCGGCAACCTTTCACCCCTGACCCTGTTTCGCGACCAGCAAGGTTTTACCGGCAAGATCGTTGCTTCATCCACCAGTTTCGAAGAGATTTACCGCTTGATCTGCGCAGGGTTTGGTATCGGGTGTTTGCCGACTCATCTGGTGCGCAGGGATGTCGAGCAAGGTTTGCTGTGGCGTTTGCCGCCGGAAGATGGCGTGGTGGATTTCGATATCCAGCTGTTGTGGAATCGCGAGCAGAAGATGAGTCAGGCCGAAACCGTGTTCCTGGAAAGCTTCCAGCACATGCTCAGCATTCGTGAGCCTGTGCTGTGAAGCCTTGATCCTTAAACGTGAGGGTCGCCCGGGGCTTTGCTCGGCGCGGCGTATTGCGGCTTCAGGTGGCCGCCCTGATCGAGTAGCCAGGCATCCATGATCTGCCGCACCACAGGGCCGGCGACGCGACCACCGGCCTCGCCGTTTTCGATCATCACCGAGATGACAATCTGCGGATGTTCAGCCGGGGCGAAACCGACGAACAAGGCGTTGTCGCGGTTGCGCTCAAGGGTTTTCGCCCGGTTGTAGCGCTCACCCTGCTTGATCGCCACCACTTGCGCGGTGCCACTTTTGCCGGCGATGCGGTACTGCGCGCCCTCCGCCGCCGCCCGGGCAATCCCGCGGGCGTCGTGCATCACCATCTGCATGCCGTGGTTGACCTGCTCCCAGTCACGCGGATCCTTGAGCAGGATGTTTGGCATCGGATGTTCGTCCACCGGCGCGACACCGTCCACGGTCTTGGCCAGGTGCGGCCGGTTCCATACACCTTTGTTGGCGATCAGCGCGGTGGCCTGTGCCAGCTGCAGAGGAGTGACCTGCATGTAGCCCTGGCCAATGCCGAGAATCACTGTCTCGCCGGGGAACCATGCCTGCCGACGCGTGGCGCGCTTCCAGGCCTGAGACGGCATCAGACCGGGAGACTCTTCGAACATGTCCAGCGAGACCTTCTCGCCAAGGCCGAACATCGCCATGTAGTCGTGCAGACGATCGATTCCCAGCTTGTGGGCCAGATCGTAGAAGTAGGTGTCGTTGGAGCGCATGATCGCCGTGTCCATGTTCACCCAGCCATCACCACTGTGATTCCAGTTACGGTATTTATGATCAAAATCCGGTAACTGGTAATAGCCCGGATCGAAGACGCGGGTCTGCGGGGTTACGACTCCGGCGTCAAGGCCGGCGATCGCCACTTCCGGCTTGATGGTCGAGCCAGGTGCGTAGAGCCCGCGCAGCACGCGGTTGAACAGCGGCCGGTCGATGGAGTCGTGCAGTGCCGCGTATTCCTTGTAGCTGATGCCCGTCACAAACAAGTTCGGGTCGAAGCTTGGCTTGCTGACCATGGCCAATACTTCGCCGGTCGACGGATCGAGAGCGACCACCGAGCCACGCCGATCGCCCAATGCCTCCTCGGCGGCTTCCTGAAGTTTGACGTCGAGGCTCAGGACGATGTTTTTGCCGGGGATCGGGTCGGTGTGCTTGAGCACTCGCAGCACGCGGCCCTGGGCATTGGTTTCGACTTCTTCGTAACCCACATGGCCGTGCAATTCTGATTCGTAGAATTTCTCGATACCGGTTTTGCCAATGGATTGGGTGCCACGGTATTCCACCGTGTCCAGGGCTTTGGATTCTTTTTCGTTAATGCGACCGACGTAGCCGATCGAATGCGCAAAGTGCGCGCCCATGGGGTAGTGGCGAACGAACTGCGGCTCTACATCGATTCCGGGCAGACGGAACTCGTTGACCGCGAGTACGGCTATCTGTTCTTCGCTGAGCTCATAGAACAGCGTGACCGGGACGAAGGGGTGCCTGGCCTGCTTCATCGCCTTGTCGAACAGCGTACGGTCCTCGGCCGGCAGGTGCAGGAGGTTGACCACTTCATCCAGCTCGCGTTTGACATCGGAAGCGCGTTCGCGGGTGATGGTCAGGTTGAAGCTGGGCCGGTTGTCTGCCAGGACCACACCATTGCGGTCGTAGATCAGCCCACGAGTTGGAGTGATCGGCAGGACATGGACGCGGTTGTTTTCGGAGATTGTCGAGTGATAGTCGAACTCGACAACCTGCAGGACGTACATGCGCACCACCAGCGCGCAAGTAATGGCGGCGACGAACAAGGCGCAGGCCATCAGTCTTTTGTTGACCAGGAGCGTCTCTTTCTCGTGGTCCTTGATTGGTATCGGTTCGGGCATTTCTGCAGCAACTCTTTGACTATAAACGGGAGTACCGATCCGTAGGCTTGCAGTCAGTCCGTTGAAACGAGCTGCACCATACCAAAAACGGCGTGGTTTTTAGCGCGCTCTGCCGAAGTTTCACGAACGATGCGACCGTTACCAGGGATGGCCATCCGCTAGCCCTCTACTGCCAAAGCACTTTTCCTGCGGACAAAACAAAACCCCTACCTGCGTATGCAGATAGGGGTTTCGGAATTTAATCTTGACGATGACCTACTCTCACATGGGGAAACCCCACACTACCATCGGCGAT
>NZ_JBGLZF010000110.1:0-266 GCF_047304405.1 Pseudomonas sp. Pseusp11
TCGGCGCGCAACTGATGGTTTTCGCTGTCGCCGGTCTGCTTGAAATTGAAACCGTTGGCCTGGGCTTGCGAGCGGTATTCGCTCTGGCTGTAGGTGTAACTGAAGTTCCACCAGCCCCACGGCACGCTGTAATTGAGCATCGCGTTATTGGAGGTGTGCTGGTGATCGCTCATCGCATCGTGACCACCACGCAGCATCAACTGATCGGCCAGGCCCAGCGGGCTGTCCCAATCGAACGTCGTGCCCCACTGCTGCTCGCCGGTGCT
>NZ_JBGLZF010000111.1:0-263 GCF_047304405.1 Pseudomonas sp. Pseusp11
GTCCAAGCGAAATAAACAGCACACCGATGATCTTGTTCTGCCACCGGCGCAGCCACGTCAGGCGCTTGATGAGCCTGCCGAGCGGGCGAATCGTCAAGACGATCAGCGTGGTGTAAAGCGCGCTCATGCCGACGAAAATCAGGCCCAACGTCGTGAACTGCAAAAACGTGGAGCCGTGTGCGGGATGAACGAATTGCGGAAGAAACGCGAGAAAGAAAAGCGCGGTCTTAGGATTCAGCACCTCGGCGGGAATGGCCTGAAAG
>NZ_JBGLZF010000112.1:0-259 GCF_047304405.1 Pseudomonas sp. Pseusp11
CCTCCGCCTGATCGAGCCCGGTCTTGATCTCCGCGACGAGCGAGTCGATCTCGGACTGGTCGGCGCCGTCCTCCATCGAGGTGCGGAGATCCGTGGAAAGCTTCTCCTCGATCTCCTCCATCAGGTCGTGGTTCACGTCTCCGAGCGGCCCTTCGACCTTCTCGTAGTGCTCGAGGTAGATGTCGCCCACCGAGTCCGCGGCGGCCTCGTGATCGCCGGACTGGTACTGCGCGACCGCCGCATCGAGCGAGGTGCGGAT
>NZ_JBGLZF010000113.1:0-255 GCF_047304405.1 Pseudomonas sp. Pseusp11
GGCGTCCCCTAGGGGACTCGAACCCCTGTTACCGCCGTGAAAGGGCGGTGTCCTAGGCCACTAGACGAAGGGGACACGCTGCCCGGAACACATGGTGTGTGTTTCGGTGCCCAGACCCGCATCCGAAGATTTGGTTCTGGTTTCACTCAGCCTTGCCCGAAAGCAACGCTGTTTAAAATTGGAGCGGGAAACGAGACTCGAACTCGCGACCCCGACCTTGGCAAGGTCGTGCTCTACCAACTGAGCTATTCCCGC
>NZ_JBGLZF010000114.1:0-255 GCF_047304405.1 Pseudomonas sp. Pseusp11
TGGTCCCCAACTTCGGTCGTGCGCCGTTTATCGGGTTTCGGGGCTAAGGATCTCTGCTCTGTGATCAGAGTGGTCGTGTGCTGATTGTTTTAGCCGGGGTATTCGCCTTCAATGTGCTTGTCCATGCTCACCCGAAACTGGACAGTGTGTAGACCGACCAAGCGAACACGATCTGGCACATCTCCAACGAATTCACCAACGAGCACACATAACGACAGGCCCGCAAACTGGAGGATGCAACCTTTGCCGACCGCG
>NZ_JBGLZF010000115.1:0-254 GCF_047304405.1 Pseudomonas sp. Pseusp11
CGGTAGTTCAGTCGGTTAGAATACCGGCCTGTCACGCCGGGGGTCGCGGGTTCGAGTCCCGTCCGCTGCGCCATATTTTCCGAGTCAGGTTTACCTTGGTTCGAGATTGAAAAGCGAGATTGAAAAGTCTCGAAGCTTCAATCAGACGAGATACTTGAGCGTCAGCTCAAAGCGATACGCAGCGGTAGTTCAGTCGGTTAGAATACCGGCCTGTCACGCCGGGGGTCGCGGGTTCGAGTCCCGTCCGCTGCGCC
>NZ_JBGLZF010000116.1:0-251 GCF_047304405.1 Pseudomonas sp. Pseusp11
GTCAATCTGCGGGAAATCGAGCAGATGGTGGATCAGCTCAACCGCTTGCCGTCGAATCAGGCGCAGATGGAGTTGTCGCCGGGCAAGAACGTCGGTGGCAGTGAAGTGCTGGTCAAGAACACGCCGCAGAAGCCGTGGCGTGCCGGGTTGTCGCGCAGCAACGACGGCCAGCGTAGCACCGGCGAGCAGCAGTGGGGCACGACGTTCGATTGGGACAGCCCGCTGGGCCTGGCCGATCAGTTGATGCTGCG
>NZ_JBGLZF010000117.1:0-250 GCF_047304405.1 Pseudomonas sp. Pseusp11
GCCTGATCATAGCCGGCTTTTGGTGACAGCGGCAACCGCCGTTGCCCAGCAGTTCGGGATCGAAGAGGGGATGACCGTTGCCGATGCCAAGGTGATCACCCCTGACCTTGTCGTCTTTGACGGAAAAAAAGGCAGGGCGGTGAAACTGCTAACCGGGCTGGCTGAATGGTGTTTGCGGTATACCCCGCTGATTGCGCTGGATCCGCCCGACGGACTGCTGCTGGATGTAACCGGTTGCACGCATCTGAAG
>NZ_JBGLZF010000118.1:0-249 GCF_047304405.1 Pseudomonas sp. Pseusp11
AACACGCCCCCGGGGGGGGGGACCACCCCCCCCAACAAAAAAAACACCCCCGCGGGGGGGGGGGGGACCACCCCGGGGGGGGGGGCGGTGTTTTGGGGGGTACCCGCGGAAACCCCCCCCCCCACCCCCCCGGGGGGGGGGGGGGGGGGGATTTATGGTGGGGGGGGGGGGGGGGGGCCGGCGGCCCCCGGGGGGGGCGGGGGGCGCGACGGGGGGGCGGGGGGTGGTTTTGGGTGGGGGGGGGGGGGG
>NZ_JBGLZF010000011.1:0-174795 GCF_047304405.1 Pseudomonas sp. Pseusp11
TTTTCCCCCCCCCCCCAATAAACCCTTTAAACCCCCCCGGGGGGGTCATGGCGCCCCCCCCCCCGGGGGGCGCCCCCCCAATTGCCCCGCGAAAGCGTCCGCCCAAGCAATAAACATTTTTCTGACTCCCCGACCTCACCCCTTCCTACACCGCTCCGCCCTTGATCCTACCCCCACGCAGGCCTAATCTAGCGCCACGCAAACGTTTCACCCCCTCGCAACACCGATTCGCCGCCGCTCCATACCAAGGAGGTTCCCGAATGTTCGATTTCCACCCCCAGCTCAAGCAGCGCTTCGCTGCGTTGCGCACGGGCGCTGAATTCTTTTCGCTGCGTTATGTACGCGAATCCGGCCAGTACCTGTCGGTGCGCAAGAACGTCGCCGAACCGCCGAGCCTGAGCCGGGACGAAGGTGCGATGCTGACCGTTCGGGTCAACGGCGTCGAAGCCTATGCCGCGACCAACGACCTGTCCCAGTCCGGGCTGCAAGCCGCGCTGGAGAAAGCCGAGCAGCAAGCCCGTCGACTCAAGCCCCACGCGCTCCTCGACTTGCGTGAGCAAGCGGTTTCCAGCGACAGCGCCGACTATTTCTCGCCGAGCCTCGACCAGCCCTTCCCGTCTCTCAGCGATTGCTACCAAGTGCTCGGCGCCGAATCCGCCGCCGTGCCCAAGGACGAACGCCTGGTGAACTGGCAGGCGAGCATCGGCATCACCAACGTCGAGCAGATCTACCTCAACAGCGCCGGTGCTGAACTGCGCCAGGCCCAGCGCTTCGTCTACCCGAGCATGGACGTCACCGCCTACGATGGCAGCGACAGCCAGACCCGCACCCTCGGCCGCGAGAATTTCGGTCAGCAGGGCGGCTTTGATGTGATCAGCCGTTGCGGACTGATCGGCTCCGGCCCGAAAGTCGCCGACCAGGCGCTGCAATTGCTGCTGGCACCGAACACCCCGCAAGGCCCGCGCGACCTGTTGCTGATGCCCGACCAGATGATGCTGCAAATCCACGAGTCCATCGGTCACCCGCTGGAACTGGACCGCATCCTCGGCGACGAGCGCAATTACGCCGGCACCAGTTTCGTCAAGGCGCAAGACTTCGGCCGCCTGCAATACGGTTCCGAACTGCTCAATGTGACATTCGACCCGGACATCCCCGAACAACTCGCCAGCTACGGCCATGACGACGAGGGCACCGCCGCCAGCAAGCAATTTCTGATCAAGGAAGGTTTGCTGCTGCGACCATTGGGCGGCGCACTCTCGCAGTTCCGGGCCGGCCTCGACGGCGTGGCCAACAGCCGCGCCTGCGGCTGGAACCGTCCGCCGATCGACCGCATGGCCAACCTCAACATCGAGCCTGGCGATCAACCGCTTGAGCAACTGATCGGCAACATCGAGCACGGCATTTTGATGAGCACCAACCGTTCGTGGTCCATCGACGATGCGCGCAACAAATTCCAGTTTGGTTGCGAATGGGGCCAATTGATCGAAAACGGCGAACTCAAGGGCGTGGTGAAGAACCCGAATTACCGGGCGATTTCCGCGCAATTCTGGAAGAGCCTGCGCGCCGTCGGTGACGTCAGCACCTTCAAGGTGCTGGGCACGCCGAACTGCGGCAAGGGCGAACCGAACCAGGTGATCCGTGTCGGCCATGCGTCGCCGGCCTGTGTGTTCAGCAACGTTGATGTGTTTGGGGGAGATGCCTGATGAGTACGTCCACGAGCACTTCAAAAAACCAGGCCGATTCGTTCAAGGCCTTGGTCGACTGGCTGCGCGATGCACTGCGCACGCCTGAGCAGTTCACCCTCAGCTACGCCGCCGAATCGTCGGCCTTCGTGCGTTTCAACCACGCCAAGGTGCGTCAGGCCGGGCAGGTGCAGCAGGCAAGCATCGGCTTCAAACTGATCGACGATGGGCGCCACGCCGACCTCGATATCACGTTGTCGGGCGATCCGGAAGTCGATCTTCAGCGTCTGGCCGAGGGGCTGCAGCAGTTGCGCGAGACCCTGCCGCTGCTGCCTCAGGACCCGTACCTGCTGCTCAACCATGACGACTGGCAGAGCAACAACGTGCAGGATCATCCGCTGCCGGATACCGAGCAGGTGGTCGCTGAAATCACTCAGGCCGGCGAGGGGCTGGATCTGGTCGGTTTCTATGCCGCCGGGCCGATCAGTCGCGGTTTCGCCAGTTCTTCGGGCGCGTTCGGCTGGCATCAGGCCAACAGCTTCAACTTCGATTTCAGCCTGTTCCATGAAAACGGTCAGGCGGTGAAAGCCAGCTATGCCGGGCACGACTGGAACAGCGAAGGCTTTGCCCGGCGTTTCCAGCAGGCCCGCGAGCAGTTGGCGTTTCTGGGTCGGCCAACGCGCACGCTGGCGCCGGGTCAGTACCGCGCGTACCTCGCGCCGGCAGCCCTGGAAGAAATCATGGGCATGCTCAGTTGGGGCGGGTTCTCGGCGCAGTCGATTGCCAGCAAGAGCAGTCCGCTGCAGAAGCTCTACGGTGGCGACAGCTCGTTCAGCCCGTTGGTGTCTCTGGATGAAAAAGTCAGCGGCTCCCTGAGCCCGGCGTTCTCCGGTGAAGGTTATCCACGCAGTGATCTGCGGCTGATTGTTGAGGGCAAGGCAGGCGAGCAACTGGTCGGTTCACGCAGCGCCGCCGAATACGGCCTGACCGCCAACGGTGCCGGCGGTGGTGAAGCCCCAAGTGCATTGAACATGGCGGCCGGCGCTTTGCCTGACGCCGAGATTCTGAAGCAACTGGGCACCGGTCTGTACATCAGCAACCTGTGGTACCTGAACTACTCGGACCAACCGGCAGCACGCCTGACCGGCATGACACGGTTCGCGACCTTCTGGGTCGAGAACGGCGAGATTCAGGCACCGGTCAGCACCATGCGCTTCGATGACAGCGCCTACAGCCTGCTCGGTTCGCAGCTGGAAGCGTTGACCGAGGAACGCGAGCTGATGTTGTCGGCCAGCACCTACAGTCAGCGGAACACGTCTTCGGCATTGCTGCCGGGAGCGCTCGTCAGCCGATTGACCTTGACCCTGTAAACACAAAAACCTGTGGCGAGGGAGCTTGCTCCCGCTGGGCTGCGAAGCGGCCCCAGACCGGCAATGTGCTCTATCAGACAGACCGCATTCACCGGATTTACGACTGCTACGCAGCCGAGCGGGAGCAAGCTCCCTCGCCACAAGGTTCAGCGCCAGCCACGAATCTGCATTAACAAGAGGCCCCATGCCCAACCGCCCACCTCTCGACGCTGTCACCGCCCGCTGGTTGCCGTGGGTCGTCGCCATTGCCTTCTTCATGCAGTCCCTCGACGGGACAATCCTCAATACCGCCCTCCCCGCCATGGCTCGGGATCTGGCCGAAGACCCGCTGCGCATGCAGGGTGTGATCATCGCCTACATGCTCACCGTCGCCTTGCTGATTCCCGCCTCCGGCTGGATCGCCGACCGTTTCGGTACCAAGAAGATCTTCTTCGGCGCCATCCTGTTGTTCAGCATCGGCTCATTGCTCTGCGCCTTATCGAGCACTCTGAGCATGCTGATCGGCGCCAGGGTGATCCAGGGCCTGGGCGGCGCCTTGATGCTGCCGGTCGGACGATTGGTAGTGCTGCGCGCGTATCCGCGCTCGGATCTGGTGCGGATCATGGGGTTCATCACCATTCCCGGCCTGCTCGGCCCGCTGATCGGCCCGACCATGGGCGGCTGGATGGTGCAATACCTGACCTGGCACTGGATCTTCCTGATCAACCTGCCGGTGGGTGCCGTCGGCTGCTACGCCGTGTGGAAATTCATTCCCGACCTGCGCGGCAGTGAACGCACCCGCTTCGATAGCCTGGGCTTTTTGCTGTTCGGCGCGGCGATGGTGCTGATCACCATCGCCATGGAAGGCCTCGGCGAACTGCATTTACCGCACTTGCGGGTGATGTTGCTGTTGTTTGCCGGCATGGCCTGCCTGGCGGCCTATTGGCTGCGGGCCGGGCACACCGACAATCCGCTGTTTGCGCCATCGCTGTTCAAGACCCGGACCTTCGCCGTGGGCATCCTCGGCAATCTGTTCGCCCGGTTGGGCAGCGGCGCATTGCCGTTCCTGGTGCCGTTGCTGCTGCAAGTGGCGCTGGGTTATTCGCCGTCTCAGGCCGGGATGAGCATGCTGCCCCTGGCCGCGGCGGCGATGGTCGCCAAATCGGTGGCGCGGCCGTTGATCGAACGTTTCGGCTACCGCATCGTGCTGACCGGCAACACCCTGGCGCTGGGGATCATGCTGGCGAGCATGGGCCTGGTCAGCGAGCAGACGCCGTATTGGCTGTTGCTGGCCCAGTTGGCGATTCTGGGGGCGATCAACTCCTTGCAGTTCACCGCGATGAACACCGTGACCCTGATCGACCTCGACGATGCCAGCGCCAGCAGCGGCAACAGTTTGCTGTCGGTGGTCGCGCAATTGTCCCTGAGCCTCGGCGTGGCCTGCGCTGGCGCCCTGCTCGGCGGCTTCACGGCGGAGATCGGCAATGACGGCGTGGACACGGTTCTGGGCGCGTTCCAGCTGACGTTTGTGACGGTCGGAATCATGGCGATGCTGGCTGCAACCATCTTCTCGCAGTTGTCGAGAGAAGACGGACGGCGCGTCAAACGTCCGGAACAACACATAGAGCCTTAGGGCGAATGGCCATGGGACTGATACACTGCGCGACATTTTGTTTTGCAGGCCAGTCCCGTGACCACCATCGCCACCGCTTTTAATACTTTGCCGCTGTCCGCCGCCATGCTGGCTAACCTCGACTCCCTCGGTTATGCCCAGATGACGCCGATCCAGGCGCAAAGCTTGCCGGTGATCCTCAAGGGGATGGACCTGATCGCCCAGGCCAAGACCGGCAGCGGCAAGACCGCCGCCTTCGGTATCGGCCTGTTGAACCCGATCAATCCGCGCTTCTTCGGTTGCCAGGCACTGGTCATCTGCCCGACCCGTGAGCTGGCCGACCAGGTCGCCAAGGAAATCCGTCGCCTGGCCCGCTCCGAAGACAACATCAAGGTCCTGACCCTGTGCGGCGGCGTGTCTTTCGGCCCGCAGATCGGCTCACTGGAGCACGGCGCGCACATCATCGTCGGCACTCCAGGGCGCATCCAGCAACACCTGCGCAAGGGTTCGCTGGTGCTTCACGGCCTGAACACGCTGATCCTCGACGAAGCCGACCGCATGCTCGACATGGGTTTCTACGATTCCATCGAAGAAATCATCGCCCAGTGCCCGGAACGTCGCCAGACCCTGCTGTTCTCCGCCACCTATCCGGTGGGCATCAAGCAGCTGGCGTCGAAGTTCATGCGTAATCCGCAGCAAGTGAAGGCCGAGGCGTTCCACGACGACACGCAGATCGAGCAGCGTTTCTACGAGATTTCCCCGGAAGAGCGCATGAGCGCGGTGACCAAGGTGCTCGGCCACTTCCGTCCGGCGTCCTGCGTGGCGTTCTGCTTCACCAAGCAGCAGGTTCAGGAAACCGTCGATCACCTGACGTCCAAAGGCATCTCCGCCGTCGGCCTGCACGGCGATCTGGAACAGCGTGACCGCGACCAGGTGTTGGCGATGTTCGCCAACCGCAGTACGTCGGTACTGGTTGCCACCGACGTCGCCGCACGCGGCCTGGACATCGATGCGCTGGACATGGTGATCAACGTCGAACTGGCCCGTGACTCGGAAATCCACATTCACCGTGTCGGCCGTACCGGTCGTGCCGGCGAGAAAGGCATTGCGATCAGTCTGGTCGCACCGTCCGAAGCCCATCGCGCCCAAGCCATCGAGCAACTGCAGAAGTCGCCGTTGAATTGGGATCAGGTGGATAACCTCACATCCCAGGGCGGCGGTCCTCTGCTGCCGCTGATGAGCACGCTGTGCATTGGTGCGGGCCGTAAAGACAAAGTCCGTCCGGGTGACATTCTCGGCGCACTGACCGGTGAGGCGGGCATTCCCGGCGCCCAGGTCGGCAAGATCGCAATTTTCGACTTCCAGGCGTATGTGGCCGTGGAACGCGGGATCGCCAAGCAAGCCTTGCAGCGCCTGAACGACGGTAAAATCAAAGGCCGTTCGCTGCGCGTGCGCATCCTGTAAGAACACTGTATTTCCCTGTGATCGTTCCCACGCAGAGCGTGGGAACGATCAATGTGTGAGGACACCGTTTTGCGCTCTACCGAAGTCGTGATCATTGGCGCTGGCGCCGCAGGGTTGATGTGTGCGCTGACCGCCGCCGGGCGCGGGCGCAAGGTGATGTTGCTTGACCACGCCAACAAGGCCGGCAAGAAAATCCTCATGTCGGGCGGTGGCCGCTGCAATTTCACCAACATGTACACCGAACCAGGCAATTTCCTCTCGCAGAACGCACATTTCTGCAAATCTGCGTTGGCGCGTTACACCCAGTGGGACTTCATCGGTCTGGTGGCCAAACACGGCGTGCCGTACCACGAGAAAAAACTCGGCCAGTTGTTCTGCGATAACAAATCCAGCGACATCCTCGAAATGCTGCTCGAGGAGTGCAATCAGGTCGGCGTCAGCCTGCACCTGGACACCTCGATCCAGACCATCGAGAAGCTCGAAAGCGGTTATCTGCTGGATACCACGCTGGGCCAGATCACTTGCCAATCCCTGGTGATCGCCACCGGCGGCCTGTCGATTCCGACCCTCGGCGCTACCGGTTTCGGCTATCAGGTGGCCAAGCAGTTCGGCCACGACCTGCTGCCGACCCGCGCCGGCCTCGTGCCGTTCACCATCACCGATCAGCTCAAGGAGCTGTGCACCGAGCTGTCCGGTACGTCGGTGGATTGCCTGGTGAGCTGCAACGACCAGAGTTTCCGCGAGAACATCCTGTTCACCCACCGCGGCCTCAGCGGCCCGGCAATTTTGCAGATTTCTTCGTTCTGGGAATCCGGCGACACGGTGGAAATCAACCTGATGCCGGACCACGACGTACCGAGCTGGCTGCAACAGCAGCAAGTCGAGCGCCCAAACAGTGAGTTGAAAACCCTGCTCGGTGAGATCTTCACCAAGAAGATGGCCAACCTGCTGGCGGACAACTGGTTCGTTTCCAAACCTATGAAGCAGTACACCCACGCGGAAATTGCAGACATCGCCGAAAAACTGGCGAGCTGGAAAGTTGTGCCGGCCGGCACCGAGGGCTACCGCACGGCCGAAGTGACCCTGGGTGGCGTCGACACCCGCGAAGTGTCATCCAAAACCATGGAGTCGCTGAAAAGCCCCGGCCTGTATTTCGTCGGTGAAGTGCTCGACGTCACCGGGCATCTGGGTGGTTTCAACTTCCAATGGGCCTGGGCCTCCGGCTACGCGGCGGCGCAGTACGTCTGACTACACCGCTCCCCCTGTAGGGTAATGCTGTTCACTGATGCTGTTCACTTAAGAGCGTCTTGAATCAGAGAAACCTGTGGCGAGGGAGCTTGCTCCCGCTTGAGTGCGTAGCACTCACAAAAATCGGCAATAGTTGTCAGATTTTTGGGGCCGCTACGCAGCCCAGCGTCGGAACGCCGCCCGGAGCAAGCTCGCTCGCCACAAAGGTAGCCATGATTGGAGAGTGCGTTTAAGTGAACAGCATTACCCCTGCAGGGGAGCGTGTTTCGCCAGGGAAGGAACAGATTTTGCTGTCTGATGTGATCGGCGCCATTGCGTCGGCGTCATTAGTGGCTCAATTTAGCGTCATCGCCTCGGAAGGCCTTCGCACTTCATGTCATCGACCACATTTCGGCAGTCTCTGCGTCGCCTCTGGGCGCTGGATAAATTCAGTTACAGCGTTCGGGTGTTCATCGCCCTGACCGGCACCATGGCGCTGTGTTGGTATCAGGATGAAATGGGCCTGCTGATCCCGTTGTTCCTGGGGATCATCGCCAGCGCCCTGGCCGAAACCGACGACAGTTGGCAGGGCCGCCTCAACGCGCTGGCCGTGACGCTGGTGTGTTTTATGGTCGCCGCCCTGTCCGTCGAACTGCTTTTCCCCTACCCCGTTCTCTTTATCATCGCCTTTGCCCTGGCCAGCTTTTGTCTGACCATGCTCGGCGCGCTGGGCGAACGTTATGGCGCGATTGCTTCAGCGACGCTGATTCTGTCGGTCTACACCATGATCGGCGTGGACCAGCGCGGCGGTGCAGTCACCGATTTCTGGCACGAGCCGGTGCTGCTGGTGGCCGGTGCAGCGTGGTATGGCTTGCTCTCGGTGCTGTGGCAGGCGCTGTTTTCCAACCAGCCGGTGCAACAGAGCCTGGCGCGGTTGTTCCGTGAACTGGGTTATTACCTGAAGCTGAAATCGTCGTTGTTCGAACCGATCCGGCAGTTGGACGTGGAAGCGCGCCGCCTGGAACTGGCCCAGCAGAACGGTCGGGTGGTGGCAGCCCTGAACGCCGCCAAGGAAATCATTCTGCACCGGGTCGGCGATGGCAGGCCGGGTGCGAAACTCAGCCGTTACCTGAAGCTGTACTTCCTCGCCCAGGACATCCACGAGCGCGCCAGCTCCTCGCACTACCCTTACAACGCGCTGGCCGAGGCGTTCTTCCACAGCGACGTGCTGTTCCGCTGTCAGCGCCTGCTGCGCCAGCAAGGCAAGGTGTGCCGCGCGCTGGCCGAATCGATCCAGATGCGCCAGCCGTTCATCTATGACGCCAGCTTCGCCGAAGCCCTGAGCGACCTGCACGCCTCCCTCGAACACCTGCGCATCCAGAGCAATCCGGCGTGGCGCGGTCTGTTGCGTTCGTTGCGGGCATTGGCCGCCAACCTCGGCACCCTCGACCGTTTGCTCCGCGACGCCAGCAACCCCGATGCGCTCGCAGACGCCACCGACAGCAGCCTGCTCGACCGTTCGCCACGCAGCCTCAAGGATGTGTGGATTCGCTTGCGCACACAGCTGACGCCGACGTCCTTGTTGTTCCGCCACGCCCTGCGCCTGCCCCTGGCATTGAGCATCGGCTACGCAATGGTGCATTTAATCCACCCCTCGCAAGGTTACTGGATCATCCTCACCACGCTGTTTGTCTGCCAGCCGAACTACGGCGCCACCCGCCGCAAACTTGGCCAGCGGATCATCGGCACCGCCATCGGCCTGACTGCGGCCTGGGCGTTGTTCGATCTGTTTCCGAGCCCGTTGGTGCAGTCGTGCTTCGCGATCGTGGCCGGGGTGGTGTTCTTTACCAACCGCACGACCCGCTACACCCTGGCGACCGCGGCGATCACCTTGATGGTGCTGTTCTGCTTCAACCAGGTCGGGGATGGTTACGGGCTGTTCCTGCCACGACTGCTCGATACCTTGCTCGGCAGCCTGATCGCCGGCCTGGCGGTATTCCTGTTCCTGCCGGACTGGCAGGGCCGACGCCTGAACAAAGTGCTGGCCAATACCCTGACCTGCAACAGCATTTACCTGCGCCAGATCATGCAGCAATACGCCGCCGGTAAAAGCGACGACCTGGCTTATCGCCTGGCCCGACGTAACGCGCACAACGCCGACGCGGCGTTGTCGACGACACTGGCCAACATGCTGATGGAGCCGGGGCACTTCCGTAAGGAAGCCGATGTCGGGTTCCGATTCCTGGTGCTGTCGCACACCCTGCTCAGCTATTTGTCGGGACTTGGGGCACACCGTGAAACCCAACTGCCGTCGGATGTGCGCGAGCACCTGATCGACGGTGCAGGCGTGAGCCTGGCCACCAGCCTCGACGCAATCGCCCAGGGCCTGGCGAGCAAACAGCCGATTGCGATTCAGAGTGATGAGGAAGAAGCGCTGGCCAATGCGCTTGAGCAGATGCCGGATGAAATCGATGAAGGGCAGCGCCTGGTGCAGACGCAACTGGCGTTGATCTGCCGGCAACTGGGGCCGTTGCGGACGTTGGCGGCGCATTTGATCAAGGACACTGGCGAAGCCTGAGATGTGTAGCGACGAGGCTTGCCCGCGAAGGCGTCAGCCCAGAAACGGCAGGCCTTTCAGATCACATCCCATGCTGCCTGAGCAACTTGTCATAACTCCCATCAGCCTTCATCGCCGCAATCTCGCGATCGAAACCGGCGACGATCTGTTCATGCTCCGGGTTCTTCAGGCTCACCAGAATATGCAGACTGTTCTCGCTCAACGGCTTGGGCAGGAACTCCACGGCATTGCGCACTTTGGGTGACTCCCGCGCCAGGTAATACCGGGCGACGAACTCGTCTTCCAAAGTCAGCTTGACCCGATCGGCCGCGACCATGCGCACAGCCATGGCGAAGTTATGCACCGGGACTTTCTGCAACGACACATCCTCATCAAATTCCTGCGAATAGGCATAACCGCGTACCACCGCTATCGGGTAGGTGTGCAGTTGTTGCAGGTTGTTGTATTCGATTGGCGTGTCTTTGCGCTTGAGAAAGCGCACGCGGTTGAGCAAGTACTCGCCGGAAAATTGCCCCAGCTTCGTGCGCTCATCGGCGTACCAGGTGTTGACCAGTACGTCGTAACGTCCCTCGCCCACCCCAAACAAGGCCCGCGCCCACGGCACTTGTTCGAAATCGCTGGCGTAACCGGCCCGGGCCAGCGCGGTACTGACGATGTCCGTGGCCACACCGCCATTGACCAGCGTGGCGTCGGTAAAGGGTGGCCAGGCATCGGCGACCAGACGCAGCTTTTCCGCAGCTTCGGCCTGAGTCAGCAACAGCAATCCGATCAAAGCAAACGCTCGATGAAACCGCGGCATGCCAGAAATCCTTAGCGGGCGAGCTGCCCGACGTGTTTTTCAGCCAAAACTCCAAGGTTCCTCTACCGGCGAACCCAGGTCCTAACATTAGCTCATTGAGGCCATTGCACAGCGCTTCATCGCAGATTACACAAAGAAGACAACTTCGCGAGAAATGAATGATGGCATTTTGGCTTTTATCACAGATTCCTCTGCCATAAAGACATCCCGGCTCAGGGCGCTTAGTATCGGAGCAACGTTGTTCAAGGAATGTGAAGATGACAATCGATTGGGTCTGCAAACATCACAGCGATCTGGGTAAAGAGCAGCTGTACGCCATTTTGCAGCTGCGCGCCGAAGTGTTTGTCGTCGAGCAGAAATGCGCTTATCAAGACATCGATGGCCAGGACCTGGAAGGTGACACTTGCCATTTGATGGGCTGGGACGGGGATCGGCTGGTGGCCTACCTGCGATTGCTCGACCCGCAATTACAGGGCGGCGATGTGGTGATTGGCCGGGTGATCATCGCACCCGCGGCACGCGGTGCCGGGCTTGGGCATGAGTTGATGAGCCAGGCGTTGAAACAGGCTGCCAGGCACTGGCCTGAAGTGCCGATCTATCTTTCGGCCCAGGCGCATTTGCAGGGGTATTACGGGAGGTACGGGTTTGTGGCGGTGGGTGAGGAATACCTGGAGGATGAGATTCCGCATATCGGGATGCGTCGCCCGCAATGATCGTTCCCACGCTCTGCGTCCGCTCTTGGGACGCGGAGCGTCCAGGACTACATTCCCACGCAGAGCGTGGGAATGATCGGGGTCGGTAATTCAGGGATACTCGAGCACCGCTTTAATCTGCCGCAGATTACGCTCGATCCACCCCCGATCAATCGCCCCCCACTCGCGAATCCGATAGCGCCCCGCGTGGTTGCGCGCGCCTTCTTCCTGCTCGAATTCACAAACGATATCCAGATCCGCCAACGCCGCGATGGTGTCCTGAGCCGTGCGTCGGGGCATGCCGGTCACTTCGGTCAATGCAGGGACGTTACTGGCCAGCCCGCTGTCGATCAGGTACGCCACGTACAATCGGCGGTAGAAGCTGCTCTTGGTCTTGCTCACGTCCATCCATGCACTCCTTGTAGAAGATCTTGGTCTGTCAGTGCATATCCCGCCACGTCAGGTATACCCGCAAATCGAACTCCACCTGGTGATACCCCGGCAACATGTGCTCGCACAGCTTGTAGAACGCCTTGTTGTGATCCGACTCTTTGAAGTGCGCCAGCTCATGCACCACGATCATTTTCAGAAACTGCGGCGCCGCTTCCTTGAACAGCGAGGCGATGCGAATTTCTTTCTTGGCCTTGAGCTTGCCACCCTGCACCCGTGAGATCGCGGTGTGCAGACCGAGCGCGCGGTGGGTCAGGTCCAGACGGTTGTCGAACAACACCTTGTCGATGGCCGGGGCGTTACGCAGGTATTCCTGCTTGAGGTCCAGGGCATAGGCGTATAGCGCCTTGTCGCTCTGCACCCCGTGTTTTTCCGGATAGCGCTGGCTCAGGTAATCGCCCAGCCGACCTTCGGCGATCAGTTGGCGCACCTGGTCCTGCAACGCGGCAGGATAAGCCTGGAGGTATTTCAACACAGTCATTGGAGCGGCAACACGCATCACGAAAAGGTCGCCAGTGTAGCGAATTCAACTCGTCAGCGCGCCCCAGTCGAACGGCTCGACAAAGTGACCGGTGTCCTCGGCCATCAACGGCCGCGCCACCAGGAAACCCTGCACATACTGGCAACCGTTGGCTTGCAGCCACTCATATTGCGCCACCGTTTCAACCCCTTCGGCGATCACCAGCAGCCCTAACCGGTTGCACAAATCAATGACACTGCGTGCCAGCGCCGCATCCCGTTCAGACCCCGGCAACCGGGCGATCAAATGCCGGTCGAGCTTGAGCGTGTCCAGTTCCAGGTCGCGCAAATGCGCCAGCGAACAAGCCCCGGAGCCGAAGTCATCCAGCGCCACCCGCACCCCCAGATTGCGCAGCAAACGCAGTTGTTTGCGGGTCTCGTCGGGGTTAGACATCAAGGCCTCTTCCGTGACCTCGACTTCCAGCTGCTGCGGCCTCAGGCCATGGCGCTCCAGCACCTGACGCAGCTCGGTGACCAGGTTGGGCAACCCGAATTGGGTGCTGCTCAAGCTGACGCCCAGCACCAGATCTTCGGCAAACAAGGTTTCCCAGGCTTTGCGCTGTTTGGCCCCGCGATGATAAATCCAGCTACCCAGGCGACTGATCAACCGCGCCTCTTCCAACAACGGCAAAAACAGCCCCGGCGGTACATCGCCGACACTCGGATGCTGCCAGCGCAACAACGCTTCGAACCCGCGGATCTGCCCATCGGCAATCGCCACCTGGGGCTGATACACCAGGTTGAAATCGCGGTTCTCGATGGCCGTGCGCACGCTCTCTTCAAGCATCAGCCGCGAGCGTGCCCGGCCGTTCATTTCGTGATCGTAGAAGCGATATTGCTGACGCCCGGCGCGCTTGGCTTCGTACATGGCAATGTCGGAGGCGCGCATCAGCCCGTCCAGATTAGACCCGCAATCGGGATAAGTGGCGATGCCGATGCTGGCACCCAAGGCGATGTCCATGCCTTCGATCTGCTGACAGATCGACACCCGCTCGATGAGCTTCTCGGCAATCTTTGCCGCCTGCTCGGGGAGCTCAAGATCCAGCAACGCAGTGAACTCATCGCCCCCCATCCGCGCCAGAATATCGAAGGGCCGCAGGCACGCCTTCAACTGCTCGGACACCCAACGCAGCACCCGGTCGCCGGCATCGTGGCCGAGGGAATCATTGACCCGCTTGAAGCCGTCGAGGTCCAGGTACAACAGCACCCAAGTGCTGTCGGAACGTTCGCCGCGCAGCAGCAGGTTTTCAACGGTCTGGTAGAAACCCCGGCGATTGAGCAGCCCGGTCAGCGGGTCGGTCACCGCCTGGAACTCCAACTGCTGATGCAGATGGCGCACCACCGACATGTCCAGCACCGTCACCACCATCGCATGTTGTTCGGCGGGCAAAGGCGCGCAAGACAACGCCACCGGCACTTGCTGGCCGGGCGCGGTACGCAGCAGCGCATCGTGCAAGCGCAGGGTTTCACCGCGTTTGTAACCGGCAAACAACTCGGAATCGGCCCAGATCGGAATGTGCGGTTTTTGCAGGAAATCCAGAAACTCTTTGCCTTGCAGGTCATACACCGTGGCATTGAGCAGACGCGACATCGCCGGGTTGGCGAAGCGAATCAACCCGTCCTCGCCCACCACCAGAATGCCTTCGGCGGCGTTATCCAGCACCGAGGCATTGAAGGCCCGGGCGACTTCCAGATCATGGCTCAACCGCTGCAAGGCACGGCGATTACGCTGGTGCTCGAGCAACGCCTGGACTTTGGGTTTGAGTATTTGCGGGTCGAACGGTTTGAACAGGTAATCCACTGCGCCACTGGCGTAACCCTTGATCACAGCGTCCTGGGACTGTTCGTTGGCGGTAAGAAAAATGATTGGCGTAAGACGGGTTCGCTGGCTGCCGCGCATCAAGCGCGCCACTTCAAAACCGTCCATACCCGGCATCTGCACATCCAGCAGCACCAGGTCGACATCGTGTTCGAGTAACAGGCCAAGGGCTTCAAAACCGGAAGCCGCGGTCATGACCTGCCAATCCTGGCGCTGTAATAACGCGCGCATGCTGATCAGGTTTTCAGGGTAATCATCAACAATTAACAGGATTGAGTTGCCTTCAGCTGGCTTAGATTGTGCGCATTCCATGCTGCATCTCTTGTTCGGGGCGTCAGGCCGGCCTTTTGTTAAAACCGGTCACCTATTGCGACTTCACTCTAGACCCGGATCCCTTAAAGCAGAAGCTGTCAGTGGGCCAGCATTTAGACAAAGCTTTAGAAGCCGACTAACGGTAAGTCCTACAGCCCCCGGAAACCGGGAAAGATGGCATTTCGACAGGATGTTGGCGTCAACCATTTGCCGAACGGGCATTAACAAAGATCTTTTCTACGCTTATAAAGACCCCCCCCGAAGGCGCGGGCTAGAGCTTCTGGTACGCGCGTGCAGTAAAAAATGTGGAAGCTTGAATTATGATCGATCTCGCAACCTGGAACCTCAGCGTTCCCGTCGGCAGCCCGCCGTACACTGTCGAAACCACCAAGCTGGTGGACGGCTTCAAGGATCAATACTTCCACTCCGACACCGGCACCTTGTTTTTCTGGGCCCCGGTCACCGGCACCCGCACTGAAAACGCGGTCTACCCTCGCACCGAACTGCGCGAAACCTACAGTAACGGCACGCTGAAAAACTGGTATTACCCTGACGCCGACAATTCCCTGCGTGCGACCCTCGCGATCAATAAGGTGCCCAGCTCGGGCAAGATCGTTATTGGCCAGATCCATGCCTACAACAGCCAGAAGCCGATGGTGAAGGTCGAATATCAATACAAAACCTCCAGCGCGACCGGCAACATCGTCGCCAAAGTCCGCATGCACCCCGACGACGACACCCCTCGGGTCATCACCATCGCCACCGGCGTGAAACTCGATCAGGAATTCTCCTACTTCATCCACCTCAGCCCCGGCGGTGCATTAGGCATCAGCGCGGCGGGCTACCAGTGGGACACCGACATCAGCGCGATGTGGCGTGATAAGCAGCTGTACTTCAAGGCCGGGGCTTATGTGCAGGACAACACCGGGTACACCACTGAAGGCGGGGAAGTGACGTTCAGCAAGCTGGATATCGATCACGATACGTAATCCCTGAAAGACCGCAGGAATCCACCCTTTGTGGCGAGGGAGCTTGCTCCCGTTGGGCTGCGCAGCAGACCCTCTTTTTGGGGGCCGCTTCGCGGCCCAGCGGGAGCAAGCTCCCTCGCCACAGGTTCTTTATGTCCACCTCCATCTCTTCACTGACCGGCATCAGCCCCCACTTAAACGCCCACGTTTAAAGACACTCAGCGTTACTTCATGAGGCCTACAACGGCTTGCGTCACCGCCTACAGGTACGCCAGAATCCGCCGGCTTGTGCGCTTTGAGGCCCATCGGTAACTTGATTCGTGTCACTGATTCGCAGTGATCGGGTTTAGTAGCCCGTGGTTTCGAGCTTGGTGCACAAGCATCTGTCAGTCAGGGATTTCGATTCCTGCGCTTGATGGTAACTGTGCGCAGGGCACCTTCGGGTGCGCCGGCTTGCTCGAAACCCCGGTCTACTAACCTGCGTACAGTTGCCTCCACTTTGATTAGTAGCCAGAGAGGGGCACTCCAATCAGGTTTCGAGCAAATGACTAAATCAACGCCGCATCCGCCGGTCACAGACCCGGCATCCCCCTACGAATCCCCCGATTCAAAAAAATTCCACGAAGCCGCCGAACGCGCCCTCGACCACTACCTCAACCCGGCCGCCAAAATCATGGCCACCACCCACGAACCCGAGCCCATGTACCTCGCCAATCCGAAGTACAACACCGAATCCCTGCTGGCCAACGCCAGCGAAACACTCGGCTCGGCCACCCTCATGCTCAATAATTTCGCCGCGCTGCTGGAAACCTCACATCGCAAGACCCTGCTGGGCATTGCCCAAGTGGTCATGCTCGGTGAACTGGCGGTGAATCAGGCGCTGGATCACGTCGAACCGAAGGAGTAATCGCGGCTCGGTTGGTGCAAGGCGAGCAAACTTGCCTCCAATCGGCATAGGGGACGGCTCTCACAGGCCGTTCCCCTGCCACACCAACCGGCACCGGGCGGTTCAAGAGATTGAGGTTAGACGATTAAATAAATCTGCCCCTTTAATCGTCTTAGTAAGCGCCATTCATTTTTAGTGCTATCAATTATACCTACAACAAACCAACTAATCCGCGCAAAATCAATACCCGATACTTGAGAGATGATCTCGTATTCTTTCAACTTGCGCTCGTGCATTGCCAGGCTGCATATTAGAGATATATGTGCCAATAACTACAGATCTAGAGCTTTTCGCGACAGAAATACCAGTAACATCTTTTTTTCCTTGCATCTGGCTATCATCGGATTGTAGGTATAGATATTTCACCCCATTAACAATTATTCCAGACTTTTGTAAAATATTAGGGTCTTTAAACCCTGCCAGTATTGCCGAGATTTCGTCGCCGGAAATGTTGAATCCGGGTGAATTGATCCATATTTTTCCGTCAAGTCCGCCTATCGCCGCTTGTGCTACTGAGCCCGAGCTTGTCAGAGATTCCACATAAGGTTGCCATGGCATTTTTCTATCCTTTAGTCCGTTATAAAGGTGGGACAAAGGGGACAGATTTATTTTTACGACCTCTTCGACCTCTTTGTATTTTTTGGTACACGATAGAGCATAGCGCTATTCAAACGCACCTACACCTGCAAGAAATAACAGTTTCTAAGTCGTCTTTGCTATAAGAAAACAAGAAAACAAACGAACAAAGAACGCAACACAAAAACAAACAAAGGACAGATTTATTTAATCGATTCTCTACTGCTATGCTGCACCGATCACTACAAGGAGGTAGGAGGATATATGCCCAGAATGGGACGCGTTGTTTTACCCAATTATCCGCATCATGTCGTGCAACGAGGCCACAACAGGCAGGTTGTGTTCGCCGAGCCGAATGACTTCCAGCGTTACCTCGAAGATCTGCGAGAGCTCAAAGCGCTATACAACGTCAAAGTCTATGCCTTCTGCTTGATGACCAATCATGTCCATCTATTACTCGCACCAGGAGACTCCGTCGCGAGTCTCGGACAATTGATGAAAGGCCTGGCAGGTCGCATGACGCGCTATCGCAACAAGCTGGAGGGGCGCTCCGGTACCTTGTGGGAGAGTCGATACAAATCCAGCGTGGTTCAAACCGACACCTATTTGCTGGCTTGTAGTCGATACATCGAGCTAAATCCGGTGCGAGCGCAAATGGTTCAGCATGCACAGGATTACCCTTGGTCGAGCTTGCACCTGCGCCTCAACGAAACGGCAGAAAATCATTGGCTGGATGAAGATCTTTGCTTCACTGAACTCGGTAAAACTCACACCGAGCGCCTTGCTCGCTACACCTCATTTATGGAGCAGACGATTCCGTCTACAGAGTTGCAGCTGATCAGAGGCGCCCTCCAGCGTGGACAATTGACGGGGAATCCTCGATTTACAGATGAGATAGAGAAAATCACTGGATTGCGAATATCGCATCGAGCGCGAGGCAGGCCTGCGAAGCAACTCGAATAGAAGCGCTGGGGCGATTAAATAAATCTGTCCCCTTTTCTTTTTTTAGCTTACAGCGGGACCTTCACCCACAAGATTGCGCCCATGCTGGGCGCAGAATACCAAACGCCCAATGCAATGCATCGGGCGTTTGGGTGAAACCGATATAAACTTATTCCAATACTAGACACTTGCCACTCTGATTACGTATGAGGTTTCGCAAAAACACATGTGCCTACGTTCGTTCCATCAACAGACATCGATCCATGAAGCCTATTATAAGACTCATCATCCGACTGCAACGTATAACGAGTATTCTCTACAGAAAAGTTCACAGTAATGCCACTTGACCTCGGAGTTTTAAAGCCGTACCAGGCGTCCGACAAGGCGAATTTCAGATCATGGGGCTTCATAGATCCAGAAGGTACAAGAAAACCTTCCATTCTTCCTGAATCATATTCGGCAGAATTTATAAAAAGGGTGCGATAACTGCCATTTACCGCATCCTTACTTTGGTAGATACCTTCCAAAACTGTGTTTTTCTTGGTCATAATCTATTCTCTTAAGGACGAAAGAGGACGAAAGGGGACAGAGGACGAAAGGCGGACGAGGGGACGGATTTATTTTTACGACCTATTGTATTTTTTTGGTGCACGATAGAGCATAGCGCTATTCAAACGCACCTACACCTGTAAGAAATAACAGTTTTTAAGTCGTCTTTGCAAACAAACAGGACACCCATTAATCATATTAAAATTAAGGTATCACTTTCAGCACAAGAAAAATCTCCTTGTTAAAGCCACAGTGGATATCGGTTACTTGGAACTTCCCATTAAGGTCTCTCTCAACATCCCGATCTGGAACCTTATATTTTTTAACTGCATCAGCTTTAGACCCTGAAATGAGCTTAAAATCTGGATTCATACTAGTCCACTCGGATTCCATTTTCCCGCTTGGAACAGTTGAGCCGCCTGCATCAAACTCCACTTCGCTTCCAGACTTTAGAGGGTTTGGCCATTTGACATCTACATGGATAGTCTTGCGATTGTACTCCGTCACTTTTCCACGATCAGTGTAACTATCCACTCGATCATAGCATTGTGGATCGGGGTCAGCATTAGCAGCAGAAGTTGTAATAATAGCAAAAAACGCTGCAAAAATCGCCGACGCTTTTCCGGTACTTGACAGTTCCATAGTCATATTCCCATTCTGGGTGATTAGTAAACGAGCCAAGTAAAAACATTGCGCTTTACATTATCACGCCATCACATGACTCGTTGATTTAAATGATAGCCGCCTACAACTGCTCATTCACCTGTAATAATTGATAGTTTTTTATACGCTTTTGCGATAGCAGAGCAAACATAATAATAAACGGGGTCAACAAAAGGGGACACCCATTAGCCGGTCTCAAGTCAAGGTTAAAAGCCACCGCACTCTGCAGTGTTCAACCGCAGAGTTTGCCCTTTGACTCAACCTGATCGGTTGAACCCGTTTCCTCTTCATTGGCTACGACCGAGTTGTGCCTGAACCCGTGTGGATCAAGCGGTGATGAGACAGCCTGCACCGCCCTGCCACCCAATTCCTCGGACACACCGCACCGCCCGGTTCACGACGGCTACTCCGCCGAATGGGGGAAAGCCCCCGTCCTACACCCCGATGTGTTTCGGGTGATTGAGCAGGGTGGGCTTGACGAGAAATCGAACCGCTAAAACAAGATCGATGTCACCTATATCGGACTTTTCCACCTCAAGCTTTACAAATGTCCGTTATAGGTGACATTTGATTCGCCGAGCATAAGCAGCGCCGTGTAAATCTCCACCCAAAAAAAACCCGCCTCTCGGCGGGTTTCTTATTCAACGCAGCTTAACGCTCAGGCTCAGTTAACCTTAGCGTTCAACTCGCCTTTCAGGTAACGCTGGAACATCGCTTCCAACGAAATCGGCTTGATCTTCGAAGCATTACCGGCAGTACCAAACTGCTCATAACGCGCGATACACACATCACGCATCGCCGTCACAGTCGCGCCAAAGAACTTACGCGGATCAAACTCGCTCGGATTGGTGGCCATCAGGCGACGCATCGCACCGGTGGACGCCAAACGCAGGTCGGTGTCGATGTTGACCTTGCGCACGCCGTGCTTGATGCCTTCGACGATTTCTTCAACCGGTACGCCGTAGGTTTCTTTGATGTCGCCGCCGTACTGGTTGATGATCGCCAGCCACTCTTGCGGAGCCGAAGAGGAACCGTGCATCACCAGGTGGGTGTTCGGGATGCGTTGGTGGGTTCTTGACGCTCTACGATCCCTGTGTCGCCGATGGCCGTGGACTTAAATACGACGTAGATAAAATGTTGCGTATACGCTACATTTAGCTATAAATGTTACGGAATCGGAACATGGATTATTTTCTGTTGATCAGCCGTCTTGGCAACCAAATACGCGAAAAACGTATAAATCGCGGTCTGACGCAAGCACAGCTTGCCGACCTCGCGGGGCTGACACGATACAAAGTCATCGCAGTAGAGAAAGGTACTCTGTCTGTCGGCATGATCGCCTATGCGCGCGTCCTTGGCGCTCTGGATTGTGAGCTTGCTGTCGTTCCAGCTGCTATGCCGACCCTTGAAGAGCTTGGGGATTTATTCGAATGAAGATGTCCTCTCTCAAAGTCAGCACGCCCGAGGGGCGTAGCGGCAGGCTTTTCAGCGATGCCGAAGACTTCACATTCCGTTATCACGAAGATGCATCGCCAGAAATGGCTATCAGCTTGTCGATGCCAGTAAGGCATGACGAGTTTCGTCGGCGCGAACTCCATCCTGTTTTTCAGATGAATCTGCCGGAAGGCTATGTATTGGAGCAACTGCGCAATCGATTGGCCAAGACCGTGAATGTCGATCCGATGCTTTTGCTGGCGCTTTCCGGCAGCACTTCGCCCATTGGCAGGGTGCAAGTGCGGTCTGAAACGGTTGACGCCTTGCTGGAGGAGCAACAATTTCCGGGGGAGAAACTCGAAGAGATTCTGACATGGGACGGCACGGAAGATATCTTCGCTGACATTCTTGATCGCTACATCCTGCGTGCCGGCATTTCCGGCGTTCAACCCAAAGTGTTGGTACCGGAACGCCTGGAAACCGGATTGCCACGGGTGACATCGAAAACCTCGGACCTGATTATCAAAAGTGGCCGAGACGAATTTCCCGGTCTGGCAATCAACGAGTTCCTTTGCATGTCCATTGCGAAGGAGGCCGGTATTCCCGTTCCACCGTTTTACCTTTCCGATAATGCCAGGCTGTTTGTCATGCGTCGCTTTGATCGCGACGACCAGCTCAACCCAATTGGATTTGAAGACATGGCGGTGTTGATGGGCCTATCGGCTAACCAGAAGTACAGCAAGAGCTATGCGGCAATCGCCAAGGCTATTCGTGTGTTCTGCCCGACTAAACATTTACGCACATCCCTTGATCAGCTCTTCGATAGCGTTGCCCTGAGCTGTATTGTCGGGAATGGCGACGCTCATTTGAAAAACTTCGGATTGCTCTATTCCGATCCTACGCAACGCGATGCACGCCTGGCGCCGGCCTACGACATCGTTAACACCACGGCCTATATTCCGGAAGATGTTTTGGCTTTGGATCTGGCGGGCAACAAGTCAATGTTTGCCTCACGGCAAGGACTGCTTGAGTTTGCGCACACCTGTGAGATCGAGCGACCTCAGGAGCGCATTCAGCAATTGCTTGCCTCGGTTGAAACAGTACTTGAACGCTATCCTGAGTATCGGGAACAGGCGCCTCATGTGGTCAGTGCCATTGAGCAAGCGACAGCGCCATTTTCTATGACTTTTGGGTAGTTATTGCGCGCAAAAATCCCCGCCCAGAAAAAAACCCGCCTCTCGGCGGGTTCTTCACAACACGGGTCAAATTCTAAGGTTTAGTTAACCTTAGCGTTCAACTCACCTTTCAGGTAACGCTGGAACATCGCTTCCAACGAGATCGGCTTGATCTTCGAAGCATTACCGGCAGTACCAAACTGCTCATAACGCGCAATACACACGTCACGCATAGCAGTAACAGTCGCGCCAAAGAACTTACGCGGATCAAACTCGCTCGGATTGGTGGCCATCAGGCGACGCATCGCACCGGTGGACGCCAAACGCAGGTCGGTGTCGATGTTGACCTTGCGCACGCCGTGCTTGATGCCTTCGACGATTTCTTCAACCGGTACGCCGTAGGTTTCTTTGATGTCGCCGCCGTACTGGTTGATGATCGCCAGCCACTCTTGCGGAACCGAAGACGAACCGTGCATTACCAGGTGGGTGTTCGGGATGCGCTTGTGGATTTCCTTGATGCGGTCGATGGCCAGCACGTCGCCGGTAGGTGGCTTGGTGAACTTGTAGGCGCCGTGGCTGGTGCCGATGGCGATGGCCAGGGCGTCGACCTGGGTCTTCTTGACGAAGTCCGCGGCTTCTTCCGGGTCGGTCAGCATTTGGCTGTGATCCAGAACGCCTTCGGCGCCGATGCCGTCTTCTTCACCGGCCATGCCGGTTTCCAGCGAACCCAGGCAGCCCAGCTCGCCTTCCACCGATACGCCGCAGGCGTGAGCCATGGCCACGGTTTGTTGGGTAACGCGAACGTTGTACTCGTAGTCGGTCGGGGTCTTGCCGTCTTCGCCCAGGGAGCCGTCCATCATGACCGAGCTGAAGCCCAGTTGAATGGAGCGCTGGCAGACGTCAGGGCTGGTGCCGTGGTCCTGGTGCATGCACACCGGGATGTGCGGGAATTCTTCGATGGCCGCCAGGATCAGGTGACGCAGGAACGGGGCGCCTGCGTATTTGCGAGCACCGGCCGAAGCCTGGACGATCACCGGGGAGTCAGTCTTGTCAGCGGCTTCCATGATGGCGCGCATCTGCTCAAGGTTGTTGACGTTGAAGGCTGGAACGCCGTAGCCGAACTCGGCTGCGTGGTCCAGCATCTGGCGCATGCTGATAAGTGCCATTGTGTGTGTCTCTCCCGGTTGAGGGTCGTTAATCGTGCCAGCCTGCCGTAGCGGCGGCGGCTATTCAAGTTATTGCAGATCGGGGGTTGGCCCGGGCTGCGAATTCGGTGCAACAAAAACCTGTGCGTAACGAAGAACCTGTGGCGAGCGAGCTTGCTCGCGTTCGGCTGCGAAGCAGTCGTAAACCCGTCGACTCGGTCCTTCTGAAACACCAAATCGACTGGCTTTGGGACCGCTTCGCGCTCCAGCGGGAGCAAGCTCCCTCGCCACAACAATAGTCCTGCGATCGGCGTTGTTACTGCGCTTTACAACCGCGGCCGATCAAATCATTGGTGGCGACCCAGTACACCAGGCCTTCCTCACCTTTTACGTGAAACGCCAGCATGTCGTTGCTGTACAGCGAACCTTCGGCGCCCGGTTCAAGCTTCAGGCGGTAGACCTGATCGGCGCCGCCCAGGCGAACATCGACTGCCTTGCGGCTCACGTCAGTGTAGCGCCAGAGCACTTTGGCCTGGCTGTCGCAGGTCCAGGTGGTCCAGTTGTCCGTTGATTCGGCAGGCTTGAACAGGTCGAAATTCGAACAACCTGCCAGCAATACCAGCGCCGAAACGGCGATAAAACCTTTCATCCATGTTCCTCGACTGACGGCGCATGCCGCCAGCCCTGAGTAAAGAGTCAGACCCGTCAAGGGCAGCCATGTTCCTTGGCCGGGGTCTGTGTCTCGTATTTGTCCAGGCCATCGGGCCCGGACCGCTTGTTGATCACCGGGTTGGTTTCCGCTTGCCAGTCAGCCTGGTAGCAGCCTTTATCCGACGCGGATGGCGCGGGCTCCGGCGTGGCTTTCGGGTTACTCCCGCAAGCCGCCAGCATGCCCGCGGCGATCAACAGCATTAATGTCCTGACCATCTGAACACTCCTTTGCCTGGTCAAATGAGCGGCCTCAGGCCTTGGCCCGGCTTTCCAGGACTTCAACGGCCGGCAGCACTTTGCCTTCGACGAATTCGAGGAACGCGCCGCCGCCGGTAGAAATGTAGGAGATTTGCTCGGCAACGCCATATTTATCGATGGCCGCCAGAGTGTCGCCACCGCCGGCAATGGAGAACGCCGAGCTTTCCGCGATGGCCTGGGCCAGCACTTTGGTGCCGTTACCGAACTGGTCGAATTCGAACACGCCCACCGGGCCGTTCCACAGGATGGTCTTGGACGACTTCAGCAGCTCGGCGAAATTCGCCGCGGTCTGTGGGCCGATGTCCAGGATCATGTCGTCTGCAGCCACGTCGGCGATCAGTTTGACAGTCGCGGTCGCGCTTTCAGCGAATTCCTTGGCGACCACCACGTCCACTGGCAATGGCACGCTGACTTTCGCCGCGATTTCACGGGCGGTGTCCAGCAGGTCCGGCTCGTACAGCGATTTGCCAACCGGGTGACCGGCAGCGGCCAGGAAGGTGTTGGCGATGCCGCCACCAACGATCAGCTGGTTGCAGATCTGGCTCAGGCTGTTGAGCACGTCGAGTTTGGTCGACACTTTGGAGCCCGCAACAATGGCGGCCATTGGCTGAGCCGGGGAGCCCAGGGCCTTGCCCAGTGCGTCCAGTTCGGCGGCCAGCAACGGGCCAGCGGCGGCGACTTTGGCAAATTTGGCCACGCCATGGGTCGAGCCCTCGGCGCGGTGAGCGGTGCCGAAGGCGTCCATCACGAACACGTCGCACAGGGCGGCGTATTGCTGGGCCAGTTCATCGGCGTTCTTTTTCTCGCCTTTGTTGAAGCGCACGTTTTCGAACAACACGATGTCGCCGGCTTTCACGTCGACGCCGCCCAGGTAATCGGACACCAGCGGCACTTCACGGCCCAGAGCCTTGCTCAGGTAGTCAGCCACTGGCTTGAGGCTGTTCTCGGCCGAGAACTCGCCTTCGGTCGGACGGCCAAGGTGCGAGCAGACCATCACGGCCGCGCCTTTTTCCAGGGCCAGCTTGATGGTCGGCAGCGAAGCCAGGATTCGCGCATCGCTGGTGACAACACCGTCCTTGACTGGGACGTTGAGGTCTTCGCGGATCAGTACGCGCTTACCTTGCAGATCGAGGTCGGTCATCTTCAACACGGTCATGGGTCGCATTTCCTGGGTTACTGTTTTTGAAAGACAGATTGTGGAGTAGTAGCGGCTTGCAAATAGTGCTCTGCAACGTCCAGCATTCGATTGGCAAAACCCCATTCGTTGTCGAACCAGGCCAGGATGTTCACCAGCCGTGGGCCGGAAACGCGGGTCTGACTGGCATCGACGATGGCCGAATGCGGGTCATGATTGAAATCACAACTGGCGTGAGGCAACTCGGTGTAGGCCAGAAGGCCTTTGAGCGGGCCATGGGTGGCGGCCTCGCGCAGAATCCGGTTGACCTCGGTGGCGTCGGTATCGCTTACGGTCTGCATCGTAATATCGAGGCAGGACACGTTAACCGTCGGCACCCGCACGGCTTTGGCCTGAATTCGCCCGGCAAGTTCCGGCAGCAGGCGTTCAATGCCTCGCGCCAGACCAGTGGACACCGGAATCACCGACTGGAACGCCGAACGGGTGCGGCGCAGGTCTTCGTGGTGATAGGCGTCGATCACCGGCTGATCGTTCATCGCCGAGTGGATGGTGGTGATCGACACGTATTCCAGACCAATGGCCTGATCCAGCAGGCGCAACAGCGGTACGCCGCAGTTGGTGGTGCAGGACGCGTTGGACACCAGCAGCTCGTCGCCGGTCAGGCAATCCTGGTTCACGCCGTAGACGATGGTGGCGTCGACATCCGCCTCGCTGGCCATCGGCTGGGAAAACAGCACCCGTGGCGCACCGGCGTCGAGAAAACGCTGGCCATCCTGACGGGTGTGATAAGCGCCGGAGCACTCCAGCACCAGATCGACGCCCAACGACGCCCAATCGATGCCTTCGGGGGTGGCACTGCGCAGGACCTTCACGCAGTCGCCCTTAATATGCAGACAATCGCCCTCAACCCTCACTTCACCGGGAAACCGCCCGTGAGTGGAGTCGAAGCGTGTCAGGTATTCGATGCTGGCCATATCGGCCAGATCGTTGATCGCGACAATTTCAAACCCGGCCTTATCGCCTCGCTCAAACAACGCACGCAAGACACAACGACCAATCCGGCCGTAGCCGTTGAGTGCAACTTTGTAAGGACGCGGTTGAGGCATGGGGTTCTCGATAGTCGCGGCAGACGAATTCTTGCTAACAACACAAATCCCTGTAGGAGCTGGTAGGAGCTGTCGAGTGAAACGAGGCTGCGATCTTTTAAGATCAAAAGATCGCAGCCTGCGGCAGCTCCTACACAGGGAACGCGGCGGCCATAAAACCACCGCGGCGTGCCTTAGTCTTCCAGCAGCTCTTCAGCCTGACCCAGGATGTTTTCCAGGGTGAAGCCGAACTCTTCGAACAAGGCCGGCGCAGGCGCCGACTCGCCGTAGGTGGTCATGCCGATCACGCGACCTTCCAGGCCCACGTACTTGTACCAGTAGTCCGCGTGGGCGGCTTCGATGGCGATACGCGCGCTGACCTGCAACGGCAGAACCGATTGCTTGTAGCCGGCGTCCTGGGCTTCGAAGACGCTGGTGCATGGCATCGACACCACACGAACCTTGCGGCCTTGCTCGGTCAGTTTGTCGAAGGCTTGAACGGCCAGGCCGACTTCCGAACCGGTGGCGATCAGGATCAGCTCAGGCTCGCCTGCGCAGTCCTTCAACACGTAACCGCCACGGGCGATCTCTTCGATCTGGATCGCATTGCGGGTTTGGTGCTGCAGGTTCTGACGCGAGAAGATCAGCGCCGAAGGACCGTCGTCACGCTCCAGGGCGAACTTCCAGGCCACCGCCGATTCAACGGCATCGGCCGGACGCCAGGTGTCGAGGTTCGGCGTGCAGCGCAGGCTGGCCAGTTGCTCGATCGGCTGGTGAGTCGGGCCGTCTTCGCCCAGACCGATGGAGTCGTGGGTGAACACATAGACGATGCGCTTCTTCATCAGCGCCGACATGCGTACCGCGTTGCGGGCGTACTCCATGAACATCAGGAAGGTCGCGCCGTAAGGCACCAGGCCGCCGTGCAGGGCCACGCCGTTCATGATCGCGCTCATGCCGAACTCGCGAACGCCGTAGTACATGTAGTTGCCGCTGGCGTCTTCGGCGGTGACGCCTTTGCAACCTTTCCACAGGGTCAGGTTGGAACCGGCCAGGTCAGCCGAACCGCCAAGCAGTTCCGGCAGCAGCGGGCCGAACGCATTCAGGGCGTTCTGGCTGGCTTTACGGCTGGCGATGGATTCGCCTTTGGCCGCGACTTCAGCGATATAGGCTTGGGCCTTCTCGGCGAAATCGGTCGGCAGATCACCGCTCAGGCGACGAACCAGTTCGTTGGCCAGCTCAGGGAAGGCGGCGGAGTACGCAGCGAAACGCTGATCCCACTCGGCTTCGGCAGCGCGACCGGCTTCCTTGGCGTCCCACTCGGCATAGATATCAGCCGGGATTTCGAACGGGCCGTGGTTCCACTTCAGCGCTTCACGGGTCAGGGCGATTTCCGCGTCACCCAACGGGGCGCCGTGGCAATCTTCCTTGCCTTGCTTGTTCGGCGAACCGAAGCCGATGGTGGTCTTGCAGCAGATCAGCGTCGGTTGTGCGCTTTTGCGCGCGGTTTCGATCGCGATCTTGATTTCTTCCGGGTCGTGACCGTCGACATTGCGGATCACTTGCCAGTTGTAGGATTCGAAACGCTTCGGCGTGTCGTCGGTGAACCAGCCTTCGACTTCGCCGTCGATGGAGATGCCGTTGTCATCGTAGAAGGCGATCAGTTTGCCCAGGCCCAGCGTACCGGCCAGGGAACTGACTTCGTGGGAAATGCCTTCCATCATGCAGCCATCACCCAGGAATACGTAGGTGTGGTGATCGACGACGTTATGGCCAGGACGGTTGAATTGCGCCGCCAGGACTTTTTCCGCCAGGGCGAAACCGACTGCGTTGGCCAGGCCTTGGCCCAGTGGACCGGTGGTGGTTTCAACGCCCGGGGTGTAGCCGTATTCCGGGTGACCCGGGGTACGGCTGTGCAGCTGGCGGAAGTTTTTCAGGTCATCGATCGACAGGTCGTAGCCGGTCAGGTGCAGCAGCGAGTAAATCAACATCGAGCCGTGACCGTTGGACAGCACGAAGCGGTCACGGTCGGCGAACGATGGATTGCTCGGGTTGTGCTTCAGGTAGTCACGCCAAAGTACTTCGGCGATATCCGCCATACCCATAGGGGCACCGGGATGGCCGCTGTTGGCTTTTTGCACGGCATCCATGCTGAGGGCACGAATGGCGTTGGCACGCTCACGACGGCTGGGCATCGCTGATCTCCTGCGGATATTGAATCGAGAGTGAATAAAACGAAACGGAAAAAAGGCGAGCATTTTCCCTCACCGACCCGCCTCGGGGCAATGACAGATAGTCATCCGAAGACGTTTTTCCAATGGATAACGGCGTATTCGACTGATGAAACCTTTCCGCTGTTGGTTTGTGGACTGAAACTAACGTTAAGAAGTGCCATCTATCGACCAATATCAAAACTTTTTGATATTGCTCTTGCGGTGTTTTCTGACCGTCACTAGACTGCTGGCCTTATGAATCTGCGCGTGCCTTCCATTCAACATGACGATTGCGATGAGCTGGCGGCCCTGTGCAAGGCCGGCGGCGATCCTCTGCGGCTGAATGTATTGCGCGCGCTGGCCAACGATTCGTTCGGCGTACTGGAACTGGCGCAGATCTTCGGCATCGGTCAGTCCGGCATGAGTCATCACCTCAAGGTATTGGCCCAGGCCGATCTGGTAGCGACCCGCCGTGAAGGCAATGCAATTTTCTACCGTCGCGCCCTGCCCCACACCGACCTGCTGGGCGGCAAGCTGCATGCCGCGCTGCTCGAAGAAGTGGATAACCTGACCCTGCCGACTGACGTCCAGGCGCGGATCGGTCAGGTCCACGGGCAACGTGAGGCGGCCAGCCAGGACTTTTTCTCGCGGGTCGCGGAGAAGTTTCGCGCCCAGCAAGACTTGATCGCCGGCCTGCCGCAATACCGCGAAAGCGTGGTGGCACTGCTCGACAAGCTGAGTTTCGGCCCCGGCGCCACGGCCATCGAAGTAGGCCCCGGCGATGGCGCATTTCTGCCGGAGCTGGCGCGTCGTTTCACTCAGGTCACGGCGCTGGACAACAGCCCGGCGATGCTCGAACTGGCCCGTCAGGTCTGCGAACGTGAAACGCTGGCTAACGTCAGCCTGCAATTGGCCGATGCATTGAACGGCGTAAGCCTTCAGGCCGACTGCGTTGTATTGAACATGGTGCTGCACCATTTTGCCGCGCCGGCCGAAGCGCTCAAGCACATGGCCGGTTTGCTGCAACCAGGCGGTAGCCTGTTAGTGACAGAGTTATGTAGCCACAACCAGAGTTGGGCCAAGGAGGCCTGCGGTGATCTCTGGTTGGGGTTTGAACAGGACGATCTGGCCCGTTGGGCCACCGCTGCGGGACTCGTTCCCGGGGAAAGCCTCTATGTAGGCTTACGTAATGGTTTCCAGATACAGGTCCGCCATTTTCAGCGACCGGCTGGCGACACTCACCATCGGTAAATTCAGGAAAAAATCGAGATGAGCGAATACTCCCTCTTCACCTCCGAGTCCGTGTCTGAAGGGCATCCGGACAAAATCGCCGACCAGATTTCCGATGCGGTGCTGGACGCCATCATTGCTGAAGACAAGTTCGCCCGCGTGGCGTGCGAGACTCTGGTGAAAACCGGCGTGGCAATCATCGCAGGTGAAGTCACCACGTCGGCCTGGGTCGATCTGGAAGACATCGTCCGTAACGTGATTCTCGACATCGGCTACAACAGCTCCAATGTCGGCTTCGACGGCGCGACCTGCGGCGTGATGAACATCATCGGCAAGCAGTCCCCCGACATCAACCAGGGTGTTGATCGTGCCAAGCCTGAAGACCAGGGCGCCGGCGACCAGGGCCTGATGTTCGGCTACGCCAGCAACGAAACCGACGTGCTGATGCCAGCACCGATCACCTTCTCGCACCAATTGGTTCAGCGCCAGGCCGAAGCCCGCAAGTCCGGCCTGCTGCCTTGGCTGCGTCCAGACGCCAAGTCGCAAGTGACTTGCCGCTACGAAAACGGCAAGGTTGTCGGTATCGACGCCGTTGTACTGTCGACCCAGCACAACCCGGAAGTGTCCTACAAAGACCTGCGCGAAGGCGTGATGGAACTGATCGTCAAGCACGTACTGCCTGCCGAGCTGCTGTCCAAGGACACCCAGTTCCACATCAACCCGACTGGCCAGTTCATCATCGGTGGCCCAGTGGGCGACTGCGGCCTGACCGGTCGCAAGATCATCGTTGACAGCTACGGCGGCATGGCCCGTCACGGCGGCGGCGCGTTCTCCGGCAAAGATCCATCGAAGGTTGACCGTTCGGCTGCCTACGCTGGTCGTTATGTGGCCAAGAACATCGTGGCTGCCGGCCTGGCCGAGCGTTGCGAGATCCAGGTTTCCTACGCAATCGGCGTCGCTCAACCGACTTCGATTTCGTTGAACACCTTCGGCACCGGCAAGATCAGCGACGACAAGATCGTCAAACTGGTTCGTGAAGTGTTCGACCTGCGTCCATACGCGATCACCACCATGCTCGACCTGCTGCACCCGATGTACCAGGACACCGCGGCGTACGGCCACTTCGGTCGCACCCCGGAAACCAAAACCGTGGGCGACGATACGTTCACCACGTTCACCTGGGAAAAAACCGACCGCGCCGACGCTCTGCGTTCTGCTGCCGGCCTGTAAGACTTCCCCGGTTGCACAAAACGCCCCGCACGGTTCGCCGTGCGGGGCTTTTTCATGAAAAAAATCCCACCTCGAAACACGCAGAATTACACCTCTGCACTCCACACCCGAAACCTGTCTAGCCTTGAAAGCATCCCAACGAGCAAGGACGCTCTCGATGCTGCTCAACCTACGCCTGTTTTTCGGTTTCCTGCTGACCCTCACCTGCCTGACCGCCAATGCCGCGGACTGTCCTGATTGGCCACCGGCCCGCGCTCTGGACGAAATCAACGCACTGCAAAAGCGAATCGACCTCTGGGACGACAGCTATCATCGCGAAGGACACTCTTTGGTCGCCGATGAACTCTATGATCAATCCCGCATACGACTAAGCGAATGGCACGAGTGCTTTGACTCAGGCCCTTCAGCCGAACCGTTGCGCACTGCCGGTGGCACGATTGCTCACCCCATCGCCCACACCGGCCTGGAAAAACTGCGCGATGAGCACGCCGTCGAAGCCTGGCTGAAAAATCGGGATGAGGTCTGGATTCAGCCCAAGGTCGATGGCGTGGCGGTAACGTTGATCTATCGCAATGGCTGGCTGCACAAGGCGATCAGTCGTGGTGACGGGATAACCGGCCACGACTGGACTGCCTCAGCGCGCCAGATCGCCGCGATCCCTCAAAAACTTGCGCAACCGCTGGACCTGCTGCTGCAAGGCGAACTCTATTGGCGACTGACCGAACACGTGCAAGCCC
Organism: Pseudomonas sp. Pseusp11; assembly: GCF_047304405.1. Taxonomy (NCBI): domain Bacteria; kingdom Pseudomonadati; phylum Pseudomonadota; class Gammaproteobacteria; order Pseudomonadales; family Pseudomonadaceae; genus Pseudomonas; species Pseudomonas sp. Pseusp11. The sequence continues at coordinate 31,498 of NZ_JBGLZF010000011.1, forward strand.
AGGCCGGCAGCCTCAATGCCCGCGCCACGGTGGCCGGGTTAATGGCACGCAAAACGCTGAGCCCTGAGCATGCCGCCGGTATCGGCCTGTTTGTCTGGGACTGGCCACAAGGCCCGAAAAGCCTGCCCGCCCGCGTGACGGCTCTGGATGAGCTGGGGTTCCCGGGCACCGCGCCCTACAGCCAGCCGATCGAGGCATTTGCCGATGCCGAACGCTGGCGCGATCATTGGTATCGCTCGCCCCTGCCCTTTGCCAGCGACGGCGTCGTTTTGCGGCAGAACCAGCGCCCACCCGCCGAGCGCTGGCAGGCGAAAACGCCTTTCTGGAGTGTCGCCTGGAAGTACCCCTTCGCCCAGGCGTTGGCCGAGGTGCGCAAGGTCCACTTCAAGATTGGACGAACCGGCCGGATCACACCGGTGCTGGATCTGGCACCGGTGATGCTCGATGACCGGCAGATCAAGCGTGTCAGTGTCAGTTCCCTGCAGCGCTGGGAAGCGCTGGACATTCGTCCCGGCGATCAGGTCGCCATCAGCCTGGCCGGGCTGACCATCCCCAGGCTCGACGGTGTGGTATTGCGCAGCACCGAACGGACTGAATTGAACGCACCACTGGCAGCAGATTTTCATCCGTTGAGTTGCTGGCAGCCGACACCCGGATGCGAAAGCCAGTTTCTCGCACGCCTGGCCTGGCTCAGCGGCAAACAGGGGCTGGCCTTGCCGCATGTCGGGCCGGGCACCTGGGAGAAACTGCTCAAGGCCGAACGTCTCGACAACTTGCTCGATTGGTTGACCCTCGACGAGCAAGAGCTTGCTAACATTGACGGCTTCGGCGAACGCAGTAGTGCTCGTCTTTTGAACAGTTTCAACAGCGCCCGACAACGACCGTTCGCTCGCTGGCTCAAAGCCCTGGGCTTGCCGCCGACCGGCCAGGCACAGCTCGCCGACTCATGGCAGGTGCTGGCGCAACGAAACACCGAACAATGGCAGGCCGAAACCGGCATCGGCCCGGGACGCGCGGCGCAATTGAGCGCATTTTTCCGCGACCCGCAGGTGCTGGCCTTGAGCGAGACATTACGTGTTGCCGGGATTGACGGTTTCTAGCGGCCCGGCGACGCCCGTCAGCCTGGGAACCCATAGGTACCGATGCGCTCAAACAGCCCATCGCTACATCGATTTTTTCACCTGGAGCCTTTATGAAACTTCTTTCACCGCTCGCCGTGTTAACCCTGTGCAGCGTGATGGCCGCTCCATTAATGGCCGACGAAGACGCCCCGGGCCTGACCGGCTGCGCCGCGAAAAAACAAGGCATCATCAACCAGATCGAACTGGCCAAGTCTCACGGCAACGCCGATCAACAGGCTGGCCTGGAAACCGCCCTGAGCGAAGTTACCGCCCATTGCACCGACGCTTCCTTGAAGAAGGAACGGGAAAACAAGGTGCTCGACGCCAAGCACGAAGTCAGCCGGCGTCAGGCCGACCTCGACAAGGCGATGAAAAAAGGCGACGCCGAGAAGATCAACAAACGCAAAGACAAACTGGCTCAATCGCGCAAGGATTTACAGGACGCGCTCGACGAGCTGGATAAGTAATCCGGTTTGAACACGCCGCCTCAATGATCCCGAAACTCTTTATGGCAGGCACTACAGGCGTCTTCGACTTTCTGCACCGCCGGCCCCAGGTTGCTGGCCTTGTAGGGTTGAACCTGGCTGGCGATCACCAGTTCACCGGTGGCGCCTTCAAGGGTGCGGGCCATTTCCTGGAAGCGTGCCTGCTTCTGCCAGACATCGTCCTTGGCGCTGGTGTGATCTTCTTCGCGCACCTGCGGGAAATGCTTCCACGGCTCATGGGACAACGCGTCGAGCTTCACGGCACCGTCGGCGAATTTCGGGCCATCGAACGGAATACGCCCACGCAACATGCCACCCAGGTCTTCGCCGGTCTTGAGCATTTGCTTGAAGATCGCCTTGCGCTGGCCCAGAGGCGAGTTCGGGTCGACACCGCCGCAGGCGGACAAGGTCAGGCAGGCCAGCAATACAACAGAGAGTCTTTTAAGAGTCATGGTGGCTTCAGATCACTGGAAACGGCGGCCAGTATCCTCGCGTCACCGGCAAAGACCAATAGCCCTATTATCAATACGGGTTGTGTGAGCGCATGGAGCACTCAGGCAACCGGCAAAGGAATTACTCCATGAACAGCCGTTTCAAGGCGTGGCGTCACAACCTGGCCTGGACCCTTCCGATGGTGGCCGTGCTTGCGGGCTGCACCGGTGGCGACAGCAGCACACCGAAAACCCACGCACTGGCGACCTACTCCAGCGCTACCTGGGAAGCCCTTCCAGCGGTTTCCGACAACGACCTCGTCGCCGGTTTTGGCTCGTGGCGCAGCGCCTGCACCCGACTCAAGGCCGACCCGGTCTGGGGCGGCACCTGTGCCGCTTCCGCCAACGTGCAGCCAACCGCCAGCGACATCCGCGGCTTCCTCAAGCAGAACCTCGATGTTTACGGCTTGCGTGCCGCCAATGACAACCCCAACGGTCTGATCACCGGTTACTACGAACCGGTGTATCCCGGCAGCCTGACCCAGACCAAGCAAGCGAACATCCCGGTGTACGGCGTGCCCGAGGACATGATCATAGTCTCGCTGGACAGTATCTACCCGGAGCTCAAAGGCAAACGCCTGCGCGGACGACTCGAAGGTCGCGTGCTCAAGCCTTACGACGATGCGGCAACCATTGAAACCAAAGGCGTGAAGGCGCCGGTGATTGCCTGGCTGACCGACCCGATGAACCTGCAATTCCTGCAAATCCAGGGTTCGGGGCGCATCCAGCTCGATGATGGCCGTCAATTGCGCATTGGTTATGCCGACCAGAACGGTCACCCCTATCGACCTATCGGCCGCTGGCTGGTGGACCAGGGCGAACTGAAGAAAGAAGAGGTGACCATGAGCGCCATCGATAACTGGGCCAAGGCCAATCCGACGCGCATTCCCGAACTGCTCGGCAGCAACCCCAGCTACGTGTTCTTCAATCGCAACCCGGACAGCAACGAAGGGCCGCGCGGTTCGCTGAATGTGCCATTGACCGCAGGTTATAGCGCGGCAGTGGATCGCAAGGTGATTCCGCTCGGCAGCTTGTTGTGGTTATCGACGACGCGACCGGACGGCAGCGCACTGGTGCGTCCGGTGGCCGCTCAAGATACCGGCGGCGCGATTGCCGGCGAGGTCCGCGCGGATCTGTTCTGGGGCACGGGCGAGGCGGCCGGGCAATTGGCCGGCGACATGAAACAGCAGGGGCAGATCTGGATGCTCTGGCCTAAAGGGGCGGCGTTGCCTCAGGTGCCGCAGGTGGCTGACAAACTTTAAACGCAAAAAGATCGCAGGCTCCGCCAGCTTCTACATTGAGCGCGTTCGTCGCAATATCGCAGATGAACACCGATCCCGTAGGAGCTGCCGCAGGCTGCGATCTTTTGATCTTGCTTTCTCAAACAGACACCACAAAGAAACTGACGATCAACCCCATCCCCACAAACCACACCAACGACCGCAGAATCGCCCAGTCCGCCAGATAGCAAATGATGTACAGCAGCCGACTGGTGATGAACAGCACCGACAGCACATTGATCGTCACCAGTTCGGCATTGCCAGCCAAATGCGCCACGATTACCGCCGCCGCAAACGCCGGGGTCACTTCGAAGCTGTTCAACTGCGCCGAATGCGCACGCCTGGCCACGCCTTCGAGCGAATCCAGAAACGCCCTCGGGTCGTGATTCTGTTTCAGCCCGAACTTGCCACCGCTGAACCTGGCGACGCCTGCGCACAGATACGGTAAGCAGATCGCAATCAAAATGCACCACAGAGCAACCGTCATAACGCAGTCCCTTCTTCAAGTTATAGAGAATCGAATTCCATCAGCGGCGACTAAAACTTCATCACCAACATGCCGATCAATACCAATCCACAGGCTAAGAGCCGTGGCCTGCCAAAAGGTTCTTTGAGGTAGCGCATACCGAACAGCACCACCAGAATCACGCTGATCTCGCGCAGCGCCGCTGCCTCGGCAATCGATCCGAGCTGCATGGCCCACAGCACCAGAGCGTAGCTGAACAATACGCAGAACCCGACCGCCAACCCCAACCGCCACTGCTCACGCCAGAACAGCATGAACGCCGGGCGTTTGCGCACCAGCGCCAGCAATGGGAATGGCCAGGCACTGAGCACTGTGACCCAAACCAGGTAGTCCAGCGGATGGGACCAGCGCCGCAAGGCCTGGCCATCGATGAAGGTGTAGCAACCGATGCACAACCCGATCAGCGCCACCACCGGCAGCATCGACCACGGCAGGCGCACCCCGCCACCGCCCTGCCAGAGCAGGCACACCATGCCGAACGGGATGAGCAAAATCCCGAAGATCTGCTGAGCCGTCAGCACTTCTCCGGCGAAGATCAGCGTCAGCGCCAGCACCACCAACGGTGACAGGCCACGCATCAACGGATAGACCAGGCCGAGATCGCCGACCCGATAGGCCTGGATCAACAGGTAGCGATAGAGCAACTCGAATGCCGCCGACGCAAGAATCCACGGCCACATATCCAGTGGCGGCAGCGCCACGAAGGGCAGCATCAGCGCGACAAACAGCAACGCCACGCTGTCCATGCAGGCCACCACCAACAGCCGCTCCGCGCTGAACTTGATCAGGGTATTCCACGCCGCGTGCAACAGCGCCGCCACCAACACCAGAATCGTCGCAAGCACGGCACGCTCCTTGTATTACCCCGCTGCATCGCGGGACAGAGATTTGATTCGCCATATGTCCGCAGCTGTTTATACTGCAAGCGACCACGCCGCACTCAGTTGCGCACAGACTAATTCCAATAATTCCTGCCCCTGCCCGCTCTCATCGAGAACGGTCGTCGGCCTGCGTATGCCTGATCAAAGCGTCAAGACTACCGACAGAGACCTTGCGCATGCCACTCGCCTTACTTGCACTGGCCGTTGCCGCTTTCGGCATCGGCACCACTGAGTTCGTCATCATGGGTTTGCTGCCCGATGTCGCCCGCGACCTCGCCGTGAGCATTCCTCACGCCGGCCTGCTCATCACCGGTTACGCCCTGGGCGTGGTGTTCGGTGCGCCGATTCTCGCAGTCGGTACCGCTAACATGCCGCGCAAAGCCACACTGCTGGGCATGACGCTGATGTTCATTCTCGGCAACATCCTCTGCGCCCTGGCGCCGAACTACGCCACCTTGATGGCTGCACGGGTGATTACTGCTTTGTGCCACGGTGCGTTTTTCGGCATCGGCTCGGTGGTCGCTGCCAGTCTGGTGGCACCGAACAAACGAGCCCAGGCGATTGCCATGATGTTCACCGGCCTGACCTTGGCCAACGTGCTGGGCGTGCCCTTAGGCACAGCACTTGGGCAATACGCCGGCTGGCGCTCGACCTTCTGGGCGGTGTCGGTGATCGGTGTGATTGCGGCCATTGCGCAGTGGGTCTGGCTGCCCAAGGAAATCCCCATGGACAAGGCCAACCTGGCCAGCGAATTCAAAGTGCTGGGCAAGGTCAATGTGCTGCTGGCGCTGGGCATGAGCGTGCTGGCGTCCACCAGCCTGTTCAGCGTGTTCACTTACATTGCGCCGATCCTGCAGGACATCACCGGCGTCAGTCCGCATGGCGTAACCATCATGTTGCTGTTGTTCGGGGTCGGCTTGACCGGGGGCAGCATGCTCGGCGGCCGATTGGCGGACAGTCGCTTGCTGCCTTCGCTGGTGGGGATGACATTGGCCGTGGCCATCGTGCTGGCCGCCTTCAGCCAAACCAGCCATTCAGTGATACCGGCGGCGATCACGCTGGTGTTGTGGGGTATCTTCGCCTTCGCGCTGTGCCCGATCCTGCAATTGCTGATTATCGATCAGGCCCATGAGGCGCCAAACCTCGGGTCGACGTTGAATCAAAGCGCATTCAATCTCGGCAACGCCGCCGGGGCGTGGATTGGCGGACTGGTGGTGGCCAGTGGCGCGGACCTGGCGGACTTGCCGTGGACCGGCGCACTGGTCAGCGTATTCACGCTGCTGACGGCGCTGTTCTTCATCTACCTGCAACGTCGCAGTGCTGCCGCGGTCAGTGCGTCCGGTTAATGCCAGTCCGTGAAAGTACAAAACCCGTGGCGAGGGAACGTGCTCCCTAGCCACAGAAACAACAATCACCCGCCGATCTCGTCATCCTTGAACTGGTCTTTGACGTACCTGATCTCGGTCCGGCCGTGCGGCATGGGCAGGCCGTCTTCGCCCAGGTTCACGAAAACCATCTTCTCTACCGTCAAAATGCTCTTGCGAGTGATTTTGTTGCGCACTTCGCAGGTCAGAGTGATCGAGGTGCGACCGAACTCGGTGGCGGTGATGCCCAGCTCGATGATGTCGCCCTGACGCGAGGCGCTGACGAAGTTGATTTCGGAAATGTACTTGGTGACCACGCGCTGATTACCCAACTGGACGATGGCGTAGATCGCCGCTTCTTCGTCGATCCAGCGCAGCAGGCTGCCTCCGAACAGCGTGCCGTTGGGGTTGAGGTCTTCGGGTTTTACCCATTTGCGGGTGTGGAAATTCATACTCACTCCTGACCGTCTTGCCGATTGATGCCGGCCATCATGGCAGAGCCCGGACTAGAGCTCTATCAAGCATCGACTATGGCCTCGATTACCGTTCGGACATTGACCAACAGAAACGCTTTGGAAGATCAGCATAGCCCGCTATAATCGCCCCCGTTTCAAAACGGTAATGTTCACTTGCTACCGTTTTCCCGCCACCTGTCCGAGGGGCGCTGCAGCAGGTTCAACCTGTCAGGCTCGGATGGGGCGTTGACTGGCCACGGCCAGACACTAAACGCACAACGGCGCCCATTCGCATACATTACGAATGGAGGCTCTTCATGAGCGCTGTTATCACGCCTGCAGATTTTAACGATTACAAAGTCGCCGACATGTCCCTGGCTGCCTGGGGCCGTCGCGAAACCATCATCGCCGAATCCGAAATGCCAGCCCTGATGGGTCTGCGCCGCAAGTACTCCGTCGAGCAACCGCTCAAGGGCGCGAAGATTCTCGGCTGCATTCACATGACTATTCAGACTGCCGTGCTGATCGAAACCCTGGTTGCCCTGGGTGCCGAAGTACGCTGGTCGTCCTGCAACATTTTCTCGACTCAGGATCAGGCCGCCGCTTCCATCGCCGCTGCCGGCATCCCGGTTTTCGCCTGGAAAGGCGAGACTGAAGAAGAGTACGAGTGGTGCCTGGAGCAAACCATCCTCAAGGATGGCCAGCCTTGGGATGCCAACATGATCCTCGACGATGGCGGCGACCTGACCGAGCTGCTGCACAAGAAGTACCCACAAGTACTGGATCGCGTTCACGGCGTCACCGAAGAAACCACCACCGGCGTTCACCGTCTGCTGGACATGCTGGCCAAGGGCGAGCTGAAAATCCCGGCCATCAACGTCAACGACTCGGTGACCAAGAGCAAGAACGACAACAAGTACGGCTGCCGTCACAGCCTGAACGACGCAATCAAGCGCGGCACCGACCACCTGCTGTCCGGCAAGCAAGCGCTGGTCATCGGTTACGGTGACGTGGGCAAGGGCTCGGCCCAGTCCCTGCGTCAGGAAGGCATGATCGTTAAAGTCTCCGAAGTCGACCCGATCTGCGCCATGCAAGCCTGCATGGACGGCTTCGAACTGGTTTCGCCGTTCATCGACGGCATCAACAACGGTACCGAAGCGAGCATCGACAAAGCGCTGCTGGGCAAGATCGACCTGATCGTAACCACCACCGGTAACGTCAATGTTTGCGACGCGAACATGCTCAAAGCCCTGAAGAAGCGCGCTGTGGTCTGCAACATCGGTCACTTCGACAACGAAATCGACACCGCTTTCATGCGCAAGAACTGGGCATGGGAAGAAGTAAAGCCGCAGGTTCACAAGGTTCACCGCACCGGTCCAGGCGCTTTCGACGCTCAGAACGACGACTACCTGATCCTGCTGGCTGAAGGCCGCCTGGTTAACCTGGGCAACGCCACTGGTCACCCAAGCCGCATCATGGACGGTTCGTTCGCCAACCAGGTTCTGGCGCAGATCTTCCTGTTCGGCCAGAAGTACGCCGACCTGTCGCCAGCCCAGAAAGCCGAGCGCCTGACCGTTGAAGTACTGCCGAAGAAACTCGACGAAGAAGTGGCCCTGGAAATGGTCCGCGGTTTCGGCGGCGTGGTCACTCAACTGACCAAGCAACAGGCTGACTACATCGGCGTCACCGTCGAAGGCCCGTTCAAGCCGCACGCTTACCGCTACTGATACGCTGATTGACCGCTCTGCGCAGGAGCTGGCGAAGCCTGCGATCTTTTGATCTTAAAAGATCGCAGCCTAAGGCAGCTCCTACCGGGGCCAGCGTCCGGCTTACGTGTTTCCAAGGATATGACCATGTCCCAAGAACGTCGCTACAGCTTCGAATTCTTCCCGACGAAGACCGATGCTGGGCATGAAAAACTGATCGCCACTGCCCGTCAGCTGGCGACCTACAATCCCGACTTCTTCTCCTGCACCTACGGCGCTGGCGGTTCGACTCGTGATCGCACCCTCAACACCGTGTTGCAGCTGGAAAGTGAAGTCAAAGTCCCTGCCGCTCCGCATCTGTCTTGCGTGGGTGACAGCAAGAACGACCTGCGCGGTCTGCTGACCCAGTACAAGGCAGCCGGCATCCAGCGAATCGTTGCGCTTCGCGGTGACCTGCCCTCGGGCATGGGCATGGCCAGCGGCGAGTTGCGCCACGCCAATGACCTGGTTGAATTCATTCGTGAAGAGACTGGCGATCATTTCCACATCGAAGTCGCCGCTTACCCGGAAATGCATCCGCAAGCGCGCAATTTCGAAGATGATCTCAACAACTTCGTGCGCAAGGCCAACGCCGGTGCCAACAGTGCGATCACCCAGTACTTCTTCAACGCCGACAGTTATTTCTACTTCGTCGAGCGTGTACAGGCGAAGGGTGTGAACATCCCGATCGTGCCGGGGATCATGCCGATCACCAACTACAGCAAGCTGGCGCGCTTCTCCGACGCTTGCGGTGCGGAAATCCCGCGCTGGATCCGCAAGCAACTGGAAGCCTACGGCGACGACACCCAGAGCATTCAAAGCTTTGGTGAGCAAGTCATCACCGAGATGTGCGAACGCCTGTTGCAAGGTGGCGCACCGGGGCTGCACTTCTACACCCTGAACCAGGCTGAACCGAGCCTGGCGGTGTGGAACAACCTGAAGTTGCCGCGCTAATAGCCGTTAACGCAAGATCAAGAGATCGCAGTCTTCGGCAGCGCCTCCAGGGGAATATGTACCTCTGCAGGCGCCGCCGAAGGCTGCGATCTTTTGCTTTTAATGCCCGATCCAGAGCTTCTGGATCCGGTTTCTGGCTCTTTATGATTTCTCGTCGTAATCTCAAGCCATGCCCCTGATCGCCCAGTTACTGACCGTGCTTCTATTCACTTGCCTGAGCTTCACCGCTCGGGGCGAGAAGCTGCGTATTGTCACCGAACCCTGGGCGCCCTACGTCTATGAAGAAGGCGGCAAGAACCTCGGGCTCGACTACGAAACCACGGCCATTGTCTTCAAACGTCTCGGGATTGACGTGGAATGGCAGTTCTTGCCGTGGAAGCGCTGCCTGTCGATGCTTGAGCAAGGCCAGGCGGACGGTGTGCTGGATATTTTCCACAGCGATGAACGCGAAGCGACTCTGCTCTACCCCAGCGAACCGCTCTCGCAAGTCGAATTCGTGATGTTCTACGCCAATGAACGGCCGTTCCCGTTTCGCACCCTGGACGACCTGAAAGGCCTGACCATCGGCACCTCGCCGGGCTACCTGTACAGCAAGGACTTCAGCGAATCGACGTTGTTTACCCGGGAACCGGCGCCCACCCATGAAGCCAACTTCGGCAAACTGGTGCGCGGGCGGATCGACCTGCTGATCACCGATCACCGGGTCGGCCAGCACTTGCTCGATCAACTGGACATCCGCGACAAGATCACCGAGAACCCGACTGTCATCAGCCAGCAAAGCCAGTATCTGGCGGTGCGCCGCAATGCCGGGATGGATTTGTTGGTGCAGCGTTTCGGCGCCGAGCTCAAGCGCTTCAAGCGCGAACCGGCCTATGCCGAACTGAGCGCCCGCTATGGTGCCGGCCCGGCCACCGAAGCCCGGGCCGCCAGCGCCACCGCAACCGGCGGAAAAACCGTTGAGCAGCAGGAAAGCGGCGCGCAGTGATTGCTCTGTTATACTCCGGCCTTCCCGCCAGGCTCACGCCCGGACGCTCGGACTTGTTCAAGGCATCTCGATCCCGCTACAGCGCAGCTTTTCAGCCCGCGCGAGCGCTCCAGACGAGCCTTCGAGGCCCAGCAGGACCGGACGGGATTGCGTCCTCTTAAACGCCATTCGCGCCAGGCAAGACTCCCATTGGGCCAAGCCCTAACTAAAACAGGATTACTCATGTCCTTTGCTTCCCTCGGTCTCTCCGAGGCTTTAGTCCGCGCCATCGAGGCAGCGGGCTATACCGAGCCTACTCCGGTGCAACAGCGGGCCATTCCCGCCGTGTTGCAAGGTCGCGACCTGATGGTTGCGGCTCAGACAGGTACTGGTAAAACCGGTGGCTTCGCCCTTCCGATCCTGGAGCGGTTGTTTCCCAACGGTCACCCGGACAAATCCCAGCGTCACGGCCCGCGCCAACCACGCGTACTGGTCCTGACCCCAACCCGCGAACTCGCAGCTCAGGTGCACGAGAGCTTCAAGGTCTATGCCCGTGACCTGAAGTTCGTCAGCGCCTGCATCTTCGGTGGCGTCGGCATGAACCCGCAGGTTCAAGCCATGTCCCGTGGTGTCGACGTGCTGGTGGCCTGCCCGGGTCGCCTGCTCGACCTCGCCGGCCAAGGCAGTGTCGATTTGTCCCACGTGGAAATCCTCGTGCTGGACGAAGCCGACCGCATGCTCGACATGGGCTTTGTCCATGACGTGAAAAAGGTCCTCGCCCGCCTCCCGGCCAAACGGCAGAACCTGTTGTTCTCGGCGACGTTCTCCAAAGACATCACCGACCTCGCCGGCAAGCTGCTGCACAACCCGGAACGCATCGAAGTCACGCCACCGAACACCACGGTCGAGCGGATCGAACAACGCGTATTCCGTCTGGCCGCCAGCCACAAGCGTTCGTTGCTGGCGCACCTGATTACTGCCGGCGCCTGGGAACAGGTGCTGGTATTCACCCGCACCAAGCACGGCGCCAATCGCCTGGCCGAGTACCTGGACAAACACGGCCTCACCGCCGTCGCGATCCACGGCAACAAGAGCCAGAACGCCCGCACCAAAGCCCTGGCCGACTTCAAGGCCGGTGAAGTGCGCATCCTGGTCGCCACCGACATTGCTGCTCGTGGCCTCGACATCGACCAGTTGCCTCATGTGGTCAACTTCGAACTGCCAAACGTCGACGAAGATTACGTGCACCGTATCGGTCGTACCGGCCGTGCCGGTCGTTCGGGCGAGGCGATCTCGTTGGTCGCTCCGGACGAAGAAAAACTGCTGAAAAGCATCGAGCGCATGACCAAGCAGAAAATCGCCGACGGCGACCTGATGGGCTTCGACTCCAGCGCTGTGGAAGCCGAGAAACCGGAAGTCCGCGAGCGTCCGGATGTACGTAACCCACGCGCTCCACGTGGCCCGCGCGGCGACGGCCCGAACGGCAGCGGTGGTGGTGGCGGTCGTAAAGACAAAGGCAAGGACAAGGGCGGCAAGGAAAAGCCTGCCGCTGGCCGTGGCGAGCGCCCGGCCCGTGAACACAAGCCACGCGAAGGCACTCCGGCCCGCGAACAACAGCGCCCGGCGCCTCGCGCCGCCGACCGTGCTCCGGACGAGTTCCTGGACGACGATATCGATAACTTCGGTAACCGCGTCGACTACGTGCCTCAAGCCAAACCGGCTCAGGGCCGTGGCCGCCGTCCGGGCGCACCGGCACAAGGCGCTGGCGCTCCGCGCGCCGGTCAGCCACAAGGTCGCCAGAACGGTCCGCGCAACAGCAGCGGCGCAACCACCGGCACCCCACCGGCCAAGCGCAGTGGCCCACGCAACGGCGCTCCACGTGACGGCCAGGCCCGTCGCGAAGAGTCCCGCAACCGCCGTCCGGCCCGTGACGACCAGTCTCGTTCGGAACCGGCCGTGCAAAACCCGAGGAGCCCGGCACCGAAGATCATTCACAAGGAGTCGAAAAGCGATCGCTTCCCGACCCCTGAGCAACTGGATCAACTGCCAGGCCGTCCGCGCGGCGAAAAACCAGCATTGCTGACCCGCAACCGCTGAGTTTTTCAAAACCATGAGAAATGCCCCGGATCGAAAGACCGGGGCATTTTTTATGCTCGCGAAGAAACCTGCGGGAGCGGGCTCGGTGCCGTCCGTATGGATTCTGGCAGACCATAAAAAACGCCCCGGATCATGAGATCAGGGGCGTTTTTTATGTCAGGCGCGAAGGTTACTTCGCTTTGACACCTTCAAACGTCACGTACAGATCGACCGCGTCGGACGCTGGGCCCAGGTCTTTCTGCTTGCCGAAATCGGAACGCTTGATGCTGGTGGTACCTTCGAAGCCGGCACGGTAGCCGCCCCATGGATCCTTGCCTTCACCCAGGAACGTGGCTTTGACCACGATTGGCTTGGTCACGCCCAGCAGGGTCAGGTTGCCGGTCACGTCGGCAGTGTCTTTGCCTGCGGCGTTTTTACCGGTAGGTTTGACGCTGGTGGAGACGAACTTGGCGTCGGCGAATTTGCCCACGTTCAGGAAGTCACCGCTGGCGATGTGCTTGTCGCGTTCGGCGTGGTTGGTGAACACGCTGGCGGTGCGCACATTGAACTCGATCTTGCTATCTTCAGGCTTGGCAGCGTCGAAGCTGAACTTGCCGTCGATATCCTTGAAGGTACCGATGATGTAGCTGTAACCCAGGTGGCTGATCTTGAAGTCAACAAAGGCGTGCTGGCCTTCTTTGTCGACCACATAGTCGGCCGCCATCACGTTAGCCGACAGCAGAGCAGAACCGATTGCCAGAGCGGCGAGCGTCTTTTTCAACATGCTTTCTATTCCTTTGGAGTCGAGGTAGAACATCAGGCTTTGCGCCCCAGCATTCGCGTCAGGGTCGCATCACGATCGATAAAGTGGTGCTTCAATGCAGCCAACGCATGGAAACCGGAAAAAATTACCAGCAGCCAGGCCAGGTACAAATGAATCACACCCGCGGTGTCTGCCTGGTCCGGTAGTCCGGAAACCAGTGCAGGAATTTCAAACAGGCCAAACACCGGAATCCCGACACCGTCTGCGGTGGAAATCAGGTAACCGGCAATCATCACAGCGAACAGACTGAGATAAAGGAACGAATGGCCGAACTTGGCGCCAAGGCGGGTCATGCGGCTATAGCTTGGCAGGAGCGGCGGCGGTGGGCTGATGAAGCGCCACACTACCCGCAGCAACATCACGGCAAATAACACCAGACCAATGCTCTTGTGCAGATCCGGCGCGTCTTTACGCCAGGTGCTGTAGTAATCGAGACCGACCATCCACAACCCCAACGCAAACAGGCCAAAGACGGCCAGCGCCACACCCCAGTGCATGAAGATGCTGACCCAACCGTAGCGGGAAGAAGAGTTACGTAGCTGCATTGCCCAAATCCTGTAAGAACTGCGCCCAAGACTATCGAGTTATCTATCGATTTAAAGCGGAAAATTTCGCTCTGAAATATCGAGAAATACGATCAAGACCTTGGGGCCGAGAGGTTAAGAGAGTGTTAACCGAAGGAAAAAACCTTCACGCACCCTCCTAATATTCATTCAAGAGCCGATACCACTCGTCAGAACTGTCACATTTAACAGTGGCTTTCATTGCAAGTCATTGATGAACTTGAACTTGGACGTGAGTCCAAGTGTCTGAACAGGAGTTCTACCATGAGTCACAATTCGAGTTCATCCCCCGTGATAACACGCAATCAATCCAATTCGATACCCGTAGGGGAAGGACCGCGAGGGATGGCCATCAGCAACGATGGATCGCGCGTATTTGTTTGCAATTACATGTCGGACAATGTGTCCGTCATCGACACCCGGATCAAAAAGGTAATTCGCACCATCGCCGTAGAGCAGTATCCCCGAAGCATTGCCCTTGGCCATGAGGGGAAAAGAGCTTACGTGACCAACTACGGTTCAAGTTCGGTTTCGGTTATTGATACCGAAACATACGCGGTGGGTAACATCACGGTGGGTAGACACCCTTGGGGAGTCGTCGCGAGCCGGGACGGGAGGCATGTTTACGTCACCGTACGGCAGGATAAAGAGTGGCTGGCAATAATTGACACTCGCACTTATGTGGTGAGCAGAGTCCGAGGATTACCATCACCGTCCATAAGTGTGGATATCAGCCAAGACGATTCGCGTCTCTATATTTCCAGTACCGATTCCCCTGGTCGCCCTTTTCAGGACGCGCTCACGGTCATCAGCAGCAAGACGTTCGAAGTCATCAACATCATCAAAACCGAAAAATATCCGTCAGCCGTTACTGTCAGTCCCGACGGTAGAAAAGTGTATATCGTGGGTCTGGACGCTCGAAAACTGACCGTGTTGGACACCCGGTCACTGACCACCCGACATTTCGATTTTGTGGCTTGCGAAGGGGAAATAGTGTTTAGCAAAAAGAACGCTTATGCCGTTGATCAAACCGAAAAAGAGGTCGTGGAAGTGAATACCGCCACCCATAAGATTGTTCGCAGGTTTCCCATCCCTGGCGCTATCGACCCACAACATATGGTTCTTGATAGTCATAACTGCGCCTATATCAGCGACTACCAAGGCGACCATATCCATACCCTCTGTCTACCTTAGTACCAAAAAAATCAGCTGCCTCCACGGGAGGACAAAGACATAAAAAAAGCGCGGCATCACTGCCGCGCTTTTTTTTGATCCCAAAACTTACTGTGTCTTGGTTTCAGTCGCCACCGGTGCCTTCGCAGCGGTACTCGCCACTGGTTTCTTCACTGGCTCAGCCTTTTTCGCCGTTGCCTTGGCCGGAGCCTTTTTGGCCTCGGTTTTGGCTGCAGGCTTTTTCACTGGCGCTTTGGACGGTGCTTTCTTCACCGGCTCGGCTTGCGCCGGCACCACTGGCTTCGGTGCCTCAACCGGTGCAGGTGCCGGAGCCGGCGCAGCAACTGGCGCGGGTGCCGGAGCAACGGGGGCCACGGGTTCTGGCGCCTTGGCCGGAGCCTTGTCGGAGCCACCACCAAACATCCGCGAGAAGAAGCCAGGCTTGGTCTCTTCAGCTTTCGCTTCAACCTTCGCAGGTTCTGCCTTGTCGGCCGCTTTATCGGACGAACCACCGAACATGTTGCTGAAGAAATTGCCTTTCTTCGCCACTACCGCGCCTGCCGCCGCAGCGGTCGCTGCTGGCACAACTTTCGCCGGTTCAAACGATTTGCCCGCTGCCAGGTCTTCCAGCTGACTGGCTGCACGCTGACCGGTGCGCAAGGCGCCTTCCAGGGTGCCTGGGTACAAGGTGTCAGTGTGTTCGCCGGCAAAGGCTACACGTTGCAGCGGACGCTCCCACAGGCGCCAGTATTTGCTGATCTGCCCCGGACCGAAGGCCAGGTAAGCGCCGCCCATTGATGGGTCGGTGCTGTAGCGGCGGATTTCATAACCGGTGAACGAACCGCGTGCCTGTGGATAAAAGGCGTGCAGACGAATCAGCACCTGATCGGCCATTTGCTTGTCGCCAAAGGCCTGCATCACCCGCGCGTTGTCGCCGGAAATGTTGATCACCACGTTGGCGCCGCCCTTCAAGGCCGGCTCGATCCACAACATGCCCAGACCGGCGTTGCTGTAGATCTCGCCAGACATGCGCGCCTTGCTTTCCCACACTGGCGTCTTGAACTTCAGCATGATCTGGTCACGCCAGCCGTAGTTGGTGCCCTTGATGGCGCCCATGTGCTGGGCGTCCAGCGCCGGAGTCATCTGGATTTTGTTCAGTGCGCGCAATGGCACGGCCAGTACGACGTAGTCCGCCTGATAGCCAACGCTGCCGACCTTGACGCTCACACCGTCCTTATCCTGGGTAATGGACGAAACCGGGGAACTGGTCTTGATGGTTTTCAGTTGCTTGACGAAGGCCTGGGCCAACACCGGGCTGCCGCCGGGCAGGCGCGAGGCGCGCAGGTCACGGTCAGCAATGCCACGGTAGACGCGGCTTTGTTGTGCGAAATACAGCAGCGACAGGCGCGAAGGTTCGTCGTAACGGGTACGAATCTCCTGATTCACCAACTGACGCGCAGTGGCTGGCAGATTCAGGCGATCGAGCCAGTTGGCCACGTTGATCTGGTCCAGGGCGAACAGCGTGCTGTTGGCGGCCGGGTTTTGCGGGTCTTCGATCGAGCGCGCCAGGTCATCCAGGGTTTTTTCGTAGCGTTTCAGCGCGTCGCTGGTGGCCGGCTGTTTAGTCGCCAGATCGGCGGCGCTGAAGTATTCACCGTCGATCAGGTAACCCGGGGTCCGCACGAACTCGGGGGCTGGCGTGGTGCTCAGCTTGAACGTCGAGATGTACTTGTTCAAAACCGGTTGGGTCTTGTCGTTGCCGATCCACTCGCTGGTGGCCATGCCAGAACGACCGCCCAGGGTCGGTTTGGCTTCCAGCAGGGTGACCTGCCAACCTTTGCTCTGCAGTTCGTACGCCGCGGTGAGGCCCGAAAGCCCGCCGCCGACCACGATCGCCGTTTTATCCTTGGCCAGCGCCGAAACGCTGAACAGCCCTAACATCACCAGCGCACAGGCGCGCAGCCAACCAGCAGACATTCAGAGAACTCCGGAAATACACGAGGAAATAGCGGTTTTACGAGTCAGACGACTCAAAGAGCCGCGAAGAATACGTCAGCCATCAAAACGCCGCCAGCGACGTCTATCGTCCTATACAAAGTAGCTCAATCGACACAATGGGTTGTCCCCGTGACGCGCATTGCATAGGCTTGCGCGATTGTTTACCCGCCTACGTCACGGGTAGCCTCGAGGAGACAGAAAATGGGCCTGAATAAACAGTGGATGGAACGCGATCTCGCCGTGTTGTGGCATCCCTGCACCCAGATGAAAGACCACGAACAGCTGCCGCTGATCCCGATCAAGCGCGGTGAAGGCGTGTGGCTGGAAGACTTCGAAGGCAAACGCTACCTCGACGCCGTCAGCTCCTGGTGGGTCAATGTGTTCGGCCACGCCAACCCGCGGATCAACCAGCGCATCAAGGATCAGGTCGATCAGCTGGAACACGTGATCCTCGCCGGTTTCAGTCATCAGCCGGTGATCGAGCTGTCCGAGCGTCTGGTGAAGATGACGCCCGAAGGCCTGACCCGGTGTTTCTATGCCGATAACGGTTCATCGTGCATCGAAGTCGCGCTGAAAATGAGCTTTCACTACTGGCTCAACCGCGGCCAGCCGAACAAGAAGCGCTTCGTCACCCTCACCAACGGCTACCACGGCGAGACCATGGCGGCGATGGCAGTGGGCGACGTGCCGCTGTTTACCGAAACCTACAAAGCCCTGCTGATGGACACCATCAAGGTGCCGAGCCCCGATTGCTACCTGCGCCCCGAGGGCATGAGCTGGGAAGAACATTCGCGCAACATGTTCGCCGCCATGGAGCAGACCCTGGCCGACAACCACGATACCGTGGCCGCGGTGATTCTGGAGCCGCTGATTCAGGGCGCCGGCGGCATGCGCATGTATCACCCGGTGTACCTCAAGCTGCTGCGCGACGCCTGTGATCGTTATGGCGTGCACCTGATCCACGATGAAATCGCCGTCGGCTTCGGTCGTACCGGCACAATGTTCGCCTGCGAACAGGCCGGTATCCGCCCGGACTTCCTCTGCCTGTCCAAGGCCCTGACTGGCGGTTACCTGCCGTTGGCGGCCTGCCTGACCACCGATGAGGTCTACAGCGCGTTCTACGACGACTACCCGACCCTGCGCGCCTTCCTGCATTCCCACAGCTATACCGGCAATCCGCTGGCCTGCGCGGCGGCATTGGCGACGCTGGATATCTTCGAAGAAGACAACGTCATCGAGAACAACAAGGCCCTGGCCCAGCGCATGGCCTCCTCCACCGCGCACCTGGCCGATCACCCGAACGTCTCTGAAGTGCGCCAGACCGGCATGGTGCTGGCGATCGAGATGGTCAAGGACAAGGCCAGCAAGACCGCTTACCCGTGGCAGGAACGTCGCGGTTTGACCGTGTTCCAGCATGCACTGCAACGAGGTGCTTTACTGAGGCCGTTGGGCAGCGTGGTGTATTTCCTGCCGCCTTACGTGATTACCCCGGAGCAGATCGATTTTCTGGCCGAAGTGGCCAGCGAAGGCATCGACATCGCCACCCGTGACAGCATCAGCGTGGCGGTACCGAAGGACTTTCATCCGGGCTATCGCGATCCGGGCTAGCTGCCACTGAGTAGTAACCCTGTGGCGAGGGAGCTTGCTCCCGCTGGGCTGAGTAGCAACCCCAAAACCTGACACTGAGGAGTGTCAGGCAAACCTTGCGACCGCTTCGCGCTCGAACGGGAGCAAGCTCCCTCGCCACAAAAGCAACTCGATCCGAACTTACCGTAGAGACCCAAGATGAGACTGTCCCGCTTCTTTATCGACGCCCCTTTGAGCACCGGCGAACACGAGTTGCCCGAAGCCCAGGCGCATTACATCAGCCGTGTGCTGCGCATGGCCGAGGGTGATGCGGTGCAACTGTTCGACGGCTCGGGCCACGAGTTTCGCGGCACGCTGGTGGAAGTCGGCAAGAAACGCGTGGTGGTGCAAATCGATGAAAGCTTTACCGGTCAGGTCGAGTCGTCGCTGGCGGTCCATCTCGGCCAGGGTTTGTCCCGTGGCGAGCGGATGGACTGGGCGATTCAAAAAGCCACCGAACTGGGCGTCACCGAAATCACGCCGATTTTCACCGACCGCTGCGAAGTCCGCCTCAAGGACGAACGCGCCGACAAACGCCTGATGCACTGGCGTCAGGTGGCGATCAGCGCCTGCGAGCAGTGTGGGCGTTCAAGGGTGCCGGTGATTCATCCGCCATTGCTGTTGGCTGACTGGTTGAAGCAGACCGCGGCCGAATTGAAACTGGTGCTGCATCCGGTGGCCGAGCCTCTGGTGAGCCACGCCAAACCTGCAAGCCTGGCGTTCCTGATCGGCCCGGAAGGCGGCTTGTCCGACGTCGAAGTCGAACAGGCCAAGGCTGGCGGTTTCCACGCCGCCCGCCTCGGCCCGCGCGTACTGCGCACCGAAACCGCGCCGGTGGTGGCGTTGGCGGTTGCCCAACAACTCTGGGGTGACTTCTAGGGCCTTGTGGCGAGGGGGCTTGTCGGAACGCCGCACCGCCCCGTTCGGCTGCGAAGCAGTCGTAAATCCGGTTTATGCGTTGTATCTGAGAAGACGCGTTGCAAGACTGGGGCCGCTTCGCAGCCCAACGGGGGCAAGCCCCCTCGCCACAAAAGCAGTCACAAGACGTAGAACCAAATCGCCACAAAGTGCAGCAAACTCCCGGCGATCACGAACAGATGCCAGATCCCATGGGCGTGGCGCAGACGATGGTCGAGGGCAAAAAAGATAATCCCCACGGTGTACAACACCCCGCCCGACGCCAGCAAGGTAAAGCCGACAGGGCCCAGTGCCGCCAGTAACGGCTTGACCGCCACCAGCACGATCCAGCCCATCACCGCGTAAATCACGACCGACAGAATCCGTGCTTCCGAGCGCGGTTTGATCTCTTGCAGGATACCGATCAGCGCCAGCCCCCAGACAATTCCGAACAAGGTCCAGCCCCATGGCCCGCGCAGGGTCACCAGGCAGAACGGCGTGTAACTACCGGCAATCAGCAAGTAGATCGAAAAGTGATCGACCTTCTGCATGATCGCTTTCTTGCGCCCACGCACGCTGTGGTACACGGTCGAGGCGCTGTAGAGCACCAGCAAGGTAAACGCGTAAATCGCCACACTGACGATCTTCCACGGACTGCCATCCATACTGGCGATCACCAGCAGCCACACGCCCCCGACCAATGCCGCCACCGCCCCAACCAAATGCGTCCAGGCGTTCAATCTTTCCCCGTGATACATGTGTTGCTCACCTCAAAATTCATTAACACAAAGCCCCTGCAAGAACTGTGTAGGAGCTGTGTAGGAGCTGTGTAGGAGCTGTCGAGTGAAACGAGGCTGCGATCTTTTGATCTTAGGCATCTTCAAGGACACCGAAAATCAAGATCAAAAGATCGCAGCCTTCGGCAGCCCCTACGAAAGCCATCAAGCCAAACGTTAGCCAATTGGGCACAATCAGGTCATTCCAAAAAGAGTTTGGCCCATGCTGATCGATGAAGAGTTGACCCTGAAAAAACTCGAAGTGTTCCTGGCCTTCATGCGCACCGGCAACCTGGCCCGCGCCGCCGTCGAGTTGCAGACCAGCAACGTCAGCGTGCACCGCGCCATCCACTCCCTGGAAAGCGCCCTGCGTTGCCCGCTATTCAAGCACGAAGGCCGCAACCTGACCCCGTTGGAAAGCGCTTATGTGCTGGAAGAGCGGGCGCAGAAGCTGATTCAGGATGTGCTCGAAACCGTGCGCCTGACCCGCGAAGCCGCCGGGTTCTCCGCCGAGCGTTTCAAACTCGGCTCGCTGTATTCGCTGACGGTGAAGACTGTGCCGCAGCTGATCATGGGCCTGAAAATCCGCCGTAGCGAACTCAATATCGACCTGATCCTGGGCTCGAACATCGACCTGCTATACAAGCTCAAGAACATGGAAGTCGATGCAATCCTGGTGTCGCTGGACGACAGCGTCAACGACCCGGACTGCGAGCAGATCCCGCTGTTTTCCGATGACATCTTCCTCGCCACCCCGGCTGATTCGCCCTTTGCCCAGCGGGCCGAAGTCGATCTGGCCGAGGTGCGCGACGAAACGTTCATCACCTTGACCCAAGGCTTTGCCACGCACCAGGACGGTATTCGGGTGTTCAAGCAGGCGGGGTTCGAGCCGAAGGTGGCGATGCAGGTCAACGACATCTTCACCCTGCTGAGCATGGTCAGCTCGGGGGTGGGTTATGCGCTGCTGCCGGGGCGGATTGCGGCGGTGTATGAGAACCGGGTGAAGCTGATTCCATTGCAGGAAAAGTACCGGTTGCAGCAGCACATTGGCGTGGTATTTCTCAAGGCCAAAGAGCGTGACCCGAATCTGCTGGCACTGTTGGCGGAATGCCGGATGTATGCCAATCGCCAGGCTTGAATGTGGTGAGGGAGCTTGCTCCCTCACCACAAGAAGCAGTCATTCGTTAACCAACAATCCCGCGAACAATGAAGTACAGCAACGAAGGCCCAAGCAAGCATCCAAGCCCGGTATGGAACGTCGCCGTCAGCGCGCCATACGGCACCAGCCGCCGGTCCGTCGCCGCCAACCCGGCGGTCACACCACTCACCGTCCCGGCCAACCCGCCAAACACCATCGCCGAGCGCGGGTTATCCAGGCCCATCCAGCGCGCCGCCACCGGCGTGCCGACCATCACCAGAATCGCCTTGATCAACCCGGTGGCAATCGACAGCGCCATCACATCGGATGAGGCCCCAATCGCAGCACCCGTCACCGGCCCGACGATATACGTCACCGCACCCGCGCCAATGGTGGTCATGCTGATCGCATCGCGATAACCGAACACCCAGGCAATGCTCGCCCCGACAATGAACGGCAGAATCGTGCCCAGCAGCAGCGCGATAGCGCCAATCATCCCGGCCTTTTTCGCTTCAGTGGCCTGCACCTCGAACGCCGTGGCGACGATGGCGAAGTCACGCAGCATGGCGCCGCCCATCAAACCGATGCCGGAAAACAGTGACAGATCCGCCAGGCCTTTTTGCCCGCCGGTCATGGTGCCGCCAACCCACGCCAGCACCAGGCCGATGACGATGGCAATCGCCGAGCCGTGAATCCGGCCGAAGGTCAGGCGTTTGGACAACACCACCGACACCCACATGATCACGCCAACGAAGGCGAACGCTGTGACCAGACCGTTGTGCTCCAGACCTTTCTCGATGAGATCCCACATATCAGCGACCTCCTACTGGCGTGCCAACCGGGGTGACTTCCACCGGCTCATCGGGCAAGGGTTCGCCTTTGTGGGTCCGGCTGATCAACGCAATGGTGCAGCCGCAGAGCACCACCGAACCGATCGCCGCCAGCACCGCCACCGGGCCGCCGTGCAGGGCGGTGACGACGTTCTGTTGCGCCGCCATGGCAACCACCACCGGAATGTACATGGCGCCCCAGAAGCCGACGCCCATCTCGCAATCCTTGGTCATGCCGCCACGTTTGTGCATCCACAACCGTGCGCAGATCAGCAGGATCATCGCGATCCCGACCCCGCCGACGTTGGATTTCACACCCAGCAACACGCCGAGCATGTCACCCATGATCACCCCTGCCAGCGTACAGATCGCCAACAGCGCCACACCGTAAATAATCATTGTTGTAGTCCTCAAAGTGCATCGTCGGAATTGTTGTTTTTGTAGTTCGAAGCCTGAGTCGGTGGTCTAGTGTTGGCGGCTTCCCTCCTCACGCAACAGCGCCTGCAAGGTATCGAGCCGTGCACCGTCGAAGGCAATCACGGTGCCCTGCTCGAACACCCGGCGCGCCAGCCCGGTCAACACCGCACCGGGCGGCAGTTCGATCTGTAAACGCACGCCGCGCTCGTAAGCGCTTTGCACCGTACCGCGCCAATCGACGACGCGGCACATGTTGAACGCCAGGTCGTCGCGCAACGCGTCAGTGTTAATAACGGGCCGTGCGCGGCTGCCGCTCAGGTAACCCACGGTTGGCGTTTTCAATTGCACCCCGGCGAATGCTTCGGCCAAGGTCTTTGCGGAAACTTCCAGCAGCGGACAATGGGACGGCACGCTGACCGCCAAGCGCTTGGCCAGACCGGCGCCACGACCTTTCGCCAATTCTGCAACCGCTTTCATCGCAGCATCGCTGCCAGCGATCACCACCTGGTTATCGGCATTGATATTGGCCAGGTAAACCGGCGTGTCGACGCTGTGAACCTGCGCCAGCAACCCTTCCACCGTCGCCAACTCCAGACCGATGAGCGCGGTCATGCCGTAACCCTGAGGATATGCCTGCTGCATCAGCTCACCGCGCAGGCTGACCAGATGCAGTGCATCGCTGAAACTCAGGGCGCCCGCGACCACCGCTGCCGGGTAGGCACCAATGGACAATCCCGCCACGTAATCCGGCGCCATTGATAACTGGCGCGAAGCGGCAACGCCGGCAATCAGCAGGCACAACTGAACCGCCCTCGTCGACTGCAACGCCTCGGCAGAATCGAGCAGCAAGACGTCTTCGCCAAGCACCTCGCTCGCCTCGATCAGCGTTTCCCGAGGCAAACGATGGAGCATGCCCGGTTGCTGCGCGCCCTGGCCGGGGAACACCAGCAGACTACTCACGCTGCTTGCTCCTGTGGGTTCCAGGGATCGGTGACCAGACAGGCTTCAATGGCATTTTTCAGCAATACCCTATGTGCAGAGCTGGCCCATTCGCGCAGGGCGACAGCGCCGTAAGGCGTCTGCAGCTGCATATCCACCAGACATATATCGGTATTTAGAAGCCTCACCAGTTCCTGCGCCTGAACACGATCCAACGGTTGTGGAGTACGCAGAACCAAATCGAGATCGCTACGCTCATGCAACGCCGCAAAACCGCTGGCCAATTCGAACCCGGCGCTGCCGCTGACACCCCATACCCAACCACAGGCATCGAGCAGCGGCCGCAGTTGCGCCAGCGCTCGCAGGGCCGGCAGGTCGCGAGTCGACTCTGGATGGCAAAGGTCTTCCGGCCTTACCCGATTCGAAATCACCGCGATCGCCATCGATGTTGCATAACGCTGTTCGCGCAAGCGCCCACGCACCCCGACCGCGATTTGACCCGGCGCGGTGATCGCGCGCCGGACTACCACCGGCTGACCCGCGCTGATCGACTCGACCACCCACCCAGGCGCATCCGCCGGCAACTGCTCCGGGGTCATCCCCCAAAGCAGGTCGTGGGCCAGAAACGTGTTCACCACTGCGCTCTCAGCAGTTGGCGAACCTTGCTCGACGCGGCGCGGTTACTCGCGCCCAAGCGGCTGCTCAGATCGCGACCGCCGGCAGCGACATCGCCAATCGCCAGGTTCAGACACTCATTCACTCGCGCCAAATCTGCTGCGGTCGGCTGCTCAATCTGCTCCACCGACAAGGTTTCCCAGAGCAAACCCAGGCTGGCAAAGCTATCGATGTCATAAGCCATCGGCGGCACGCTGGCGGCCAACGCCTCCAGCTCTTCGACACTGCGCAACGTCACCCGCGCCGCCGACGCCTTGCCCATCGCATGCACCATCACCCCCGGATCGCGCAACGCGATCAGCCGGTTGGCCTGATACCCATGAGCCAGAAACGCCCCGGACATCGCCTTGCCCACCAACAAACCGATCACCGCATGGCCGGCCAGTCGGGCGCGGGCATAACTGTCCGCCGCACCGGCCAAGGCCTGATGAATGCCGAGCGCTTCTTCGCGCCGACCGTAAGCCTGGCTCGGCACATCGACGATGGCGATCAGCGCCCGTTTGTGCGGTGTATCCCGATCGGCTTCGATCACCTCATCCACCGCTTTGGCCAGGCCCCAACCTTCCAGCAGACCCACCTCGCCATTGCGGGCGCGGACGAAGCGGTTGTCGGGATCGGCCACCACCGCGATAAACCGCACGGGCTGATCGCCCAGTACACCGTCGGCAACTTTCAACGAAGCCGGCAAACCCTCGACCGATTTCGCGCCAGCGCTCAAGGCGTTGAACCAGTTCAGGCCTCTCAGGGAATACGAACTCATGAGCGCTCTCCTTGATACAGATCGCGAACCGTCGCCGGCTCGATTTGCGGTTCGGCGTCCAGACGGGCCAGCCGTTGCAGGAACCATTCGGCCTGGCGGCTGCGGGTTTGCGCCGGCAAACCTTGCTTGAGCAATTCGCCGACCTGCAGCTGAATCTGCGCCACGTCGTCGGCGACATAGCGATCCACCAAGCCACTGGCGAAGCGTTGTTCGCCGCCGGTCAGGCTCCAGATAAACGGGCGATCGCGGGAGTCGTATTCCTCGAGCCCGGCTTCCTGCTCGATCACCTGCGGGCCGTTGAGGCCAAGACGCGCTTCCTGAGTCACCAGCAAATAACTGCACAACCCGGCGGCAATCGACATGCCGCCAAAACAGCCGACGCTGCCGGCGACCACGCCGATTACCGGTTGGTACTGGCGCAGATCGACAATCGCCGCGTGAATATCAGCAATCGCTGCCAGCCCGAGGTTGGCTTCCTGCAAACGCACGCCACCGGTTTCCAGCAGCAACACGGCGCGAGTGGCAATGCCTTTGCGGTTGTCCTCGGCGGCCAGCTCCAGCGCACCGGCAATCTTCGCCCCGCCGACTTCACCCAGGCTGCCGCCCTGAAACGCGCCTTCGATGGCTGCGATCACCACCGGCAGACCGCCGATGCTGCCCTTCGCGATGACCACGCCGTCATCGGCTTGCGGCACCACGCCCTGGCGCGACAGCCATGGCGACATGACGCGCTGAAACGGGTCGAGCAGTTCGCGGAAGGTGCCGGCATCGAGCAGCGCTTTTGCCCGTTGCCGGGCACCGAGTTCGACGAAGCTGTGTTTATTCAACAAGGCTGCGCTATCAGTCATGGCCGATCTCCTCAAAGCCTTGTTCCAGACGCAAGCGCACCACGCCGGGGGTGGCGCCGAAATCGTGGATATCGATCGCCATCGCGGGCGGTGTCTGGCCATCGAACATCCGTGCGAACAGATGCTGCCAGCGTTGTTCACTGCCATTGACCGAGGTCTGCACCTGGATCGTCAATTTGCCCGCCAGCCCCGGTTCGATCAGCACTTCCAGATCGCCCGAGCCCACACAGCCCACCAGCGCCCTGCCCCGTGGCGGCTGCCCAGCGGGGAATTCAAAGGATAAGGTTTCCATCAAAACGCTCCCTGGAAGATGCCGTCGCACGACTCAATGCGGTCGATGAACAGACAGGCTGCGAGCAAGTCCGCAGCGCCGCCGGGCGAGGCATTCAACGCGATTAATTGTTGGTCCAGCTCATGCAAACGACGGCGACCGGCGAGGCTGGCGCTGCCGCCGGCGTCGAGCACGGCTTGAGCGCCGAGTTGCATGGTGTGCAGGCCGGTTTCGCCTGCGCGATAGAGCACGCAGGTGTCGGCCAGTGTCGTCATGATCGCCAGCAGAGCATCGAGCCGGGCGTTCTGTTCGCCATGGCCGGCAGCGCGGCTGCGTATAAGTTGTGGCAAACCACGTTGCAGCACGGCCGGGAAACCAAGCTGTGCCTCTTCACGGGCACCGCGAACGCCATAACGTTGGGCGACCTGGGCACCGTGGCTTAAAGGACGTGGCGAGTAACGGTCGTCGAGCAAGGCCAGGCGTGCAGCGCGCAAAGCGATTGAGCTTGCGGCACAGGATTCAGGTTCCAGCGCGGCGGCAGTGACCAAAAGCCCCAACGCCCAGATCGCCCCACGATGGGTGTTCACACCGTTGGTGGTGGCGAGCATCGCTTGCTCGCCTTCACGCCCAATCCGCCCAATGGTTTCGCGCAGCGCTAAACCGACTTCGCCGAACTCGATGGCCGCGTCCGCCATTGCCTTGAACGCCGGCCACAGGGACAACGCCGAAGCGTGCATCAGCCCGAGGTGCAAATCGGTGTGCGCACCATTGCCGCGACGGTCCACCAGCGCCGGTTTCGGCGACAAGTCCGCTTCGTCGATCAGCGCGTCCACCGCCAGGTCCGCCAGCCGTTCGGCCAGGGTGAGGGTTTTCGGTTGCAGGTTGAATGCGTGCATTACCAGCTCCTGAACTTGGCGGGCGGGTTGTAGAGGCCACCGGACCACTCCACCAGATCGGCCACGCTTTTCGCAGCGAGCAGTTCGCGAGTGGCGTCGGTACGGCGGATGC
Organism: Pseudomonas sp. Pseusp11; assembly: GCF_047304405.1. Lineage (NCBI taxonomy): Bacteria > Pseudomonadati > Pseudomonadota > Gammaproteobacteria > Pseudomonadales > Pseudomonadaceae > Pseudomonas > Pseudomonas sp. Pseusp11. Next base: position 58,582 of record NZ_JBGLZF010000011.1, read on the forward strand.
CGAGGTCTTCGGGCAAGGCGATCAGGCCTTCGCGGCGCATGCGCGCGGTGTCTTTGGGGTTGTGGCGCAAGCCGATGGCGGTCACCCCGGCGACAGCAGCGATCATCGCCTGGCGCTCTTCGAGGGAGCGGGCCTTGTACAAGTAGGCGATGCCTTCTTCGGTGAGCAGATGGGTGACGTCGTCGCCATAGATCATGATCGGCGCCAGCGGCATGCCGCTTTTCTTCGCCACCTCCACCGCGTCTAGGGTTTCGACGAAGGTCGGTTTACCGCCCTCCTGGAAGGTCTCGACCATCTGCACCACGAGTTTCTTGCCGCGTTCGAGCATCGGCTCGGCCACGTCGGTGTGGCGCATGTCGAGCCAGGCTGGCGTGCCGTGACGACGCCCGCGCGGGTCGTGCCCCATGTTCGGCGCGCCACCGAAACCGGCCAGGCGACCGCGAGTTACTGTCGAAGAATGACCGTCGCCATCGACTTGCAGGGTCGCGCCGATGAACAGGTCCACCGCGTATTGCCCGGCGAGCTGACTGAACATCCGGTTGGAGCGCAGGGAGCCATCGCGGCCGGTGAAGAACACATCAGGCCGGGCAGCGATGTAGTTTTCCATGCCCAATTCGGTGCCGAAGCAATGCACGCTTTCGACCCAGCCACTTTCGATGGCCGGAATCAGGGTTGGATGCGGATTGAGCGTCCAGTTGCGGCAGATCTTGCCCTTGAGGCCAAGGGACTCACCGTAAGTCGGCAGGATCAATTCGATGGCGGCGGTGTTGAAGCCGATGCCGTGGTTCAGCGACTGAACGTTGTGTTTTTCGTAGATCCCGCGGATCGCCATCATCGCCATCAACACATGCACGGGCTTGATGTGACGTGGGTCGCGGGTGAACAACGGCTCGATGTAGAACGGCTTGTCCGCCACCACCACGAAATCGACCCAGGATGCAGGGATATCCACGCGCGGCAGGTCGCTGACATCGTCCACCAATTGATTGACCTGGACGATGACAATGCCGTCACTGAAGGCCGCCGGTTCGATCAACGCCGGGGTGTCTTCGGTGCTTGGGCCGGTGTAGATATTGCCGGCACGGTCGGCCATGAAACCGGCCGAGAGCACGACGTTGGGGATCAGGTCCACCACCAGCCGCGCATAGAGCTCGATGTAGGTGTGGATCGCGCCGATTTCCAGCAAACCGTCTTCGAGCAACTGGCTGATGCGCAGGCTCTGGGTGCCGGCGAACGAGAAATCGAGCTTGCGCGCGATGCCGCGTTCGAACAGGTCCAGGTGCTCGGAGCGCCCGACACTGGGCATGATCATGTGCAGGTCATGCAGCTTGCCCGGATCGGCCTTGGCCAGGGAGCGGGACAGGAAATCCGCCTGCTTCTGGTTATTGCCCTCCAGCACCACACGGTCGCCGGGCAGGATCAATGCCTCCAGCGCCGCCACGATCTTGTCGGTGGGCAACACTACACCGTCGGCAAGCCCCTTCACTAATTCGAGACGCCGCTGCTTTTCGCTGCGCCGCCGCGTCCATCGCGAGTCGGGGGATATTGTTGTTGTCATGACCACTCCACGGGTTCGCTGTCGTGGGAGTCACCTTAGGAGTGTTGGGGGCGGGGCATCAATCAAGCGGAGTGTTGGATCGTTACGGTCAGGGTAATGGTTGTCTCGATGCGCCCCGACAGCCAACCAATCTCTCGCAGGCATAAAAAGGTACTAACTGAGCGTGAATACTCGTTCGATGATCTTGAGAGCCGACTTCCCGTCAGCTTCATACAAACCTTTCAATTGCTGCTGGTCAGAAAGACGGTGCAGTTTGAAGTGGTTGTAGAACGCTTGCCCAAGCCGCTGGCCGCTGAAGTTTCCTGCACGATGCATTGCATGGAATTCCTGGTATGCGTTCTTTTCAAGCACCAACGGAGTGATACCGTTTGCCATCGTATTGACCAGACTGAAGAGTGAGGACCAGAAGGATAGGTGAGAGGCCTAATGCCAGTCACTTAAGTCGTAATACAGGCTTTAGCGGTCTGTCAGACGGACCGCGTTATCGTTCTTCGCGGGCAAGCCCGCTCCCACAGGTTTTGAGAGTGACACCAATCTCACTGTAGGAGCTGCCGCAGGCTGCGATCTTTTGATCTTTACGTCATTGCTCGCACCGGAAGATCAATAGATCGCAGCCTTCGGCAGCTCCTACAGGGTTTTCACCAACCTTCAGATCAATCCCCCACTCACCAACAACTCCTCCAACGCCAATAAATCCGGCACCTTGGCCACTTGCTCGGCCACCTGCACTGCCGCCTTTTCCAGCGAACACAACGGCACATCCACATAGCTCAACTGGCTGTCGAGTTTGTAAGAGCGCGGAATTCCCTGCACCAGCAGCGCAATGAACTTCAACTCAGGCCGCCCGCCAAGGGCATTGAGGATGACGATCCGTGCCCGTTCCCCGATCACCACTTTGTTGCCACACGCCGACTCGAAACTGAGCAGTGGAATCTGCCGTTCGCGCCAGGTCACCCGCCCCAGGTACCACGGCGGTGTATCGAGATCGAAAGCCCCCGGCTGATAGTCGATGAGTTCAGCGACGGCGACGTTGGGCAGGATCAGGTTGCGGTCAGCCAAAGGCAGCAGCAAGCCGGTAAGGTTGCTGGAGCGGTGCTCATGCATGGGTTTTGCTCCAGCGGGCGATGCTGTCGAGCAGCACCGATTCCTGATACGGCTTGCCGAGGTAGTCGTTGACGCCAATGGCCATGGCGCGGTCGCGGTGTTTCTGGCCGGTGCGGGAGGTGATCATGATGATTGGCAGATGCTGCAAGCGTTCGTCAGCGCGCACCTGGGTCGCCACTTCGAAGCCGTCCATGCGTGGCATTTCGATGTCCAGCAGCATCAGGTCGGGCATGTGTTCTTCCAGCAGCAACATGGCGTCGACACCGTCCTTGGCGGTCAGTACGTTCATGCCGTGGCGCTCCAGCAGACGGCTGGTGACCTTGCGCACGGTGACCGAATCGTCGACCACCAACACCAGCAACGGCCGTTGCGCCTCGGGCTCTACGTCCTGCGTCACCGGTCGTTGCGGCACCTGCGCTTGCATCGCGCGGATCGGTGCCAGCAAGTCGAGAATCAGCACCACCCGACCATCGCCGAGAATCGTCGCACCGGACAAACCCTGCACTGCGGCAAATTGCGGGCCGAGGCTTTTGACCACGATTTCCCGGGTGCCGGCCATGGCGTCCACCTGCACCGCAACGTGCCGCTCGTTGCACTGCACCAGCAACACCGGCAACGGCAGGCTCTGGCCCAGCAGTTTCGGGCGGGTACTGGTTTTCAGCAGATCGCCGAGGTAGCACAGCTCATAGCGTTGCCCGGCGTATTCGTAGCTCGGTGGATCGAGCCGGTAGTGCCCTTCGAGTTCGTTGGGCAGCACGCGAACGATGCCATCGATGGTGTTCAGCGGGATCGCGTATTGATCCTCCCCGCATTGCACCATCAGCGCGCGGTTGACCGATACCGTGAACGGCAGGCGAATCCGGAAATGCACGCCCTGCCCCGAAGTCGAGTCGATGCTCATGGTCCCGCCGAGCTGCCGGACTTCCTCGTGAACCACGTCCATGCCGACGCCACGCCCGGAGATCTGGGTGATTTTCTCGGCGGTGGAGAACCCCGGTTGCAGGATGAATTGCAGCACGTCGCGGTCGCTTATGTCGCTGTCCGGGGCGAGCAGCCCGCGCTTGATCGCCTTGCGCCGCACGGCGTCCAGCGGCACGCCGGCACCGTCGTCGCAGATGTCGAAAATGATGTCGCCGCCCTCTCGCGACAAATCGAGGGTGATCTTGCCTTGAGCCGGTTTACCGGCCGCGATCCGCACCTCGGCCGATTCCAGCCCATGGTCGACGGCGTTGCGCAGCATGTGTTCCAGCGGCGCCGCCATGCGCTCGAGGACGTTGCGGTCCATCTCGCCTTCGGCGTTGCCGACAACGAAGTCCACGTCCTTGCCCAGTTCGCTGGAAACCTGACGGACGATGCGCTTCAAACGCGGCAGCATTCGCTCGAACGGCACCATGCGCGTGCGCATCAGGCCTTCCTGCAATTCGGTGTTGATGCGGCCCTGCTGTTGCAGCAGGTTTTCCGCATCCTGATTACGCCGGTCGAGGGTTTCCTTGAGGTCGAGCAGGTCGGAGGCCGATTCGAACAACGCCCGCGACAGCTGTTGCAACTGCGAGTGACGGTCCATCTCCAGCGGGTCGAACTCTTCGTAGCCCAAGCGCTCGGCCTCGACTTGCTGACGACTGAGAATCCGCCCCTGGGTTTCGGTATCGAGGCGGCGCAACTGGTCGCGCATACGCTCGATGGTCGTTTCCATCTCGCTCAGGGCCACCCGTGCATCGTTAACCTGTTGTTCGATACGGCCACGGAAGATCGAAGTCTCCCCGGCCAGGTTGACCAGGTCGTCGAGCAACTCCGCCGAGACCTTGACCGTGTCGGCGCCTTCGGGTTGCAGCGTGGCTGGCTCGGCTTTGGGTGCTGCGGGCATCGCCACCGGTGTCGGTGTTTCGGGCACCGCCGGATGGCTGAAATTCTTGATTGCCTCGATCAGCCGATCGGCCGGTGGCAGTGGCTGACCGGCGCGGGTGGCGTCGAGCATCTGCGCCAGTCGGTCATGGCTGCTCTGCAACAACGTGAACAGCGCAGCGGTCGGTTGCAGCACACCAGCGGATAAGCCTTCGTAGAGGAATTCCAGCTCATGGGCCAGGTCGCCGATCGGCGCGATTTCGACCATTCGCGCGCCCCCCTTGAGGGTGTGCAGGTCGCGCAGCAGGGTTTCCACTTCCTGACGATTCGATGGCTCGGCCTGCCAGCGCAACAGCGCCGCGCCGGAGTTTTCAATGATGTCGAAACCTTCTTCGAGGAAGATCTCCAGAAGCTCAGAATCATGGCTTGCTGAATCGTTGCTGGCCGCAGGTTCAATCACGTCCGCACTGCCGGCATTGCCCAGGCGAAACTCACGAATGGCCTCGATCAATTCGCCCGGGTCACCCAACGGACGGTTGTGCTGCAACTGCTCGAGGAACTCGGCCAGTCGGTCATGGCTCTGTTGCAGCAACTGCGCCAGCGCTTCGCTGTGGCTGTAACGGCGGTCCACCAGGCCCTCGTAAAGGCTTTCCAGCTCATGGGCCAGATCGCCGACCGGCTCGACCTCGGCCATCCGCGCTCCGCCCTTGAGGGTGTGCAAGTCGCGCTGCAAGGACAATAGCGGTGCGGCGTTATCCGGGTCGCCCAACCAGCGTTGCAAGGCCTGGCCGGCGCTGTCGAGGATATCCACCGCTTCCTCAAGAAAGATCGAAACGATTTCGTCGTCCAGATCTACCTGCGTCGCGGCCTGCTCCATTTCGGCCGTGGCGCTGCCCAGTTCCCGAATGCTCAGGGTGCGGCTGCCGTCACTTCGAACCAGGCCCATGGAGGATGGGTCGAGACTCTCATCCAGCAAGTCGCGCAAGGCCCTGACCCGCTGCGGTTGCGCGGTGACTTCCTGGCCGGCGGCCAACTCGTCGAGCATGTTGATCAGCGCTTCGTGGGCACTTTGCGCCTCGTGGAAAAACCTGTCGCTGACCGCCAGGCTGCTTTCTTCCACAGCGCCGTAGAGATCGAGCAAGGCTTCACAGAGCTCGTCTACCGGATGCAGGTCGGCCAGGTGTGCGCCTTCGCCGAGGATGGTCAATTCGTCCAGCAGCGCGCTGAGTTCCTGGCGCTCGCCGGGATGCTGCTGCCAGCGCTGCAACAGGCTTTCGGCGTCCAGCAGGATGTCCATGCCCTGGGCGAGGAAGTTGTTGATCAGTTGCGGATCGCGCTTGATCCGCAACCCCGTATTGGGCGCGCTCGACAGGCTTTGCAGACGTTCGGCCAGCAGTGTCTGGGTGCGTTCGATCAACGAACGGGCGCCGGGGATCTCAGCCAGCGGATCGCTCTTGAGTTGTCGCAGCCCCAGGCGGAACAAACCTTCGGCTTCCAGCAGCAATTCGACTTCGTCCAGGTCAAGGGCAATCCGGTGCGCCTTGTATTCCCGGGCCAATTGATCCAACGACGCCGCCAGCTCGGCAATCGGCAACACGCCGGCCATCGAGGCGCTGCCCTTGAGGGTGTGCAAGGCTCGCTGCAACTCGTCACTGGCCTGCAGCGGTACGTGCTCGGCGGCCTGATCGAGGAAGCGATTGAGGCTGTTCAAATGGGTTTCGGCTTCGTTGCGGAAGATCTCCAACAACAGCGGATCGAGCGCCGCGACATCCTGCGCGTCCTCATCGGACAGCGGCTCATCGCCCTTGGCGAGGGCATGGGCGCGGGCGGCTAACTGATCGACATCGTTGCGCTGGCGCTGGGCATGGGCGGCGAACTCGGCCACCAGTTCCGGCAGCAATTTCAGCGTATCGCCCACCAGTTGCTGCACTGCAGGCCCAGGTGCAACGCTGTGTTCAAGCACGCGGTTAAGCAGGTTTTCCACCGCCCAAGCCAGCTCGCCCAGCACCAGCGCGCGGACCATTCGGCCACTGCCTTTGAGGGTGTGGAAGGCGCGGCGTAATTCACTCAAAACCGATGTGCTGTCGGGATTGGCCGACCAGCGCGGCAGGTACTCCTGGAGGATTTCCAGAACCTCGTCGGTTTCTTCGAGGAAGACTTCCCGCAGTTCATCGTCCACCGGTTGTTCATCGGCGGGCGGCGGCAACAGACTGCCCGGCGTAGTCAGTGCGGGTGGATTGACCGACGACACCGGGCTGGCCAACACATCGGCCAGAGACTGAACGATCTCGGGATCATCCAGCTCCTGCATGTCCTGCATGACCAAGGCTTCATTGGGGCTGAGCACATCCTCAAGCATCGGCACATGCTGTTCGCTGGGGAAGAAACCGAGTGCGGCCAGGCCTTTTTCCGCGACGTCGAGCAGTTGTTCACCGGGCGCTTCTGGGTCGTCGCTGAGGCGCTCCAGGTAATACTCGATGCTGGTGATGACGTCGGCCAGGCTGTCCAGTTGCTGCCAGCCGGGCTGGCCCGGGTCCACCAATAGATGCTCGCGGATGAAACCGTTACAGGCCTCGACCAGGCTCGCCGCGCGGGCCAACGGAATCATCGCCAGCGCACCGCGCACTTGGGTCAGCAACGCCGGCAACGGTTGCAAATACTGACGGTCCCAGTCGGCTTCGATGTAGTCGACGATCATGTCCTTGGCCTGTTGCAGACAGATACGCGCTTCCTTGATCACGATCTGGTGGATCTGCGTCAGGTCGGTGGTCGGCAGACGGCTGTCTTCCTGGCTTTCCGGCTCCACGGTGCCGACCATGCCGGCCAGGGTCGCTTCGACATAGAGCAAGGCCCCGGCGACGTCCATGAGGGTCGCGTCGTTGGGTTCGCGCTGGCCCTGGGCGAGGCTCAGCACCACCGCCAGTTGATCGATGATGACCTTGCGCGGCTGGCCGAAACCGAGCACCGCCAGGGTGTCGGCGATTTGCCGCAGGGGCGCCAGCAGGCTTTCGAGGTCCGAGGTGTGCTGGCGGTCGCTGCGCACGAACAGGTCCAGGCGCTCCTTGACCCGCACCAGCTCTTCGCACAACGCCGCCAATACCGAGCGCATGGCGTCGCGATCAGGGCCGGCCAGCCTTGCCCGTTCTTCATCGACCATCGCACTGTCGGGTAGCGCGTCGTCCAGTGAGTAGCGATCTTTCATGGTCAGCATCTGCCCGGTGGGGTGTTCGGCCTTGGCAATATAGAACAACAAACTCTTGAGCAGCTCTGGCGGTGCCGGTTGATTGATCGCGGGCATGCCTTGTTCGAGCAAGCGCTTGAGTTCTTTGTCGGCGTCCCTGAACAGGCTGCGCAGCGCGGGGCTGTTGGCGATCGAGCCATTGCGCATGCCTTCGACCAGCGCCGAAGCGACGTGCCATAACGGGCTCAGGGGCGCATTGCCGCACAGCCCTTCAAGGCGTGTAAAAACCCTGGCCAGGTAAGCCAGGTGGGTTTCGTCATCCTGCTCGCGCAGCAAGCCGACCAGCGCCATCTGCAGCATTTGCCGCAACTTGCGCAGCACATTCGGCAAGTCGGACGGCTCCAGCAGCGCCACGGCTTCTTCGCTCAGGGGCGGCAGTTCAGGAAGTTGCGGGCTGAACAGGCTGGTTTCCGACAACAGGCTTTCGCCACGGGCACTGCGCAGGTCGTTGATCAGCGGCAACACCACCAGCGGCAAGTCACGCCGTGCGCCTTGCACCCGGTCGAGGTAAGTCGGCAATTGCCCCAGGGCATGTAGCAGCAGACGGATGGCTTCGTCACGATGGTTGACACGGTTCTGCTGCAAGGCGCTGGTCAGTTGCTCGATCTCTTCGGCGAGCAGCGCCGCGCCGTAGAACTCGACCATCTGCAAACTGCCATGCACCTGATGGACACAGGCCAGGCACTCACTCAGCGCGTGCGTCGCCTGCGGGTCGTCGATCAGGGTTTCGATCGCCTGATGAGCCTGCTTCAGCGTTTCGGCAATCTCGCCTTTGACCCATTCGAGGGCCACATAGTCGTGCCGATCACCCATAACTACTCCAATCAAATGCATACGCCCTGAGGCGGTTCAAGCGTTGTCCGCAGCTTGCGCAGGCTTGGCCGGCAAGGTGAAACCGGACACCGAGCGCCGCAGCTGGCTGGCCATTTTCGCCAGGTTGCCAATGCTCTCGGCGGTGGCGGTGGAGCCAGACGAGGTCTGCGTGGTGATCTGCTGGATCACGTTCATCGTCAGGGAAATCTGGCCGGCCGAAGACGTCTGTTGCTGTGCGGCGTTGGAAATACTCTGGATCAGTGCCGCGAGGGTCTTCGATACGCCTTCGATTTCTTCCAGGGCCACTCCGGCATCCTGCGCCAGACGCGCGCCGCGCACCACTTCGGTGGTGGTCTGCTCCATGGAAATCACCGCTTCGTTGGTGTCAGTCTGAATCGCCCGCACCAGCGTTTCGATCTGCCGGGTCGCCGCGGATGAGCGCTCGGCGAGCCGCTGTACTTCGTCGGCCACCACCGCAAAACCGCGCCCGGCGTCACCGGCCATGGACGCCTGAATGGCTGCGTTGAGGGCGAGGATGTTGGTCTGATCGGCAATGTCATCGATCAAGCTGACAATGTCGCCGATTTCCTGAGAAGACTCACCGAGGCGTTTGATGCGCTTGGCGGTGTCCTGAATCTGTTCGCGAATATTGTCCATGCCGTGGATGGTGTTGTGCACCACTTCGTTGCCCTTGTTGGCAATTTCCACCGAACGTTCGGCCACTGCTGAGGACTCGGCGGCGTTGGCCGAGACCTGATCGATGGACTCGGCCATGTCGTTGATCGCCGTGGAGGCTTCGGAAATCTGCTGCGCCTGATGTTCCGAGGCCTGGGCCAGGTGCATGGCGGTGGCCTGGGTTTCCTGCACGGCGGCGGCGACCTGGCCGGCGGTGAGGTTGATGGTCGCCACCAGATCGCGCAGTTGGTCGACGGAATAGTTGATCGAGTCGGCGATGGTCCCGGTGAAGTCTTCGGTCACCGAGGCAGTCACGGTCAGGTCACCGTCGGCCAGGTCTTCGATCTCGTCCAGCAGGCGCATGATCGCATTCTGGTTGCGCTCGTTCTTTTCGGCGGTTTCACGCAGCTGACGGTTGGTTTCGCGCACCATCACCAGACCGATGAGGATGATCGACATCAGAGCGAGCAAGCCCAGCACGTAGCCGCCAATGGTGTCCGTATCGCGTCCGCCGGCGAGGTTTTCGAAACGGCTGGCCAGGTGCGAGGCTTCATCGAGCAGGGTTTGTGACAGGGTAAAAATGTTGCTGGCCGATTCGCGGACCTTGAACAGCTCCGGCGAAGTTTCAAGGATTTCGTCCACCGAGCCCGAGACGAATTCGAACAGTTCGGAAATCTCAGTCAAGCGGGCACGGGCATCGCGGTCTTCGACCTGGCTGATTTTAAGCGCCGCATTGCCTTGAAGCATGCCGTTGAGTACCTGACCGAAACGCGCCGCGTCGCGACCGAACGCGTCGGCGGCCTGCTGCGAGTTTTCATCGCCGGACAGCACGGTGTTCACCGCACCGAGAATCCGCTCGGCCAGCAGTGACTGACGCTGGGCCATCGCCACCTGAGCGGCCGGGGCGCCGCGCTGCAAGAGGGTTTCGACGACCTTTTCGTACTCGACCTGCAATTGCGGCACGGTTTCTGCCAGGGTCGCGGCGACTTGATGCAAGGACAATACGGTCTGTTCGCTGGAGAGAATGGCGTCGGTGTTTTTCAGCAGCCGCTCCCAATCCAGCTGCACCGCGCGCATTTCCGCGCGCACGGTGGACGGTGCCGGCGGCAGACCGGTGGAAGGATCGCCTTTCTTCAAAAAGCCCCAACGCAGGGCGAAGTCGTTGCGCGCATCGCTGAGCAACTTGAACGCCGCAGCCTTGCCGGCGGCGGCTTCGGTGGCATTCTTGGCAATGCGTTGCGACAGCACGCGCAGCTCACCGGCGTGGCCGATGTACTGCTTGTCGTAATTCGCCTGGGTGTTGAGGTACGCGAAGTTGGCGAACAGCAGCATGATGAAGATGATCAGCGCGATAAACAGCACGATGATCTGCGACCGGCTGCGCGACCCTTCCGGCGTACCTGTTTTTGCTTTAATCATCGGTCCTCGCCTGTCCTGCCCAATTCAACCTATGCCCCGGCTACAGCGCAACATTCATGAAACCTTGCGACTGCGCCAACGCAAACGGGCTGAACACCTGCCAATTCTGTTCACGCTGGAAGCGGCCTTTGACGAACGGCGCAATCGGCCCCTGCAGCTCATCCATGGGCACCGGTTCCAGGCTGTCCTGGGCAAAGTGCTGCAAGCCGAAGACCTCATCGACCAGCAACCCGGCGAACACGTCGTTGTGCTCCACCACCAGTATCCGCCGCTGCTTGCGCGAGGCCGACAGTTCATGGCCGGCCTCATAACCGTAAAAGAAGCCGTACACATCCATGATCGGCAGCAGCCGCCCACGCAGGTTCGCTACGCCCTTGACCCAGGGCTTGACCCCCGGCATTTGGGTAACGCGCGGTTCGTGCAGGACTTCGCTGACTTCGCCCATCGGCGCAACGTACCCATGCTCGCCCAAGCGAAAGCCGATGCCGCTCCAGCTGTCCTGTCGAGTCGGCTGGGACGGCAGGTCCGCCGCCAGCAGACGACAACGTTGATCAATCTGCAGCAGCAGTTCGAAGGCCGTCAGCGACTCGGTCATGGCCGGACGATCAACCGGCCAGCACGTTGTTCAGCGTCTTGATCAGGGTGTCTTCATCGACCGGTTTGGTCAGGTAGTCCTTGGCGCCCTGGCGCGTGCCCCAGACCTTGTCGGTTTCCTGATCCTTGGTGGTGATGATGATCACCGGGATGTGCCCGGTTTCCGGGTCTTTGGTCAGCTGACGGGTCGCCTGGAAACCATTGAGGCCGGGCATGACGATATCCATCAGCACCGCGTCGGGTTTTTCCTGACGGGCCAGGGCCACGCCGTCGGCGCCGTTTTCGGCTTTCAACACTTCATGACCGTGCTTTTCGAGCATGCCGGTCAGTTTGTACATTTCAGTCGGCGAATCATCGACGATCAGAATACGTGCCATGGTCTTCCCCATTCTTGTCGACGCAAGGCCCACTGGCCGAGCGTCACTGTGCGTGTCCTACTGCGGCGAAACGACGGCAAAGCCCGGTACGTGGGCCTGGATCGCGTTCAGCAGTTCTTCCTTGCTGAAAGGCTTGGTCAAAAACTGGTCGGAGCCGACGATCCGCCCCTTGGCCTTGTCGAACAACCCGTCCCTGGACGACAGCATAATCACTGGCGTGGACTTGAACGCACTGTTGTTCTTGATCAACGCGCAGGTCTGATAGCCATCCAGACGCGGCATCATGATGTCGACAAAGATGATGCCCGGGTGATTGTCGGCAATCTTGGCCAGGGCATCGAAACCATCGATTGCGGTGATGACTTCACAGCCCACGTTTTTCAACAGCGTTTCGGCGGTGCGACGAATCGTTTTCGAATCATCGATCACCATGACCTTCAAGGCGCTGGAATGCTGTTCCATAGGGGCTCTACCGTCGCCTTTGTGAATCAATTTGTCCGTTTGCGGCCCGAAACCCTTGATACTCAAGGGCCAAGACGGCATGGCAGCCTTTTTAGCACAGTCTCCCCGTCCAATCTATCGGGTGACCTGTGCGGTGGTTTTTCCTTGACCGGGAACCCACTCAGCGCCACTCTGACGCCACTTTTTCATCGCACTTTCCACCCCAATTTCGAGGAAAACCCCATGAGCGTTCGCGTCGGGATTGTCATGGATCCTATCGCCAGCATCTCCTATAAAAAGGATAGCTCGCTGGCCATGCTGCTGGCCGCGCAAAAGCGTGGCTGGGAACTGTTCTATATGGAACAGCGCGATTTGTATCAGGCCGAGGGCCAGGCGCGCGCGCGGATGCGTCCGCTGAAAGTCTTCGCCGACCCGCACAAGTGGTTCGAGCTGGGCGCCGAATCCGACGCACTGCTGAGTGACCTGGACGTGATCCTGATGCGCAAGGATCCGCCGTTCGACATGGAGTTCGTCTACTCCACTTACCTGCTGGAGCAAGCCGAGAACGCTGGCGTGCTGGTGGTCAACAAGCCGCAAAGCCTGCGTGACTGCAACGAGAAGCTGTTCGCCACGCTGTTCCCGCAGTGCACGCCGCCGACCATCGTCAGCCGTCGCCCGGACGTGTTGCGTGAATTCGCCGACCATCACGGTGACGTGATCCTCAAGCCGCTGGACGGCATGGGCGGTTCGTCGATCTTCCGTCACACCGCGGGCCACCCGAACCTGTCGGTGATCCTCGAAACCCTGACCCTGCATGGCAAGCAGCAGATCATGATCCAGGGCTACCTGCCGGCGATCGTTGATGGCGACAAGCGCATCCTGATGATCGACGGCGAGCCCGTGGATTATTGCCTGGCGCGGATTCCGGCAGCAGGCGAAACCCGTGGCAACCTCGCCGCCGGTGGCCGTGGCGAAGCCCGACCGCTGACCGAGAAAGATCGCTGGATCGCCGCGCAAGTCGGCCCGACCCTGCGCGAGAAGGGCTTGCTGTTCGTCGGTCTCGACGTGATCGGTGAGCACCTGACCGAAATCAACGTCACCAGCCCGACCTGCATTCGCGAGATCGATAACGCGTTCGGCACCGACATCGGCGGCCAGTTGATGGATGCCATCGATCAGAAGCTCAAGGCTCGTTGATCGAGAACAGCCAAGAAATATCCAACATTGCGTTATCATCGCCGGCCTGTAAAAAACGCGATGTTGGTTTTCTTGTCATGACACTCCCGTCCGATCTGCCCGCTGAACTCGCCCATCGTGGCGTGCGCCCGGCCGATCGCCTCGGTTTTACCCTGTTTCTCGCGGCGCTGATTCACCTGGCCTTGCTGTTGGGCGTCGGGTTCACCATGGTCGAACCCAAGCAAATCAGCAAAACCCTGGAAATCACCCTCGCCACCTTCAAAAGCGAAACCAAGCCGAAAAAAGCCGATTTCCTCGCTCAAGAGAATCAGCAAGGCAGCGGCACCCTGGATAAAAAGGCCATTCCCAAGACCACCGAGGTCGCGCCCTTCCAGGACAACAAAGTGCAGACGGTCACTCCGCCGCCAACCGCCAAACCCCAAGTGCAGGAAGCCGCGCCCAAGGCCGCCGTGACGACTGTCGCGCCGAAGCCGAAAAAAGCCGCGACCAAGCAGGAAGACGTCAAGACCGAGACCAAGCCCAAGGTCGAAGCACCGACCTTCGACAGCTCACAGCTGTCCAGCGACATCGCCAGCCTGGAAGCGGAACTGGCCAATGAACAACAGCTGTACGCCAAACGCCCGCGCATCCACCGCTTGAGCGCCGCATCGACCATGCGCGACAAGGGTGCCTGGTACAAGGATGAATGGCGCAAGAAGGTCGAGCGCATCGGCAACCTCAACTACCCCGACGAGGCCCGACGCAAACAAATTTATGGCAATTTGCGCCTGATGGTCTCGATCAATCGCGACGGCTCGCTGTATGAAGTGCTGGTGCTGGAATCGTCCGGCCAACCGCTGCTGGATCAGGCGGCGCAGCGCATCGTGCGGCTGGCCGCGCCGTTCGCACCGTTTACCGGGGATCTGTCGGACATCGACCGTCTGGAAATCATCCGCACCTGGAAGTTTGCGCGTGGGGACCGGTTGTCCAGTAATTAGCCGGAAGATCAAAGATCGCAGGGTAGGAGCTGCCGAAGGCTGCGATCTTTTGACGTGCTCAGCTTGTCAGTTCGCCCCTCCAACGCCACACTAGCGCTCATGAAGAACGTCAGCCCCAGCTACCTCAAGCATCACTTCCTGATCGCCATGCCTCACATGGCCGACCCGAACTTTGCGCACACCTTGACCTACATCGTCGAGCACACGGCCAATGGTGCCATGGGGCTGGTGGTCAACCGTCCGCAGGACCTGAACCTGGCCGATATCCTCGAGCAATTGCGCCCCGATATCGAACCGCCAGTGCTCTGCCAGCACGTGCCGATCTTTATCGGCGGCCCGGTGCAAACCGATCGCGGCTTTGTCCTGCACCCGTCGGGAAAAACCTATCAGGCTACCGTTGATCTGGATGGCGAATTGTCGCTGTCGACCTCCCAGGACGTGCTGTTCGCCATCGCCGACGGCGTCGGTCCCGCGAAAAGTGTGATCACCCTCGGCTATGCCGGTTGGGAAGCCGGGCAACTGGAAGCCGAACTGGCCGACAACGCCTGGCTAACTTGCCCGTTCCATGCCGACATCCTGTTCAACACCAGCAGCGAGTTACGTCTCGAAGCGGCGGCCAAGCACCTGGGTATCAACCTGAGCCTGCTCACCAGCCAGGCGGGGCACGCTTGATGGCCCTGCGGCTGATTCTGGGTTTCGACTACGGCACCAAGCAGATCGGCGTTGCGGTCGGCCAGGTCATAACCGGCCAGGCCCGCGAGCTGTGCACCTTGAAGGCACAAAACGGCATTCCCGACTGGAATCAGGTCGAAGCCCTGATCAAGGAGTGGAAACCCGACGCCGTGGTGGTCGGCCTGCCGTTGAACATGGACGGCACGCCCAGCGACATGTGCCTGCGGGCCGAAAAATTCGCCCGGCGCCTGAACGGCCGCTACAACCTGCCCTTCTATACTCACGACGAGCGCCTGACCACCTTCGAGGCCAAAGGCGAACGCCTGGTCCGTGGCGGCCAGAAGGGCAGTTACCGCGACAACCCGGTCGATGCCATCGCCGCCGCCCTGCTACTGCAAGGCTGGCTCGACGAAAACACCGCACTGTTCGAATCCTCAAGCACCTGATCCTGACGAGTCGCTGCGCGTCTCTTTTAGCTACAACCCGAGCCCCCACCCAGGCGCTATACCCCAAAAGCAGGGCTCGGGACCAAGAAGGAGCAAACCATGAGCCTGCCTAATCCCGCCGAACTGATCAGCCAGATGGCGATCCGTCTCAAGGCTTACCTGGAAAACCGTGGCATCAGCGAACCGCGTTATATCGGTATTCGGACCGGTGGCATCTGGGTCGCTCAGGCGTTGCTCAAGGAGTTGGGCAGCGACGCGCCGCTGGGCACCCTCGATGTGTCCTTCTACCGCGACGACTTCAGCCAGAGCGGCCTGCACCCACAAGTCCGCCCTTCGGCGCTGCCCTTCGAGATCGAAGGCCAGCATCTGGTGCTGATCGACGACGTACTGATGAGCGGTCGCACCATCCGCGCCGCGATGAACGAACTGTTCGACTACGGCCGCCCGGCCAGCGTGACGCTGGTGTGCCTGCTGGACCTGGACGCCGCTGAGCTGCCGATCCGCCCGAATATAGTCGGAGCGACCCTGTCACTGGCGGCCCACGAACGGGTGAAGTTGTCCGGTCCGGAACTCAAGCTCGAACTGCAAGACCTCGCCCTTTAATTCGCCCTATTGAGAGTCCCCCTCGCGATGACGCCTCTAGAAACCAAGCGCCCGCTGCAGCTCAATGATCAGGGCCAGCTACGCCACTTCCTCTCGCTCGACGGTTTGCGCCGCGAGCTGCTGACGGAAATACTCGACACCGCCGACTCGTTCCTCGAAGTCGGCGCCCGGGCGGTGAAGAAAGTCCCGTTGTTGCGCGGCAAGACCGTGTGCAATGTGTTCTTCGAGAACTCCACCCGCACCCGCACCACCTTCGAACTGGCGGCCCAGCGGCTGTCCGCCGACGTGATCACCCTGAACGTGTCCACGTCATCGGCGAGCAAGGGCGAAACCCTGCTCGACACCCTGCGCAACCTCGAAGCCATGGCCGCCGACATGTTCGTCGTGCGTCACGGTGATTCTGGCGCGGCGCACTTCATTGCCGAACATGTCTGCCCGCAAGTGGCGATCATCAACGGTGGCGACGGCCGTCACGCGCACCCGACCCAGGGCATGCTCGACATGCTCACCATTCGTCGGCACAAGGGTGGCTTCGAAAACCTCTCGGTGGCCATCGTCGGCGACATCCTGCACTCGCGGGTAGCACGCTCGAACATGCTGGCCCTGAAAACCCTCGGCTGCCCGGACATTCGCGTGATCGCGCCGAAAACCCTGCTGCCGATCGGCATCGAGCAATACGGTGTGAAGGTCTACACCGACATGACCGAAGGCCTGAAAGACGTCGACGTGGTGATCATGCTGCGCTTGCAGCGTGAGCGCATGACCGGCGGCCTGCTGCCGAGCGAAGGCGAGTTCTACCGCCTGTTCGGCCTGACCACCGCGCGCCTGGCCGGCGCCAAACCCGATGCCATCGTGATGCACCCTGGGCCGATCAACCGTGGGGTGGAAATTGAGTCGGCGGTGGCCGACGGTCCGCACTCGGTGATCCTCAACCAGGTGACCTACGGCATCGCGATTCGTATGGCCGTGCTGTCCATGGCCATGAGCGGGCAAACAGCCCAGCGCCAATTCGAGCAGGAGAACGCCCAGTGAAGCTCAGCATTCTCGGCGCACGCGTTATCGATCCGGCCAGCGGCCTGGATCAAGTGACTGACATCCATGTTGAAGCCTGCAAGATCGTCGCCCTTGGCGCCGCTCCGGCCGGTTTTGTTGCCGTCGACACCATCGACGCCAAGGGCCTGGTGGCCGCCCCGGGTCTGGTTGACCTGAACGTTGCCCTGCGCGAGCCGGGCTACAGCCGCAAAGGCTCGATCGCCAGCGAAACCCGCGCGGCCGCCGCCGGCGGCGTGACCAGCCTGTGCTGCCCGCCGAAAACCAAACCGGTGCTGGACACCTCGGCCGTCGCCGAACTGATCCTCGACCGTGCTCGTGAGGCCGGCAACACCAAAGTTTTCCCGATCGGCGCCCTGAGCAAAGGCCTGGACGGCGAGCAGCTGGCCGAACTGGTCGCCTTGCGCGATGCCGGCTGCGTGGCTTTCGGCAATGGCCTGGAGAGCTTCCGCAACACCCGCACCCTGTGCCGGGCGCTGGAGTACGCGGCGACGTTCGACCTGACGGTGATTTTCAACTCGCAGGATCACGACTTGGCCGAAGGTGGCCTGGCCCATGAAGGCCCGACCGCAAGCTTCCTCGGTCTGCCGGGCATTCCGGAAACCGCCGAAACCGTGGCCCTGGCCCGGGATCTGCTGCTGGTCGAGCAAAGCGGCGTACGTGCGCACTTCAGCCAGCTCACCAGCGCGCGCGGCGTAGCGCTGATCGCTCAGGCCCAAGCTCGCGGGCTGAAGGTCACGGCGGATGTGGCGTTGTATCAACTGATCCTTACCGACGAAGCGCTGATCGACTTCAGCAGCCTCTATCACGTCCAGCCGCCACTGCGCACCCGCGCCGACCGCGATGGCCTGCGGGCAGCGGTGAAGTCCGGTGTGGTATCCGCCATCTCCAGCCACCACCAGCCCCATGAGCGCGACGCCAAGCTGGCACCGTTCGGCGCGACCGAACCGGGCATCAGCAGCGTAGAACTGCTGCTGCCACTGGCGATGACCTTGGTGGAAGACGGCTTGCTCGACCTGCCAACCCTGCTCGCACGCTTGAGCGCCGGCCCTGCCGAGGCATTGCGCCTGCCGGCGGGGAAATTGGCAGTAGGTGGCGCGGCAGACATCGTACTGTTCGACCCGACGGCCTCGACCGTAGCCGGTGAAACCTGGCTGTCCAAGGGCGAAAACTGCCCGTTCATTGGCCACAGCCTGCCAGGCGTAGTGCGTTACACCCTGGTGGATGGGCGGATCAGCCACCAGGCGTAGAACCCTGTGATGAGGGAGCTCGCTCCCTCATCACAACTTACTGGAAAGCGCCTCTGTTCTGCGCGTTACGAATCGAAATCTGATCGTTCAGCGTCCAGAAGTCATACAACACCCCCAGAAAGAACAACCCGCCCGTGACCAGGTACAGCAACCCGCTGATCCACTTCCCCTGATACATCCGGTGTACGCCGAATACCCCAAGGAACGTCAGCAGAATCCACGCGACGTTGTATTCGATGGGGCCGGCGGTAAAGCGCAGGTCTGCTTCACGATCCATGGCCGGAATCAGGAACACGTCGATCAACCAGCCAATACCCAGCAAGCCCAAGGTCAAAAACCAGATCGTCCCGGTCACTGGCCTGCCGTAATAGAAGCGGTGAGCCCCGGTAAAACCGAAAATCCACAGCAGGTAACCAATCACTTTGCTGTGCGTATCTTGCTGTGAAACGGGTTGTCGATAGGTGTTCATGGATGGCCTCGATTCACGCGATAGAGAAATATTCTTGAATTCTTTGTGACTTTTTTACAGGCAGCCGACATACGGCGAATGCTACCTTGGGTCCCGTCAAAGCCTTGTAACACCTGACTTGTGTCCGACAATTGCGCCAAATTGCCGCTTATTTGGTTCCGTTGACCCCAAGGTTGAATCGACCAACGGCCTCGGAAGGGACAAAAAAGCTGTTATAAAGTTGCGCGCTAACCCATACGAGCCTTGCCTAATGCGTCCATTTTTCAAGACATGGCTAACCATTTGCCTATTATTGCCCCTGGCCGCCCACGCCACCAATCGTGAGCAACGTCTTCCGAACGTTAATGGTTACACCCCAAAATCCCATGTTTCTGCTCCTTCGAGCAAAAACCAACAGACGGTAAAACGCTCCACCCAACTGAGCCGCGCCAACGGCAAGCTGGTTCCGCCGATGGCGACCAAGGAAAGCAGCAACGTGTTGAGCCGCGCGGTAAACGTGCTCGGCACACCTTATCGTTGGGGTGGCAGCAGCCCAAGTAAAGGGTTCGATTGCAGCGGCCTGGTGAAATACGCGTTCAACGACGCCACCTTCGACCTGCCTCGCACCTCCAATGCCATGGCCAGCGGTCACGGTGAGAAAGTCGATCGCAACGAACTGAAGCCAGGCGACCTGATCTTCTTCAACATCAAGAGCCGCCGGGTCAACCATGTGGCCATCTACCTGGGCAACGACCGCTTCATCCACGCACCACGCCGTGGCAAGTCGGTAAGTATCGACACCCTGAAGAAGCCGTATTGGGATAACCACTACGTGGTTGCCAAGCGGGTTCTGCCGAAAGAACCGAATCAGCTGCGCGTCGTACAGCGCTGATTTCAAGCAAGATCAAAAGATCGCAGCCTTCGGCAGCTCCTACGCAGGAATACGCGTTTTCCTGTAGGAGCTGCCGAAGGCTGCGATCTTTTGCTTTTAAGGCACTCAAAAATTATCCGGCGACCGCGCCTTCTCCCGCGCATGCTCGCGACTGATCACGCCTTTGGTCACCAGCTCCTTCAGGCACATATCCAGCGTCTGCATCCCCAGCGACCCACCGGTCTGAATCGACGAGTACATCTGCGCCACCTTGTCTTCACGGATCAGGTTACGGATCGCCGAGGTGCCGAGCATGATTTCGTGGGCGGCAATCCGCCCGCCGCCGATTTTCTTGATCAAAGTCTGAGACACCACCGCCAGCAACGACTCGGAGAGCATCGAACGCACCATCGATTTCTCGTCACCCGGAAACACGTCCACCACCCGGTCGATGGTTTTCGCCGCCGAGGTGGTGTGCAGCGTGCCGAATACCAGGTGACCGGTCTCGGCGGCGGTCAGTGCCAGCCGAATGGTCTCCAGGTCACGCATTTCCCCGACCAGAATCACATCCGGGTCTTCACGCAGGGCCGAGCGCAGGGCCGTGGCAAAGCTGCGGGTGTCGCGATGGACTTCACGCTGATTGATCAGGCATTTGCGCGATTCGTGGACGAACTCGATGGGGTCTTCGATGGTGAGGATGTGGTGATGGCGATGGTTGTTCAGGTAATCGATCATCGCCGCCAGCGTGGTGGACTTGCCGGAACCGGTCGGGCCGGTCACCAGCACCAGGCCTCGGGGGGATTCGGTAATCTTGCGAAACACTTCCCCCATGCCCAGGTCGTCCATGCTCAGGACCTTCGACGGAATGGTCCGGAATACCGCGCCCGCGCCACGATTCTGGTTGAAGGCATTGACCCGAAAACGTGCCACTCCGGGCACCTCGAAGGAAAAGTCGGTTTCCAGATGCTTCTCGAAATCCACCCGCTGAAGATCGTTCATGATGTCGTAGATCAGCTCATGCACCTCCTTGTGGTCCAGGGCCGGCAAGTTGATGCGTCGCACATCGCCATCGACACGGATCATCGGTGGCAGGCCGGCGGACAGGTGCAGGTCGGACGCGCCCTGTTTGGCGCTGAAAGCCAGCAGCTCAGTGATATCCATAGCGCTCCTCAATTCCAGTAGAATGCCGCGAACCTCAGACCCGCTGGCGCCTCTTGAATGTCCACGATAGCAGACAACATCGCTCAGGTTAGTTCACGCATCCACGCTGCGGCCCTAGCCGCAAAGCGTGACGAACACAGCATCCAGCTACTGGCCGTGAGCAAAACCAAGCCCGCCGAGGCCCTGCGTGAGGCCTATGCCGCCGGGATCCGCGACTTTGGCGAAAATTACCTGCAGGAAGCCTTGGGCAAACAGCTCGAATTGGCCGACCTGCCCTTGATCTGGCACTTCATCGGCCCCATTCAATCGAACAAGACTCGTGCTATCGCCGAGCACTTCGACTGGGTGCACTCCGTGGATCGTTTGAAAATCGCACAACGCCTGTCTGAACAGCGCCCTGCCGATTTGCCGCCCTTGAACATCTGCATCCAGGTCAACGTCAGTGGTGAAGCCAGCAAATCCGGCTGCACCCCGGCCGATCTGCCCGCCCTGGCCGATGCCATCAGTGCGCTGCCGCGTTTGAAATTGCGCGGGCTGATGGCGATTCCCGAGCCGACTGAAGATCGCGCCGCCCAGGATGCCGCCTTTGCTGCCGTGCAAAGCCTGCAAGCCAGCCTGAACCTGCCACTCGACACACTTTCCATGGGCATGAGCCACGACCTCGAGTCGGCCATCGCCCAGGGCGCCACTTGGGTCCGCATCGGTACGGCCCTGTTTGGCGCCCGCGATTACAGTCGACCATGAACATGGCTGACTCACCTCTCTATAAGGACCTGACATGAGCAAGACTCGTATTGCCTTTATCGGAGCCGGCAACATGGCCGCCAGCCTGATCGGCGGCCTGCGCGCCAAAGGTCTGGACGCCGCGCAGATCCGCGCCAGCGATCCGGGCGAAGAAACCCGCACCCGGGTGCACACCGAACACGGCGTCGAAGTGTTTGCCGACAACGCCCAAGCCATTGAAGGCGTGGACGTGGTCGTGCTGGCGGTCAAGCCACAGGCGATGAAAGCCGTCTGCGAAGCCATTCGCCCAAGCCTCAAGCCGAATCAGCTGGTGGTGTCGATTGCGGCCGGCATTACCTGCGCCAGCATGAACAACTGGCTTGGCGCCCAGCCGATCGTGCGCTGCATGCCCAACACCCCGGCTTTGCTGCGCCAGGGCGTGAGTGGCTTGTATGCCACGGCCCAAGTGAGCGCCGAGCAACGCCAGCAGGCCCAAGAACTGCTGTCGGCAGTCGGCATCGCTTTGTGGCTGGACGAAGAACAGCAACTGGACGCGGTCACTGCCGTTTCCGGCTCCGGCCCTGCGTATTTCTTCCTGCTGATCGAAGCCATGACCGCTGCTGGCGTAAAGCTCGGCCTGCCACCCGAAATTGCTGCACAACTGACCGTGCAAACCGCGCTGGGCGCTGCACACATGGCAGTCGCCAGCGATGTCGACGCGGCTGAACTGCGTCGCCGCGTGACCTCGCCTGCGGGCACCACCGAAGCTGCGATCAAATCGTTCCAGGCTGGCGGCTTCGAAGCCCTGGTGGAAAAAGCACTCGGCGCCGCCGCGCACCGCTCGGCCGAGATGGCCGAACAACTGGGCAAATAAGGAGCCTTACATGATTGGATTGAACACTGCAGCGATTTACGTGCTGCAAACCCTCGGCAGTTTGTACCTGCTGATCGTGCTGCTGCGTTTCGTGCTGCAACTGGTGCGCGCAAACTTCTATAACCCGCTGTGCCAGTTCGCCGTAAAAGCCACCCAGCCACTGCTCAAGCCGCTGCGCCGGATCATCCCGAGCCTGTTCGGCCTGGACATGTCCTCGCTGGTGCTGGCGATCCTCGTGCAACTGGCGTTGATGGCGCTGACCCTGCTGCTAACCTTCGGCACCACCGGCAACCCTCTGCAATTGCTGATCTGGTCGCTGATCGGCGTAACGGCGCTGTTCCTGAATATCTTCTTCTATGCCCTGATCATCAGCGTGATCCTGTCCTGGGTCGCACCGGGTAGCCATAACCCCGGCGCCGAGCTGGTGAACCAGATCTGCGAGCCGGCCCTGGCGCCGTTCCGCAAGATTCTGCCAAACCTCGGCGGCCTGGATATCTCGCCGATCCTGGCGTTCATGGTGCTCAAGCTGATCGACATGCTGGTGATCAACAACCTCGCGGCCTTGACCATGATGCCGCAAATCCTGCGCCTGCTGATCTGACCCGGTGAGCTACTTTCGCTGGGACGGTGATGACCTGATTCTGGAATGTCACCTGCAACCTGCGGCCCGCAGCGATGATTTCGCCGGGCTGCACGGTGATCGCCTGAAGATCCGCCTGACGGCGCCGCCGGTCGAGGGCAAGGCCAATGCGTACCTGATGGCGTTTCTGGCCAAGGCGTTCGGGGTTTCCAAGAGCCAGGTCAGCCTGATCAGCGGCGAGTTGAACCGGCAGAAGCGGGTGCGGATCTGTTCGCCGAAGAAGCTGCCGGATTTGCCGGATCTGGTGCGCCCGGCCTGACCTGTGGAGCTGCACCCTGTAGGAGCTGCCGAAGGCTGCGATCTTTTGATCTGATCTTTGCTTTGGATTCATTTGGCAGGGAAAAGATCGCAGCCTCGTTGCACTCGACAGCTCCTACGGGGGCCGCTTCGCGCCCCAACGGGAGCAAGCTCCCTCGCCACAGGTACGCCAGGGAAAAATCAGGCCCGGCCTTTGCTTGCCGCTAGCCACAGCGGTCTTTAGACTTACGCCTCATTTCAATGAGAGCAGGGTCGATGCCAGCTGCCTTCCCCCCCGATTCTGTTGGTCTGGTGACGCCGCAAGTGGCGCACTTCAGTGAACCGCTGGCCCTGGCCTGCGGGCGTTCGCTGCCAGCTTATGACCTGATCTATGAAACCTATGGCACGCTGAACGCCACGGCGAGCAATGCCGTGCTGATCTGCCACGCCTTGTCCGGTCACCATCACGCCGCCGGCTTCCACAGCCCCGACGACCGCAAACCCGGTTGGTGGGACAGCTGCATCGGCCCCGGCAAGCCGATCGACACCAACAAATTCTTCGTGGTCAGCCTGAACAACCTCGGCGGTTGCAACGGTTCCACCGGCCCCAGCAGCGTCAATCCGGAAACCGGCAAGCCGTTCGGCGCCGACTTCCCGGTACTGACCGTAGAAGACTGGGTGCACAGCCAGGCACGCCTTGCCGACCTGCTCGGCATCGGCCAATGGGCAGCGGTGATCGGCGGCAGTCTGGGCGGCATGCAGGCCTTGCAGTGGACCATCACTTATCCTGACCGCGTGCGGCACTGCCTGGCCATCGCCTCGGCGCCGAAACTGTCGGCACAGAACATCGCGTTCAACGAAGTCGCACGCCAGGCGATCCTCACCGACCCGGAGTTCCACGGCGGTTCGTTCCAGGAAGCGGGCGTGATACCCAAGCGCGGGCTGATGCTGGCGCGGATGGTCGGGCACATCACTTACCTGTCCGACGACTCCATGGGCGAGAAATTCGGTCGCGGCCTGAAGAGCGAAAAGCTCAACTACGACTTCCACAGTGTCGAGTTCCAGGTCGAAAGCTACCTGCGCTATCAAGGCGAGGAGTTTTCCGGACGTTTCGACGCCAACACCTACCTGTTGATGACCAAGGCGCTGGACTACTTCGACCCGGCGGCGAATTTCGACGATGACCTGGCGAAAACCTTCGCCAATGCCCAGGCCAAGTTCTGCGTGATGTCCTTCACCACCGACTGGCGTTTCTCCCCTGCCCGCTCGCGGGAACTGGTGGACGCGCTGATGGCGGCCAGGAAAGACGTCTGCTACCTGGAGATCGACGCTCCGCAAGGCCACGATGCCTTCCTGATTCCGATCCCGCGTTACTTGCAGGCCTTCAGCAATTACATGAACCGCATATCGCTTTGAGGAAGACATGAGAGCCGATCTGGAAATCATCCAGGAATGGATCCCCGCCGGCAGCCGCGTGCTCGACCTCGGCTGCGGTGACGGCGAACTGCTGACCTGGCTGCGCGACCACAAGCAGGTCACCGGCTATGGCCTGGAAAACGACCCGGACAACATTGCCGAGTGCGTCGCCAAAGGCATCAACGTCATCGAGCAGGACCTGGACAAGGGCCTGGGCAACTTTGCCAGCAACAGCTTCGACATCGTGGTCATGACCCAGGCCCTGCAAGCCGTGCATTACCCGGACAAGATCCTCGACGAAATGCTGCGGGTCGGTCGCCAGTGCATCATCACCTTCCCCAACTTCGGTCACTGGCGCTGCCGCTGGTACCTGGCGAGCAAGGGCCGGATGCCTGTTTCGGAGTTTCTGCCGTACACCTGGTACAACACGCCAAACATTCACTTCTGCACCTTCGAAGACTTTGAAGCGCTGTGTCGCGAACGTGAAGCCAAGGTCATTGATCGACTTGCCGTGGATCAACAGCATCGACACGGGTGGGCCAGTAAGCTATGGCCTAATCTGTTAGGTGAGATCGGTATCTATCGCGTCAGCAGCCCCGGTCTGCCGGACCACAAGGTCGCGGTCTGAATCACGACACTTCGAGGAGAACGATCATGGGTCGTCTAGCGCTGTTTTTACTCACTGCCTGCCTGAGCGTCACCGCCATGGCCGCCGATGTCATCAAAGGCGAGCGCAAGGAAACCTTTGGCGACGTGACGGTGCATTACAACACCTTCAATTCGACCTTCCTGACACCGGACATTGCCAAAGCGGCCGAGCTGATCCGCAGCAAAAACCAGGGCGTGATCAATATCTCGGTACTCAAGGACGGCAAACCGCAAACGGCGCAAGTCAGCGGGACGGTCAAAGACCTGACCAGCCAAAGCGTTCCATTGAAATTCAAACAGATTACCGAAACAGGCGCGGTCTACTACATCGCCCAGTATCCGGTGGATCAGCAGGAAGTCCGCACCTTTGAAATCAAGGTGCAGACCGGTGACAAAATCAACACCATCAATTTCAACCAAGAGCTCTTCCCCGGCGAATGATCAATTTCACGCAACTCGTATTGGCCAGCCATAACGCCGGCAAACTCAAAGAACTCCAGGCCATGCTCGGCGAATCGGTGCACTTGCGCTCGATCGGCGAGTTCAGCAGCGTCGAGCCTGAAGAAACCGGCCTGTCGTTCGTCGAAAACGCCATTCTCAAGGCCCGCAACGCCTCGCGCATTTCCGGCCTGCCGGCATTGGCCGACGATTCGGGGTTGGCGGTGGATTTCCTCGGCGGTGCGCCGGGTATCTATTCGGCCCGTTACGCTGACGGCAAGGGCGATGCGGCGAACAACGCCAAACTGCTCGACGTCATGAAAGACGTGCCGCAAGCCGAGCGCGGCGCGCAGTTCGTCTGTGTATTGGCGCTGGTGCGTCATGCCGACGATCCGTTGCCGATCCTCTGCGAAGGCCTGTGGCATGGGCGCATCCTGACCCAGGCCAGCGGTGAGCACGGTTTTGGCTACGATCCGCTGTTCTGGGTGCCTGAACGCGAGTGCTCCAGCGCCGAGCTTAAGCCCAGCGACAAGAACCAGATCAGTCACCGCGCCCGTGCAATGGATCTGCTGCGCCAGCGTCTGGGCTTGAAATGACCATTGAATCATCCGCGTCGCCGCTGATCTTCGGCGGCGCGCAATCGCCTCGGGCCGCTTTGCCTGTGCTGCCGCCCCTGGCGCTGTACATCCACATCCCGTGGTGTGTACGCAAATGCCCTTATTGCGACTTCAACTCCCACACCGCCAGCCCGGTGCTGCCGGAACAAGAGTATGTGGACGCCTTGCTCACCGACCTCGATCAGGACCTGCATGCGGTCTATGGCCGCGAGCTGAGCTCGATCTTCTTTGGTGGCGGTACGCCGAGCCTGTTCAGCGCCGAGGCGTTGGGCCGCTTGCTCAAGGGTGTCGAGCAACGTATTCCGTTTGCCAGCGACATTGAAATCACCCTGGAAGCCAACCCCGGAACGTTCGAGCAGGAGAAATTCCGCGCTTACCGGGCGTTGGGTATCAATCGCCTGTCGATCGGCATCCAGAGTTTTCAGGAAGAGAAACTCAAGGCCCTGGGGCGGATTCACAACGGCGACGAAGCCGTGCGTGCCGCCGGCATGGCCCGTGAGGCCGGCTTTGATAACTTCAATCTGGACCTGATGCACGGCTTGCCCGATCAATCTCTGGACGATGCCCTGAGCGACCTGCGCCAGGCCATCGCCCTGAAGCCGACGCACCTGTCCTGGTACCAGCTGACCCTGGAGCCGAACACGGTGTTCTGGAACCAGCCGCCGACGCTACCGGAAGATGACGCCCTGTGGGACATTCAAGAGGCCGGCCAGGCGCTGTTGGCCGAGCACGGTTACGCGCAATACGAAGTCTCGGCCTATGCCCAGCCCGGCCGTCCGGCGCGGCATAACCTCAATTACTGGAGTTTCGGCGACTTCATCGGTATCGGCGCCGGTGCCCACGGCAAGCTCAGCCATCCGGACGGGCGTATCGTGCGCACCTGGAAGACTCGCCTGCCGAAGGATTACCTCAATCCGGCCAAAAGCTTCAAGGCTGGCGAGAAAGCGCTGACCAACGAAGAACTGCCGTTCGAGTTCCTGATGAACGCCTTGCGCCTGACCGAGGGTGTCGAAGCGCGGTTGTATCCGGAGCGCACCGGGCTGCCTCTGGAAAGCCTTGCAGAAGGGCGCCGCGAGGCCGAACAAAGTGGCTTGTTGCAGGTCGAACCGTCACGTCTGGCAGCCACGATGCGCGGACAACTCTTTCTTAATGACTTGCTGCAGACTTTTCTGACATAAGGAAATCGAATGGATCTGGTACTCGACCTGCTCGCCACCGTGTCCCGCTGGAGCCGTAGCAACCTGTCGGAAATCTCTCTGGCGCTGGTGGGCTGCCTGCTGGTGCTGTTTGGCGCCGACCTCAAGGGCTGGGTCGAGCAACGCCTGGGCAGCATCGCCGGCGCCTTGCGCATCCCGCTGATGGCCCTGCTGTGCATGGTCGGCAGCGGCGTAGCGCTGATCTATGCCACGCCATGGATCATCAAAGGCCTGAGCCAGTTCAACAACTACAGCCTGGCGCCGGTGTTGTTGGTGGTGCTGGTGCTGATCGGGGTTGTGGCAGACCGTCGCTGACGTCGAATAACACACAAAACAATGTGGGAGCGGGCTTGCCCGCGATGAGGCCATAACATTCAACCTCTGCGTTGATTGTTAGACCGCTATCGCGGGCAAGCCCGCTCCCACAGTTTTTACAGCGCCGTACTTAAGCCAGTTTTTCGAACTTCAGATCCCACACGCCATGTCCAAGACGTTCGCCGCGACGTTCGAACTTGGTGATCGGACGTTCGGCCGGGCGCGGCACGCATTTGCCGTCTTCGGCGAGGTTGCGATAGCCCGGGGCGACGCTCATCACTTCCAGCATGTACTCGGCGTACGGTTCCCAGTCGGTGGCCATGTGCAACACACCGCCGACCTTCAACTTGCTACGCACCAGCTCAGCGAACGATGCCTGAACGATACGACGCTTGTGGTGACGGCTCTTGTGCCACGGATCCGGGAAAAACAGCATCAGGCGGTCGAGGCTGTTGTCGGCGATGCAACGGTTGAGCACTTCGATCGCATCGCAATCGTAGACACGCAGGTTGGTCAGGCCCTGAGTCAGCACGCCATTGAGCAGCGCGCCGACACCCGGACGGTGAACTTCAACGCCAATGAAATCCTGTTCCGGCGAGGCCGCAGCCATTTCCAGCAGCGAATGGCCCATGCCGAAACCGATTTCCAACGAGCGCGGCGCCGAACGGCCGAACACCTGATCGAAATCCACCGGCGCATCGGCCAGAGGCAGTACGAACAGCGGAGTGCCCTGCTCCAGGCCGCGTTGCTGGCCTTCGGTCATGCGCCCGGCGCGCATCACGAAACTCTTGATGCGGCGGTGTTGGCGCTCTTCGCCTTCTTCCTGCTGGATAGGCGTGTCGTTTGATTCAGTCATCAATGGCTCTTACTTGATCAGACCATCCAGCGGCGAGGAGGCGCTGGCATAGAGTTTTTTCGGCATGCGGCCGGCGAGGTAGGCCAGACGACCTGCCACGATGGCGTGTTTCATGGCTTCGGCCATCATGATCGGCTGCTGGGCATGGGCGATGGCCGAGTTCATCAGCACCGCTTCACAGCCCAGCTCCATGGCGATGGTGGCGTCGGAGGCAGTACCGACACCGGCATCCACCAGCACCGGGATTTTCGCCTCTTCGAGGATGATCTGCAGGTTGTACGGGTTGCAGATCCCCAGGCCCGAGCCGATCAGACCAGCCAGCGGCATGACCGCGATACAGCCGATTTCCGCCAGTTGACGGGCAATGATCGGATCATCGCTGGTGTACACCATCACGTCGAAGCCTTCCTTGACCAGCACTTCGGCGGCCTTGAGGGTTTCGATCACGTTGGGGAACAGGGTTTTCTGATCCGCCAGCACTTCCAGCTTCACCAGGTTGTGGCCGTCGAGCAGCTCACGGGCCAGGCGGCAGGTGCGCACGGCTTCAATGGCGTCGTAGCAACCGGCAGTGTTCGGCAGGAAGGTGTAGCGATCCGGCGACAGGACTTCGAGCAGGTTCGGTTCGCCCGGGTTCTGGCCGAGGTTGGTCCGGCGCACGGCGAAGGTGACGATCTCGGCACCCGAAGCCTCGATGGCCAGGCGGGTTTCTTCCATGTCACGGTACTTGCCGGTGCCTACCAGCAAACGCGACTGGTAAGTACGACCGGCCAGGACGAAGGGCTTGTCGCTACGAACGATGCTCATGGGAAATCCTCTGTTGGGGTGAGGTTCTTGCACAATGATTCTGTGGCCGCTCGGGCCAGACGGCTAGCCGCCGCCGATGGCGTGTACCACTTCGACCGAGTCGCCGTCGTTCAGCGCGGTTTCAGCGTGCTGGCTGCGCGGGACGATATCCAGATTGAGCTCGACCGCCACCCGGCGCCCAGTCAGTTCCAGACGGGTCAGCAGGGCCGCAACGGTTTCACCGTCGGGCAGTTCAAGGGATTCGCCGTTCAACTGAATGCGCATGCCGAATGCCGCCATCATTTTTAGGGGCTGGCATTCTAGCCCGATCAGACTTGACGACCCAAGCCATTCGTCACGAAATGGACTGCGTGGTCAGCTCAGCCGCCAGGCGGCTAGCCCCAGGCAAACCCAGCCGACCAGAAACGCGAGGCCGCCGAACGGTGTAACGATCCCGAGCTTGCTGACACCGGTCATCGTCAGCAGGTACAGGCTGCCGGAAAACAACACAATGCCTAGAGCAAAAGACGCGCCGGCCCAGGTAATCAGACGACCGGGAATCTGCGTGGCCAGCAATGCAACACCCAGCAACGCCAGGGTATGCACCAGTTGATAAGTGACGCCCGTGTGGAAAATCGCCAAATACTCGGGCGTCAGGCGGTTTTTCAGGCCGTGGGCGGCGAATGCGCCCAAGGCAACGCCGGTGAAGCCGAAGAAAGCGGCCAGCATCAGAAAGCCACGCAGCATGAAGAACTCCAGTCAGACTCGATCAACAGGGTCTGTATAATGGCCGGCTCAACGGGTTCGGCCAAGCCATCTCTATGCTGCAGTTAATTTTCCGTCGTTTCACAAAGGCCCTGCTCTGGTTCGCGGTCGGCAGCGTTTTGCTGGTTCTGCTGTTTCGGGTGGTGCCGCCACCGGGAACGGCATTAATGGTCGAGCGCAAGATCGAATCCTGGCTCGACGGCGAGCCCATCGACCTGCAACGCACCTGGAAACCTTGGGATGAAATCTCCGACGACCTGAAAGTCGCGGTAATTGCCGGTGAAGACCAGAAGTTTCCCGAGCATTGGGGCTTTGATTTCAGCGCGATTCAGGCGGCGTTTGCACATAACGAGCGCGGCGGCTCGATTCGCGGCGCCAGCACCCTGAGCCAGCAAGTGTCGAAAAACCTTTTTCTGTGGTCTGGCCGCAGCTGGCTGCGTAAAGGCCTGGAAGCCTGGTTTACTGGGTTGATCGAAGTGTTCTGGCCCAAGCAGCGGATTCTTGAGGTGTACCTCAATAGTGCCGAGTGGGATGAAGGCGTGTTCGGCGCCGAAGCAGCGGCCCGGCATCACTTTGGCGTGGGCGCTGGTTCGCTGTCCCGGCAGCAGGCAAGTTTGCTGGCGGCGGTACTGCCGAACCCGCGGGTGTGGAGTGCCAGCCATCCGACTTCTTACGTTGCAAGGCGGGCGGGGTGGATTCGTCAGCAGATGAGCCAGTTGGGCGGGGACAGTTATCTGGTCGGCCTCAACGATTCGCGCCGGGCACCGTGGGCTCAATGACACCGAAGATCCCACAAGGTCGACGTTAAACTGGAAATTGGGCAGAAACAAAAACGCCCCGATCAATGATCGGGGCGTTTTTTATTGCCTTCGCGTGGGTTACGCGGCGATCGACAACTTGAGCTTGTTCATCGCGCTCTTCTCGAGCTGACGAATACGCTCGGCCGACACGTTGTACTTCTGCGCCAGGTCGTGCAGCGTGGCTTTTTCTTCTGCCAGCCAGCGCTGGTAGAGGATGTCGCGGCTGCGGTCGTCCAGCACTTCAAGTGCTTCGTGCAGGTTGTGATTGGAGTTGTCGCTCCAGTCGGCGTCTTCCAGTTGACGAGCCGGATCGTACCGGTGGTCTTCCAGGTAGTTGGCCGGCGATTGGAAGGCACTGTCGTCGTCCGCTTCCGCGGCCGGGTCGAAGGCCATGTCATGGCCGGTCAGGCGACTTTCCATCTCGCGTACTTCCCGCGGCTCTACGCCGAGGCTTTCCGCCACACGGTGGACTTCCTCGTTGTTCAGCCAGGCCAGACGTTTCTTCTGGCTGCGCAGGTTGAAGAACAGCTTGCGCTGAGCCTTGGTGGTCGCGACTTTGACGATCCGCCAGTTGCGCAGGATGAACTCGTGGATTTCCGCCTTGATCCAGTGCACCGCAAAGGACACCAGGCGCACACCCATTTCCGGGTTGAAACGCTTGACCGCTTTCATCAGGCCGACGTTGCCTTCCTGGATCAGGTCAGCCTGGGCCAGGCCGTAGCCGGAATAGCTACGGGCAATGTGTACGACAAAACGCAGGTGGGCGAGCACCATCTGCCGAGCCGCCCCCAAATCCTGCTCATAATAGAGACTCTCGGCCAGTTCACGCTCCTGCTCCGGCGTCAGCAATGGAATGCTGTTCACCGTGTGCACATAGGCCTCCAGGTTCGCACCCGGGACCAGAGCATATGCAGGCTGCAAAGAATTGGTCATACGAAAAAACCTCCGACTTACATAACTCGTGCAGTTCAGCACTGCGAAAATTGACCGGAAACCAAAAAACAAGTTCCCATAAACGCTGAAAGGTCAATACGAGCAAAATGATATTACTTTGGCGCAAGCTCCCGCAGGTGGCGTGCGACTGCAATCCATGCACCGATATACCCCAACAGCACCGCGCCAAGCAAGAGCGACAGACCGTCGGCAACTGGCACTCCGGCCAGCGCAAAATCACTGCCGTACAAACCGGCCAGTCCAACCACCGCGTCGTTCAGCCAGTTCAGGCCGAACGCCAATACGCCCCAGGAAAAAATCCCCGCACCGAAGCCATAAAGCGCGCCCATGTACAGAAAGGGCCTGCGCACATAACTGTCCGTGCCGCCGACGAGTTTAATCACTTCTATCTCTGTGCGGCGGTTTTCAATATGAAGACGAATGGTATTGCCTATCACCAAAAGTAATGCAGAAACCAAAAGCACGGTCAGACCGAAGACAAAACGGTCGCCCAGCTTGAGGATGGCCGCCAGACGCTCGACCCAGACTAGATCAAGTTGCGCCTGTTGTACCTTCGGCAATTCGGAAAGTTTTTGTCGTAATGCTTCAAGCGCAGGCTTGTCGACCTCTTTCGGAGTCACCAGGACCACGCCTGGCAGCGGGTTTTCCGGGAGCTCCTTGAGTGCCTCGCCCAGCCCGGACTGCTGCTGGAACTCTTCCAGCGCCTGATCGCGACCGACATATTCAGCATCGGCCACACCCGGTATGCCTTTGATCTGCTCACGCAACGACTTACCCTCGGCAGGGCTGGCCTCAAGTTGCAGGTACAGGGAAATCTGCGCCGCACGCTGCCAGGAGCCGCCCAGACGCTCGACGTTATTCAGCAAAAGTGACAGGCCCATCGGCAAGCTCAGGGCTACAGCCATCACCATGCAGGTGAAAAAGCTGCCGATCGGGTGCTTGCCCAAG
Organism: Pseudomonas sp. Pseusp11; assembly: GCF_047304405.1. Taxonomy (NCBI): domain Bacteria; kingdom Pseudomonadati; phylum Pseudomonadota; class Gammaproteobacteria; order Pseudomonadales; family Pseudomonadaceae; genus Pseudomonas; species Pseudomonas sp. Pseusp11. The sequence continues at coordinate 91,531 of NZ_JBGLZF010000011.1, forward strand.
CGACGCAAGCTGTCCAGCAGACTGGCGCGATGGCTTTCTATCCAGGCGCGGAACAGCGTGGCGAAATCCGGGCCATCGTCATCGTCGCGTTTTTTCTTCTGCTGTGGTTGCGGATCGGCGGCCTTCGGGGCCACGCGCTCGGAAACCTTGGGGCTACGTGTCGCACTCATACACCGGCCTCCCCGTCGCCGATCAATCGACCACGCTGCAGGGTCAGCATGCGATGACGCATGCGGGCAATCAGCGCCAGGTCGTGACTGGCGATCAGCACGCTGGTGCCCAGACGGTTGATGTCTTCGAACACGCCCATGATTTCTGCCGCCAGACGCGGGTCGAGGTTACCGGTCGGTTCGTCCGCCAGCAGCAAGGCCGGACGGTGCACGATGGCGCGAGCGATGCCGACGCGCTGTTGCTGGCCGGTAGACAGGTCGCCAGGGTAGAGATCGGTTTTGTCCGAGAGCGCCACGCGCTCCAGGGCCGAGTCCACGCGCTTGACGACTTCGGCCTTGGACAGGCCAAGGATCTGCAACGGCAACGCGACGTTATTGAACACCGTGCGATCGAACAGCAACTGGTGGTTCTGGAACACCACGCCGATCTGTCGGCGCAGGAATGGGATCTGTGCGTTGCTGATGGTGCTCAGGTCTTGCCCGGCCAGCAGCAATTTGCCGGTGGTCGGACGTTCCATGGCCAGCAACAGCCGCAACAAGGTGCTTTTACCGGCGCCGGAATGGCCGGTGACAAACAAGAATTCGCCCCGACGGACTCGAAAGCTCAGCTCATGCAAGCCGACGTGACCGTTCGGGTAGCGTTTACCGACCTGTTCGAAACGAATCATGAACGCTCCCGCTCGGCAAACAATGCCTGGACAAAGGGTTCTGCTTCAAAAGTACGCAAATCGTCGATGCCTTCACCAACGCCGATGTAACGGATCGGCAAGCCAAACTGCTTGGCCAGGGCGAAAATCACCCCACCCTTGGCGGTGCCGTCGAGTTTGGTCAGCGCCAGGCCGGTCAGTTCGACGGTCTGGTTGAATTGCTTGGCCTGGTTGATGGCGTTCTGGCCGGTACCGGCATCGAGCACCAACAGCACCTCATGAGGCGCGTCGGCGTCGAGTTTGCCGATCACACGGCGAACCTTCTTCAACTCTTCCATCAAATTGTCTTTGGTGTGCAGGCGGCCGGCGGTGTCGGCGATCAACACATCAATGCCACGGGCCTTGGCGGCCTGCACGGCGTCGAAGATTACCGAAGCCGAGTCGGCGCCGGTGTGCTGGGCGATCACCGGGATCTTGTTGCGCTCGCCCCAGACCTGCAGTTGCTCGACCGCCGCGGCGCGGAAGGTGTCACCGGCGGCGAGCATGACTTTCTTGCCTTCCAGTTGCAGCTTCTTCGCCAGCTTGCCGATGGTGGTGGTTTTGCCAGCACCGTTGACGCCGACCACCAGAATCACGAACGGCTTGTTCTGCGAGGTGATTTTCAGCGGCTGCTCGACCGGTTTGAGCATCGCTGCCAATTCGGCTTGCAGGGATTTGTACAGCGCGTCGGCATCGGCCAGCTCCTTGCGGGCGACTTTCTGAGTCAGGCGCTGAATGATCACCGACGTCGCTTCGACGCCGACATCGGCGGTCAGCAGACGGGTTTCGATGTCTTCGAGCAGTTCGTCATCAATGGTTTTCTTGCCGAGGAACAGACTGGCCATGCCCTCGCCAATGCTGGCGCTGGTCTTGGACAGGCCTTGCTTGAGACGGGCGAAGAAACCGGCTTTGGTCTCTTCGGTACGCACAGGCTCGACTGGAGTTTCGAGGGGCGCAACCGGTGTGGCGGCAACAGGAGCGATGACGGGCGCAGGCGCAGGCGCTTGAGCAACCGGAGCAACAAATGCTGGCACTGGAGCCACCGGTGCAGGTTCGGCCACGAACACGGGAGCAACAGCTGCCGGTTCAACCACTGGCGCCCGAACCGGCTCCGGAGCAAACGCAGTCGGGGCCGGAATCGGCGGGGTGATGTGCGGTGCTTGCTCATCTTCGACCAGCGCCACCGGCTCTTCCGCTACCGGCAAAGTCAGCCACGGCGTGGCAACTGGCGTCAGCGGCAATGGGGCCGCGACTTCGGTTTCAGGTACGAGCGCGGCCGCAGGTTGCAGCACCGGCTCGGCAATCGGCGCAGGCTTTTGCTCTATAACCGGTGCCGGGGTTGGCTCAGAAAGTGGCTGTGGCTGTTCGACAACGGGTTCCTGCGGCTTTTTGCGCAGCCATCCGAACAGGCTTTTCTTCTCACCAGCCGCAGCTGGGGTCTTCTTGTCGTCGTTGGAACCAAACATGGAGGACGGCTATCTCACGGTAGCGACGCGCCAAAAGGCGCCTCGGCAAATAAATAATTCGATGCTGAACAGACTGCGATTCATCCAGCTTGTTCACGCGCAACATTTTGTCGAGGAGCCAACGGCGCCTCAAAGGTCGACTAATACGAAGGACTGGAACGGCATCGTCGGCGAAAACGCAGAGTTTAGCTGACAAACTCAAAGCTTCTGCCGGTAACCCATACAACCTGCAAGCCGATCAAAGGCTTGATAGGCGTGGCCGCCAGTAAAACGGATCAGTATCCTAGCACCCTCTCGCCCGCCGACGCTAAGACCAAGCGGGCAGCCCAACAGGTTTAAAAACGAATGAATGCTCTAGCCCGCCGCGCTGCAGGCCTGCTGCTCAGCACAGTTTGTCTGCCCCTCTCGGCCCTGGCTGCCGATCCACAACCGACCCACGAATTCACCCTCGACAACGGCCTGAAGGTTGTCGTGCGCGAAGACCATCGTGCGCCGGTCGTCGTTTCCCAGATCTGGTACAAGGTCGGCTCCAGCTACGAGACCCCGGGCCAGACCGGGTTGTCCCATGCGCTGGAACACATGATGTTCAAGGGCAGCGAGAAAGTCGGCCCCGGCGAAGCCTCGCTGATCCTGCGCGATCTCGGTGCCGAGGAGAACGCTTTCACCAGCGACGACTTCACCGCGTATTACCAGGTGCTGGCCCGCGACCGTCTGGGCGTGGCCTTCGAACTGGAAGCCGACCGCATGGCCAACCTGCGCCTGCCGGCCGACGAGTTCACCCGCGAAATCGAGGTGATCAAAGAAGAGCGTCGCCTGCGCACCGACGACAAGCCGATGTCCAAGGCCTACGAACGTTTCATGGCCATCGCCTACCCCGCCAGCGGCTACCACACGCCGACCATCGGCTGGATGGCCGACCTCGACCGCATGAAAGTCGAAGAACTGCGCCACTGGTACCAGTCCTGGTATGTGCCGAACAACGCCACCCTGGTGGTGGTCGGCGATGTGACCCCGGACGAAGTCAAAACCCTGGCCCAGCGTTACTTCGGCCCGATCGCCAAGCGCGACGTGCCACCGGCGAAAATCCCGCTGGAGCTGGCTGAGCCCGGCGAACGCAAGATCACCCTGCATGTGCAGACCCAATTGCCGAGCCTGATGCTGGCCTTCAACGTGCCGAGCATCGCCACAGCCGCAGACAAACAATCGGTGAACGCCCTGCGCCTGATTTCCGCCCTGCTCGACGGTGGCTACAGCGGCCGCATCCCGACGCAACTGGAGCGCGGCGAAGAGCTGGTGTCCGGCGGCTCGTCGAGCTACGACGCCTACACCCGTGGCGACAGCCTGTTCACCTTGTCGGCCACGCCGAACACCCAGAAGAAGAAAACCATGGCCCAGGCCGAAGCCGGCCTGTGGAAACTGCTCGAACAGCTGAAAACCACCGCACCGTCCACTGAAGAGCTGGAGCGGGTGCGAGCACAGGTCATTGCCGGCCTGGTCTTTGAGCGCGACTCGATCACCAGCCAGGCCACCGCCATCGGCCAACTGGAAACCGTCGGCCTGTCGTGGAAACTGATGGACACCGAACTCGCCGACCTGGAAAGCGTGACCCCGCAGGACATCCAGAAGGCCGCCAAGCTGTATTTCACCCGCGAACGTCTCAGCGTCGCCCATGTACTGCCACAGGAGACGACTCATGAGTGAGCGTAAAAAGTCGCGTCTGGCCCTGATCGGCCTGATCGCTGTCGCACTGATCGGGTCTGCCGCCTTTTATCTGTCAAAACCCGACGAGTCCAACGCCAGCGAAGCCCTCGACAAGGCCAAGTCCAGCCAAAAGCTGCAATCGCTGGCCGAACTCGACGGCAAGGCCCCAAGCCATCGCTCGCTGAACGTGCAGACCTGGAATACCGCCGAAGGCGCCAAGGTATTGTTCGTTGAAGCCCGTGAACTGCCGATGTTCGACATGCGCCTGATCTTCGCCGCCGGCAGCAGCCAGGACGGTGATGCACCCGGCCTGGCATTGCTGACCAACGCCATGCTCAACGAAGGTGTGGCCGGCAAAGATGTCGGCGCCATCGCTCAGGGCTTCGAAGGATTGGGCGCCGACTTCAGCAACGGCGCGTACAAGGACATGGCGCTTGCCTCCCTGCGCAGCCTCAGTGCGGTGGACAAACGCGAGCCTGCCTTGAAGCTGTTCGCTGAAGTCGTCGGCAAACCGACCTTCCCCGCCGACTCGTTTGCGCGCATCAAGAACCAGATGCTCGCCGGCTTCGAATTCCAGAAACAGAACCCCGGCAAACTCGCCAGCCTGGAGCTGATGAACCGCTTGTATGGCGATCACCCGTATGCGCACTCCAGCGACGGCACGGCGAAGAGCATTCCACCGATCACCCTGGCGCAGTTGCAAGCCTTCCATCAGAAAGCCTACGCCGCCGGCAACGTGGTGATTGCGCTGGTAGGCGACCTGTCGCGCGCCGAAGCCGAGGCGGTCGCCGCCCAGGTATCCGCCGACCTGCCCAAAGGCCCGGCCCTGGCGAAAGTCGAACAGCCGACCGACCCCAAGCCCAGCATCGGCCACATCGAGTTTCCGTCCAAGCAGACCAACCTGATGATCGCGCAACTGGGTATCGACCGTGACGATCCGGATTACGCAGCGCTGTCCATGGGCAACCAGATTCTTGGCGGCGGCGGTTTCGGCACCCGGCTGATGAGCGAAGTGCGTGAGAAGCGTGGCCTGGCTTACGGTGTGTATTCGGGTTTCAGCCCGATGCAGGTTCGCGGCCCGTTCATGATCAACCTGCAAACCCGCGCCGAAATGAGCGAAGGCACCCTGAAACTGGTGCAGGATGTGCTCGCCGACTACCTTAAGTCCGGCCCCACCGAGAAAGAACTCGACGACGCCAAGCGTGAACTGGCCGGCAGCTTCCCGCTGTCCACCGCCAGCAACGCCGATATCGTCGGTCAGCTCGGCGCCATGGGCTTTTACAACTTGCCGCTGAGCTACCTGGAAGACTTCATGCAACAGTCCCAGAGCCTGACAGTCGAGCAAGTCAAAGCCGCACTGAGCAAACACCTGAGCACGGATAAACTGGTCATCGTCAGCGCTGGCCCGACCGTGCCACAAAAGCCGTTGCCGGCCCCTACTGACAAACCTGCCGAGCAGCCGCTCGGGGTTCCGGAGCATTAATGGCCACTCGCCCAAAAAAACCTGTCCACAACGTGCATAACGGTGTGAACCAACTGCGCATCATCGGCGGCGAATGGCGCAGCCGAAAGCTGAGCTTCCCGGATGCCCCAGGCCTGCGCCCAACGCCGGACCGGGTGCGTGAAACCCTGTTCAACTGGCTCGCGCCTTACGTCGCCGGGGCCAAGGTGCTCGATCCGTTTGCCGGCAGCGGCGCGCTGTTCCTGGAAGCCTTGTCCCGTGGCGCGGCCATGGGCCAGGCGCTGGACGCCAGCAACATAGCGGTGTCCAGCCTGAAAGAACATCTGGGCACCCTGCGCTGCACCAACGGCCAGGTACAGACTGCCGACGCCTTGCGCTATCTGGAAACCCAACCGGCCACGGCGTTCGACCTGGTATTCCTCGACCCGCCGTTCAATCAGAATCTGTTGCCTGTGGTTTGCACTCTGCTCGAAGAACGTCATTGGCTGGCTGACGATGCGTGGGTCTACACTGAAAGCGAAAGCGCACCGTCGATATTGGGTTTGCCAGAAAATTGGCGCCTGCATCGGGAGCAAAAATCGGGACGTGTGTACTACGCGTTGTGGCAACGTATGGCAGGGATCGCCGGCTAGTCCGGCCTGAGAAAACGGTGCGAAGCTCAGTCAGCTAACGCTGCGGGTACGCGCCGCAGCATCGAGAGCAATCGTGTCCCATCTGCCAGAACGTTTCACCCCTGCCTTCACGCCCGCCTACGGCCTGGGTAATCCGCACTTACAAACCTTGTGGGGACCGCTATGGCGCAAAACCACACATATCGAGCGTGAGCGCGAGCGATTGTGGCTTGAAGATGGCGATTTCCTTGACCTGGACTGGCACGGCCCACACAGCGCGAATGCACCGTTGGTGCTGGTATTGCACGGCCTGACCGGCTCGTCGAATTCGCCTTATGTGGCCGGCATGCAGAAAGCGCTGGGTGCCCAGGGTTGGGCCAGCGTCGCGTTGAACTGGCGAGGTTGCTCCGGCGAGCCCAATCTGTTGCCGCGCAGCTACCATTCCGGGGCCAGTGAAGATTTGGCCGAAACCATCAGACACCTGCGCACCCAACGCCCCCTCGCGCCGCTGTATGCGGTCGGTTATTCCATGGGCGGTAACGTGTTGCTCAAGCATCTGGGTGAAACCGGCAGCAACAGCGGTGTACTCGGTGCGGTGGCAGTGTCGGTGCCGTTTCGCCTCGATCACTGTGCCGATCGTATCAGCCAGGGTTTTTCCCAGTTCTACCAAGCGCATTTCATGCGAGAGATGGTCGCCTACATCAAGAACAAACAACGCAGATTCCAGCATGAGGGACATGAGGATGGCCTGGCGGCATTGGAGGCACTGGGCTCTTTGGAGAACTTGCGTACTTTCTGGGATTTCGACGGCCGGGTCACCGCACCACTGAATGGTTTCGCCGATGCCGCGGACTATTATCGTCGCGCGTCGAGTCGTTATTTCCTTGGAGAGATTCGCACGCCGACCCTGATTATCCAGGCGGCTGACGACCCGTTTGTGTTTCCGCATAGCCTGCCGCAAGCCGATGAATTGTCCGCCAGTACTCAATTCGAGTTGCAGGCCAAGGGCGGGCATGTCGGTTTCGTCGAGGGTTCGTTCAGGCAACCGGGTTACTACCTGGAACGGCGCATTCCCCAATGGCTGGCCGCCACAGGGCGCAAATAAACAGTGGAAGTCGATCAGGGCGAGTCGATCCACTTCTGGCAAACGGCGCCGCTGGCCGGGGTCGAGTTGTTGTCTGCGCGCTACATCGAACACCGTTTCGCCCCTCATGTGCATGACGGCTATGTGATCGGCATGATCATGGCCGGCGCCCAGCGTTATCGCTATCGCGGTGCCGAGCATTTGGCGGGCAGCGGCACGCTGGTGCTGATCAACCCGGACGAACTGCACACCGGCCACAAAGGTACGGAAGACGGTTGGTTGTACCGGGCGTTTTATCCCGACAGCGGGCAAATTCTTTCGCTGCTGGAGGAGCTTGAACTGCCGAGCGACACCCTGCCCGCGTTTGGCGCCACGCTGTATCGCGACCCGGATCTGGTGAGGGGGTTCTGCCAATTGCATCGGCTGCTGGAAAGTCCGTCCACGGCACTGCAGCAGCAAACGGTCTGGCGGGAAATGATGCTGTCGTTGTTGCAACGCCACGCAGCCGTCCCGATCGCCGGCAAACCCGGCAAGGAACACCGCGCAGTGACCTTGGCCAAGGAACGGCTGCAATCGCAATTGGCGGCGCCGCCCTCGCTGGAAGAACTGGCAGCGACGGTGAACCTGTCCCCCTTCCACTTCGCCCGGGTGTTCCGCCGCGCCACCGGCATGCCGCCGCACGCCTGGTTGATGCAGCAGCGCATCGCTCGGGCACGGGCGTTGTTACAGGGCGGTTGCCTGCCGCTGGAAGTCGCGACGCAACTGGGTTTTGCCGACCAGAGTCATCTGAGCCGGCAATTCAAGCAGGTTTATGGCGTTGGACCGGGGGCGTATCGCAGCGCGCGGCAATTGCCCGACCATAGATGACAACGAAGATCCAAATGTGGGAGCAGGCCCGCTCCCACATCGGCTCTGCGCTTACTCGCCGGTGGCGACGCCTCGCGCGGGATCGTTAATCCACTCGCTCCACGAACCGGCATACAACGACCCCAACGGATAACCCGCCAGGCACAGGGCGAACAGGTTGTGGCAGGCCGTCACGCCGGAACCGCAATACGCGACCAGCTCCGTCGGCGAACGATCACCGAGCTTCGCGGCAAACCGCTGCTTGAGCTGATCGGCGGGCAGAAAACGTCCGTCGCTGCCCAGGTTTTCGGTGAACGCGGCGCATTGTGCGCCGGGGATGTGCCCGGCAATCGGATCGATTGGCTCCACTTCGCCCTTGAAGCGCGGCATGGCGCGGGCGTCGAGCAAGGTCAACGCGGGCTGACCGAGACGTTTCTGGAGCTGTTTGGCGCTGAGCACCAGCGAAGCATCCGGCGCCCCGGTGAAGGTGCCGCGAGTGATCGACGGCGGATCAAGACTCAGGGGCAATCCGGCGGCGTGCCAGGCTTTCAGCCCGCCATCGAGAATGAACACACCATCGCGCTTGCCCAGCCAGGCCAGCAACCACCAGGCCCGCGCCGCGTAGGCGCCAGGACCGTCATCGTACAAAACCACTTCGCTGTCGGCATTGATGCCCCAGGCTTGCAGGCGCTCGATCAGCTTTTCGGGTTCAGGCAACGGATGACGCCCGGTAACCCCCTTGACCACCGCCCCGCTCAGATCACGCTCGAGATCGGCAAAGCTCGACCCGGCAATATGCCCTTCGGCATAGCTGCGCTGACCGTAATCCGGGTCTTCGAGGGCAAAACGACAATCCAGAATCACCAGCCCCGGGGTCTCCTTTTTCAGGTCCAACGCTTGCGGGCTGATCAGTTGCGCAATGGGCATAACGGGCTCCTGTGATGTTGTCAGTCTTGAATCCTAATGCACTTCTTCCAGCGCCTGGGCCAGCGGTACGTAAAATTCGTCGAACAGCGCATTTACCGCGTCGCGCGATTGATCGGTAACGAACCCGGCCTCAAGCACCAGCACCTGATACACGCCACGCTTAATGGCCTGTTCGCTCAAGTGGTTGGAGTTTTCCCGCGTGGTGCACAGAAACCGCACCCACGACGTGAGGATGATCCAGGCGTTCAGCGTCAGTGACTCGATCTGAACCTTATCCATGTTCAGGATGCCAGCGGCGACGAACCCTTCGTAAATGGCGGTGCCCTGGATCAGGCAGCGCTGGGAAAAGCGCCGGTAACGGGCGGCCAGCTCGGGATCGCTGTCGAGCAAGTGCTCGAGGTCGCGATGCAAAAACCGATAGCGCCACATGGCAGCGAGCAATTCCTTGAGGTAGAAGCGCTTGTCTTCGACCGTCGCGGCGCGGCCCTGAGGCGGGCGCAGGAAGCTGTCCACCAGGCTTTCGTACTCACTGAACAGCACAGCGATGATCGCCTGCTTGTTGGGGAAGTGGTAGTACAGGTTGCCCGGAGAAATCTCCATGTGGGCAGCAATGTGGTTGGTGCTGATGCTGCGCTCGCCCTGCTGATTGAACAGCTCCAGGCTGTTCTGCACGATGCGCTCGCTGGTTTTGATCCGAGGGGCCATGGCTTGAGCTTTAATTCAGAGTGCGGTGACGGGCATCTTACGACCTATCCGGGAGTGGATAAAACAAAGCTGCGTCAGGATGTCATTTGACTTTCTAGAGCATAGACTCTAAAAACCCTCCCATTACAATAAATCCGGAGCCGACCATGCCTGCTGACATCGCCTACCTGAAGAACCTGCAGCAGCCTCTGGACGAGCTCCAAACCCTGTTCGATGCTCAACGCGCCGCGTATGCAGGCAACCCGATGCCACCCGCGGCTCAGCGCCAGCAATGGCTAAAGGCATTGCGGGACCTGTTGAGCAATGAGCGCCAGGCCTTGGTCGACGCCATCAGCCAGGATTTCAGCCACCGCAGCGCCGACGAAACCCTGCTCGCCGAATTGATGCCCAGCCTGCATGGTATTCACTACGCCAGCCAACACCTCAAAGGCTGGATGAAGGCCTCGAGGCGTAAAGTCGGCATCGCCTTTCAACCCGCGTCGGCCAAAGTCGTTTATCAACCGCTGGGCGTAGTCGGGGTGATCGTGCCGTGGAACTACCCGTTGTATCTGGCCATCGGGCCACTGGTGGGGGCGTTGTCGGCGGGCAACCGGGTGATGCTCAAACTCAGCGAATCGACCCCCGCCACCGGTTTGCTGCTCAAGGAATTGCTGGGGCGGATATTCCCTCAAGACCTGGTTTGCGTGGTGCTCGGCGAGGCCGACATCGGCGTGGCGTTCTCCCGGCTGCGCTTCGATCACCTGCTGTTCACCGGCGCCACCAGCATCGGCAAACACGTGATGCGCGCCGCCGCCGAGAACCTGACCCCGGTGACCCTCGAACTGGGCGGCAAGTCCCCGGCCATCGTTTCCCGCGATGTACCGCTAAAGGATGCCGCCGAACGCATCGCTTTCGGCAAGACTCTCAACGCCGGGCAAACCTGTGTCGCCCCGGACTACGTGCTGGTGCCGGAAGACCGCGTCGGCTCTTTCGTCGAAGCCTATCGCCAGGCAGTTCGCGGGTTTTATCCGACCCTGGCCGACAATCCGGACTACACCGCCATCATCAATGAGCGACAACTGGCGCGGCTCAACGGCTACCTCAGCGACGCCACCAGCAAGGGCGCGCTGCTGATTCCGTTGTTCGATCAGGGCCAGGGCCGGCGCATGGGTCATAGCCTGCTGCTCAACGTCAGCGACGACATGACGGTGATGCAGGACGAAATCTTCGGCCCGCTGCTGCCGATCGTGCCGTACAAGGACCTCGATGAAGCGTTTGCCTACATCAACCAACGGCCTCGTCCGCTGGCGCTGTATTACTTCGGCTACGACAAGCGCGAGCAAAACCGCGTTCTCCACGAAACCCATTCCGGCGGCGTATGCCTCAATGACACCTTGCTGCACGTTGCCCAGGACGACATGCCGTTCGGCGGCATCGGCGCCTCGGGCATGGGCCACTACCACGGCCATGAGGGTTTCCTGACCTTCAGCAAGGCCAAGGGTGTACTGATCAAACAGCGTTTCAATGCGGCAAAGCTGATCTATCCGCCGTACGGCAAATCCATTCAGAAACTGATCCAGAAGCTGTTTATCCGCTAACGATCAACACCGCCGGGTAATAACAATAATGAGCCCAAGCCTGTCCGACACACCCGCGCTGTCCCGGCGCGGCCTGCTTAAATTCAGCCTGGGCGCCAGCGCCTTTCTGGCCACGGCCGGATTAGGCGCGAGCCTCAGCGGCTGCTCGTCGAGCACGGCGGCCAGCGGTTTCGCGACTTTGCGCAGCGGTGACCTGTTGTTTCTGCGGGCACTGATCCCGGTAATGCTCGACGGTGCCGTGGCCGTCGAAAAAATGCCGGCCGCCGTCGACGGCACCCTCAAAAGCCTGGATTACAGCCTCGATCACCTGTCTGCGGAAATGCTCAAGCTGACCCGGCAATTGTTCGATGTGCTGGGGATGAGCATCACCCGCGGCCCACTGACCGGGATCTGGGGCAGCTGGGAAAACGCCACCGGCGAAGACATCCGACAGTTTCTCGATCGCTGGGAAAACAGCTCGCTGAGCTTGCTGCGCATGGGCCATAGCTCGTTGCTGCAAATGGTGATGATGGCGTGGTACAGCCGGGCGGAGTCTTGGGTGCATTGTGGGTATCCGGGGCCGCCCACTGTTTGAGACCGTGGCGCCTCACCATCGCACCCAAAACATAACAACAAGAGAACCCGAACATGCCCGTACCCGATCCGTTCCGCGAAGGCCTGGCCCGTGGCTGGAAAACCTACAACGGTGCCCAACTGAGCCAGGACCTGACCCTCGAAGCGGATGTGGCGATCATCGGCAGCGGTGCCGGCGGCGGAACCACCGCCGAAATCCTCAGCGCCGCAGGCTACAAGGTATTGCTCATCGAAGAAGGCCCACTCAAGACCAGCAGCGACTTCAAGATGCTCGAGGATCAGGCCTACACCAGCCTCTATCAGGAAGGCATCGGGCGCATGAGCAAGGACGGTGCGATCACCATCCTCCAGGGCCGGGCGGTGGGCGGTACCACGCTGATCAACTGGACTTCGAGCTTTCGCACCCCGGATCAGACGCTCGAACACTGGGCCAAAGAACATGACGTCGTAGGCCACACACCGGCCGAGATGGCGCCCTGGTTCGAGAAAATGGAACAACGCCTGGGCGTCGCCCCGTGGCTAGTGCCGCCCAACGCCAACAACGACGTCATCCGCAAAGGCTGCGAAAAACTCGGCTACGCCTGGCATGTGATCCCGCGCAACGTGCGCGGCTGCTGGAACATCGGCTACTGCGGCATGGGTTGCCCGACTAACGCCAAACAATCGATGCTGGTCACGACCATCCCGGCGACCCTGGAAAAAGGTGGCGAGCTGCTCTATCTGGCCCGCGCTGAAAAGCTGTCGATCAAGGACGGCAGGGTCACTGGCCTGCACTGTGTGGCGATGGATGAGCGTTGCGTTGCCCCTACCGGACGCACAATCACAGTCAAGGCACGGCATTACGTGCTGGCCGGTGGCGGGATCAACAGCCCGGCGCTGCTATTGCGTTCAGAGGCGCCGGATCCGCATGAGCGACTGGGGAAACGGACGTTCCTGCATTTGGTCAACATGTCCGCCGGGCTGTTCGACGAGGTGATCAACCCGTTCTACGGCGCGCCGCAGTCGATTTATTCCGACCATTTCCAGTGGCAGGACGGCATCACCGGCAAGATGTCCTACAAATTGGAGGTCCCACCGCTGCACCCGGCGCTGGCCACCACCCTGCTCGGTGGCTTCGGCACGGAAAACGCCCGGCACATGGAGAATCTGCCGCATACCCACGCGATGCTGGCGTTGCTGCGAGACGGTTTTCACCCGGACAGCCCCGGCGGCAATGTCGAATTGCGCAGTGACGGCACGCCGGTGCTCGACTATCAGGTTTCACCGTATGCCTGGGACGGGTTGCGCCGGGCGTTCCATAGCATGGCCGAGATCCAGTTCGCCGGTGGCGCCAACGCTGTGATGCCGATGCATGCCGACGCCCGTTACGTGAAAACCCTCGCCGAAGCGCGTGCATTAATCGACGGGTTGAGCCTTGAGTTGTATCGCACGCGCCTGGGCAGTGCTCATGTGATGGGCGGTTGTGCCATGGGTGAAGACCCGAAAAATGCCGTGACCGACAGCCTCGGCCGACATCATCAACTGCACAATCTGTCGATTCACGACGGCTCGCTATTCCCCACCAGCATTGGTGCAAACCCACAATTGTCGGTCTACGGACTGACGGCGCAACTGGCGAATTCACTGGCCGAACGTTTGAAAAACCCATGAAAACGCGGAATATTCCTATCGTCTATAGTGCTTTCTTACCCAACAGGCGACTTGGCCGACCGGGAAGGCTGCGATACCATCCGACTCCCCAACGGACTCCCGCCAGGACGACGCGATGAACCGAGTGTTGTACCCAGGTACCTTCGACCCTATTACCAAGGGCCATGGCGATCTGGTCGAACGCGCCTCGCGCCTGTTCGATCACGTGATCATCGCCGTCGCCGCCAGCCCGAAGAAAAACCCGCTGTTTCCCTTGGAACAACGTGTGGAGCTGGCCCGCGAGGTCACCAAACATTTGCCGAACGTTGAAGTCGTCGGCTTCTCGACGCTGCTCGCGCACTTCGCCAAAGAGCAGAACGCCAATGTGTTCCTGCGTGGTTTGCGCGCGGTGTCGGACTTCGAATACGAATTCCAGCTGGCCAACATGAACCGCCAACTGGCACCGGATGTGGAAAGCCTGTTTCTTACCCCGTCCGAGCGTTATTCGTTCATTTCCTCGACACTGGTCCGTGAAATCGCGGCCCTGGGCGGCGATATCACCAAGTTCGTCCACCCGGTGGTGGCCGACGCCCTCACTGAACGCTTCAAAAAGTAGGCGCTGCCGAAGCTGCACTTGATCGCGCCCGCGTGCACTGCGGGCGCCAATGCGGCACAATTGTGCGCATTGGTTTATTGCGCCAGGGCCTGCCGCCCCGGCTGGAGTTAGCATGTCCCTGATCATCACCGACGATTGCATCAACTGCGACGTCTGCGAACCCGAGTGCCCAAACGCCGCCATTTCCCAGGGCGAAGAGATCTACGTGATCGACCCGAACCTGTGCACGCAATGTGTCGGCCACTATGACGAACCGCAGTGCCAGCAGGTCTGCCCGGTGGATTGCATTCCGCTGGACGAAGCCCATCCGGAAACTGAAGAACAGTTGATGGAGAAATACCGGAAGATTACCGGTAAGGCTTGAAAGCCTGGAAAGATCGTCCGAACCGCGTCCGGACGATCTTTTTTATGCCTCACTCCCGCTGCTCAAACCCTTCCCCGATGCACCCCAGACACCGCACAAACGCTGCTTTCGCCGGGTCGACCACCAGCGCCTGCCCTGCATCGCCAATGCCGCCGCCCAGCGCGGTAAATGGCAGCGATACCACAAACGCCCCGGCACCGATCACTGTCGCCACCACCAGCAACGGTCGGGCAATCAGCAGATCGCCAAGCATGGCGTAGGCCGGTGGATTCTGGATGGTGTAACGCGGGTCGCCGCTGCCGTTCTCAGTAGCCAGCGTGGGCGCAGCGATGCTCAGCAGCAGCGTGACGACAAAGGTTCGAAACAGATTCATGGCACGGTCCTTCGGCTAGGCAGTGAGAACACTGACTATAGACCGTAGCCGATATCAGCTCTGACAGCGCGGACAAAAGACGCTGGCGCGCTGCCCGAGTTTGACTTCCCGCAGCCCCGTGCCACAGACCTTGCAGTGTTCACCACCACGGCCGTACACGAACAGCTCCTGCTGGAAGTACCCCGGCTGGCCGTCGCCGCCGATAAAGTCCCGCAACGTGGTACCGCCCCGTTCGATGGCGAGCGCCAGGATGCGCTTGATCTCGATCGCCAGCTTCAAATAACGCCCCCGGGAAATGCTCTTGGCCTCGCGGCGCGGGTCGATGCCGGCAGCAAACAGCGCTTCGGTCGCGTAGATATTGCCGACGCCAACCACCACCGCGTTATCCATGATGAACGGCTTGACCGCCATGGATCGTCCGCGGGACAGCTGGAACAGACGCTCGCCATCGAACAGATCGGTCAACGGCTCCGGCCCCAGGCGAACCAGCAGTTCGTGGTTCAGCGGGTCGAGGCTCCAGAGCATCGCCCCAAACCGACGCGGGTCGGTGTAACGCAGGGCCAGGCCCGATTCCAGTTCGATGTCCACATGCTCATGCTTGGCTGCCGGCAAGCCGGCTTCCACCAGCCGCAGATTCCCCGACATGCCCAAATGGCTGATCAACGTGCCGACTTCGGCATTGATCAGCAGGTACTTGGCCCGCCGTTCCACCAGCACGATGCGCTGGCCCGACAGCCGCACATCCAGGTCTTCGGGGATCGGCCAGCGCAGACGGCGCTCACGCACGATCACCCGGCTGACGCGCTGGCCTTCCAGGTGCGGTGCAATTCCGCGGCGGGTGGTTTCGACTTCCGGCAGTTCTGGCATGGGGCTCTCGAATCAGGCGAGGTTCGACACTCAGCGCGTGGCGAGGTCGCGAATTTCTTGTTTCTGGGTTTCGAAATCGTATTCCGATAGACCGATGTAATCGAGCACCAGATGCCCGACATTGTTCCATTCGTGGTCTTCGGACTGGTTGCCCAGCACCCGATAGGAGGCACAAATGTGCTCGGCCATCTTCAGGATTGCCAGCAGGTTTTTCAGCGGCGTATTGCGGCACGACTCATCGCTGAAAATGGCCAGGGCATTGTGATGGTTGGCAATGGCCTGGGTGACATGTTCCGGCAGACGCCAGGACTTGGCGGTGTAATACCCGACCACGGCGTGGTTGGTGTTGTATTGCTTGTTCTCGGTATCCACCACGCGGCATTCGGCGCTGGTGTTGGCATAGGCCTGCTCCAGCACTTTCATGTAGTCGGGGAATTTCTTGAGCATCAGCGGGATGCCGCAATCGTGGAACAGGCCCAGCGCATAAGCTTCATCACCGGCCTGGACGCCGACGCGCTTGGCCAGGCTCAGGCAGGTCATCGCTACGTCCTGCGCCGTGTCCCAGAATCGGTTGAGGGTGACGATTGCGTCGTCGTTCAGCTCGCCCTTGATCGACTGCGCGTTGATCAGGTTGATGATCGAACGACTGCCCAACAGGTTTACTGCACGCTGGATCGCGGTGATCTTGTTACTCAAGCCGTAGTACGGCGAATTGACGATTTTCAGCAAGGCGCCGGAAAGGCCAGGGTCCTGGGAGATCAGCTTGGCGATCACCTCCAGGTCCGGGTCGGGCATATATTGCTCCATCTGCAGATCCACCATGATCTGCGGCTGGGCCGGCACACTGATGCCTTGCAGGGACTGTTGAATCTGTTCAGAAGACAGCTCTTGGGACATAAGTACGCACTCCGGGTCAGGCGGGGATTCTACCCCTTAAAAAGATCGATCCGACAGCCAGTCAAACTCAATCCATACGTGTGCGGGCCCGCGATGGCGTCATGCGCGTTTCATCGTCCGTCAAACCCGCCACTCCCTCAACACGCTATACTCCCGCTCTTTTTTCCGGAGCGACGTCATGTCCCTGCCTAGCCTGCGCCTCAAAGCCAACGCCGACCGACGCCTGCGCAACGGTCACTTGTGGGTCTACAGCAACGAAATCGATGTAGCCGCCACCCCATTGCACGGCTTCAAGGCTGGCGATCAGGCGATCCTCGAAGCCGCCGGCGGCAAGCCGCTGGGCATCGTTGCCATGAGCCCGAACAATCTGATCTGCGCCCGCCTGCTGTCGCGCGACATCAAGTTGCCGCTGGACAAGTCGCTGCTGGTGCATCGCCTGAACGTCGCCCTGTCGCTGCGCGATCGCCTGTTCGACAAGCCGTTCTATCGCCTGGTCTACGGCGACTCCGACCTGCTGCCAGGCCTGGTGGTCGACCGTTTCGGCGACATCCTGGTGGTCCAGATCGCTTCGGCGACCATGGAAGCTCACAGAGATGACGTGATCGCGGCGCTGACCCAAGTGCTCAAGCCAAGCGGCATCCTGTTCAAGAACGACTCCGCCGCCCGTGACGCCGAAGGCCTCAACCGTTACGTAGAAACCGTGTTCGGCCTGGTGCCGGAGTGGGTAGCGCTGGAAGAGAACGGCGTGAAGTTCGAAGCGCCGGTCATCCAGGGCCAGAAAACCGGCTGGTTCTATGACCACCGCATGAACCGCGCGCGTCTGGCACCTTATGCCAAAGGTAAACGCGTGCTGGACTTGTACAGCTACATCGGCGGCTGGGGCGTGCAAGCGGCCGCCTTCGGCGCCAGTGAAGTGTTCTGCGTCGATGCGTCGGCCTTCGCCCTCGACGGCGTCGAGCGCAACGCCGCACTGAACGGTTTCGCCGAAAAAATGACCTGCATTGAAGGCGACGTGTTCGAAGCCCTCAAAGAACTGAAAGCCAGCGAAGAGCGTTTCGACGTCATCGTGGCCGACCCTCCTGCCTTCATCAAACGCAAGAAAGACATGAAGAACGGTGAAGGCGCCTACCGTCGCCTGAACGAGCAAGCCATGCGCCTGCTCAGCAAGGACGGCATCCTGGTCAGCGCATCGTGCTCGATGCACCTGCCGGAAGACGATCTGCAGAACATCCTGCTGACCAGCGCCCGTCACCTGGACCGCAACATCCAGATGCTGGAGCGCGGCGGACAAGGCCCGGATCACCCGGTTCACCCAGCCATTGCCGAAACCCGCTACATCAAGAGCATTACCTGCCGTCTGCTGCCAAACAGCTGAGTACGCCGGTTTGACGGGGAGCCGACAGGCTCTCCGTCAGCCATTCTGACGCAGCGACATCTCCTCTCCCGCCCCATCGTCTTACTCTTGCAGTCCTACAGACTTGCAGGACATTTCCCTGCACATTTGATTTGAAAGAATATAACTTACAAACTTTCTCCAACCCCAAGACCGCTCCGACAAAATTACTGGAATATTCCTACTTAATCTCCCCTTGATAAGAGCCCATTAAAGCCTATGATTGAGTTGTCACCTCGAAGTGACACTCACTATCAAATGACAAGGAGTCAACAACATGAAAGCAATTACTCTGGAAGCTAACAAAATCGCCAACCTGGCTTTTCTGGTTGCACCAAAAGCCCGCTAAGTAAATGAGACGCTGGGGAGTGCCGGCTACCCAGCGTGTTCTATGGCACTCGTCCAGAGCGAACCACCCACCATGCAGATAAACCCATATCTATTCATACTTCCTCGCACGCCCGGCCAAATAGTCTGGGATTACAAAAATCACAAACAATTTGAACTAAGCCTTGAATACTCAAGCAGACTTACGCAACTTATCAACAACCCAGAACTGTATAACGACAGCAACATAGTTGACACTCAACTCCTGAACGCAGGAATACTGACAACATCAATACAAGGTACTGTTGAATGGGGTTGGGATGAACTGTCGAAGATATTCCATATCGGTACCAAAAACATCCCCTGCGAACATGTCCCTCAGGATGTTCATGAATGGTCCAGACACTACCTGGACCATTGCACCGAAGTGCTGGCCACTCCTGCGCCGAGCAACCGGTCCACAGAACGTCAGGCGCGGGAGCTGATTGACCTGCCAAAGCCTTCTTGCCTGCCGGAAGAGTCTCTTACCAACGTCCTGATCGGCCGAAAAACCTGCCGCACCTTCACGGATGCAGCGGTTTCACTGGAAGCTATCGGCACGCTGCTTTACCTGTCCCTTGGCTACTTGCATGAACGCGAAAGCGATGTCGACGAAACCCTTGTCGAAGGTCTCGATGCCCGGCGCAGCAGCCCATCCGGTGGCGGGCTGAATGCCTGCGAAGGCTTTCTTCATGTACACAACGTCAGCGGCCTGAAACCCGGGCTCTATGCCTACCATCCCACCGACCACGCCTTGAGTTTCGTCAACCCGACACCTGACTCGCCACTGGGGCAGTTGCTGTGTGGGCAGCACTTCATCAACAACCTGCCCGTGGGCCTGTTCATCACCAGTCGGTTCGACAAGCTGTGGTGGAAATATGAACACTCGCGAGCCTACCGAATGGCCTTCGTGGAAGCAGGGCATATTTCTCAAACATTCCAACTGGTGGCCACTGCACTGGGGTTGAACACCTGGCTGACTGGGGCGTTGGCCGATGATCAGGTCGAGGTCTTGCTGGGGATCGAGGACAGCGCGGAACAACCGTTGTTTTTTGTCGGCTGTGGCTACAGCGACGGACAAATGATGTGCAAGGAATTGAAAGATCTTCTGAGCAGTCGGGAGCCGCAACAATGACCACTCCCATCGTTGCCCCGCTGGACCACCCGGTGTCCTGGGCTCATCGTTACACCCTGGGCGACTGGAATACCCGCGCGTCAGTGCGCACCAGCGAACACGACTATCTATTACCGCCAGACCTGGAGCAGCAACTGGAAACGCGCCACTGGTTTCCTCCAGGCTTCCTGGCTTACCTGACTCACCCGGCTATCCAGGCGGCAGGTCAAACCGTCATCCATCGGCTGTCGGCCAATCATCTGGTGTACTTCCTCGACTACACCACCTTGCTTGAGCACCGCATCGTCAACCGCTCCGTGGAAACCATCATCCATGATGAACTGAACGTCCACATTCCCGCACGGATGAAGACCGCCGCGCTTCAGCTTTATACCGACGAGGGTTATCACGCCCTGTTTTCCAACAGCCTTGCCGAACAGGTTGCCAGGTTCTATGGGATCAGCCGGCGTCCGGTCATGCCGCACCGCATCATGCGATTGAACGCCCTGCTTGACGGCGCCCCTGAAAGATACAGGGCGCTGGCCTGGTTTCTCGTCGGGTTCGTGTCGGAGACGATCATTGCCAAGGAACTGCTCGATGTCTGCCGTAACGACCTGGTTTCCAGCGTCCAGGCAATGCTCAGGGATCATCTGGCGGACGAGGCGCGCCATAGTCGCTATTTCTCTGAAGTATTCCATTACCTGTGGCTGACGCTGAACAGCCCTCAACGCACGTTTGTCGCCAAAGCGCTGCTGGACATCATCCGGATGTTCTTCGAGGCCGATGAGCGATGGATGCGCGAAAGCCTGCACAGCGCGGCTCTTGGCGACACAACCGTCACGGAAATTCTCTGCGGACTGACCAACCCCCAAGCCACCCATCAACGGGCGCGATCCGGTGCTGGCGCAACGCTTCAGGCGTTAAAAAAGGCTGGTTTCTTCGACCTGCCCTCCAACCAGCAACTGTTTATGAAGGCAGGGCTTATCGATGGCTGAAGGACAATCCACGGCAACCGTCAAACAACGTCGGGGAGCGGTCAGCCTGTTGTTGGCCATGGTGCTGCTTGGCGTGTTCCCTCTGGATGTCCTGTTGCCCTCTTTCCCGGCGCTCGCCGAACACTTTCGCAGCACGCCCGCCGATATTGCGCTGTCGATCAGTCTGTTTGCCGTCGGCATAGCGGCCTCTCAACTGCTGATCGGGCCGCTGTCGGATGTGATCGGGCGCAAAGGGCTGTTGCTCGCCGGAATAACCATCTCGATGCTGGGTGCGGTGGGCTGCACACTGACCACGGACTATGTCCACTTCCTGCTGTTCCGTGTCGTTCAGGCGCTCGGCTGCGGGTGTTTCGTGCTGTCGCAGGCACTGATTCAGGACCTGTTCGAGGGTGAGGAGCGTGACCGGTTGCGGATCCTGATGGTGACTGCCACCGGCGTTTTCATCTCGGTCTCACCGTTGGCCGGCACGTTCCTGCAAGCCACGCTGGGCTGGCAGGGCAGCTTTGGGGTGTTTACCGCACTGGCTGGAATAGTGCTGCTCAAGGCCTGTTTTTCTCTCGAAAACACTCGGCCAGCGGCAACCGGAGCGCTATCGAATATCTTCCAGCCCTACCGTCGGGTCTTGTGCGATGTCGACTTTCTGTCCTATTGGCTGATTTCCGCCTTTGCATTCGCCTGCCATTTTTCCTTCATCGTGATTTCGCCGCTGATTTTCATGGATCAACTCCAGCTATCGGCCTATGACTTCTCGCTGATCCTGCTGGTATATGGCGGCGCCTACATTGTCGGCGGCACGGTGGCGACGCTACTGGGTAAACGTATCAGTCCCGGTCATCAAGTCATCAGCGGGCTGAGCCTGATCCTGCTGTCCGGCCTGATCATGCTTTATCTCTCAAGCCACTTTACGCTGTCCCCGATCACTGTCCTGGTACCGATGCTCATCTGTACTGCCGGCACCACCATCGCCCGGCCCGCCGCTACGTCCAAAGCCATGAGCCTATTCCCCGAAAATGCGGGAACCTCCGCGTCGGCCGGCAGCACGGTGATTTTCATCTGCGGCGGGTTGATCAGTGCGCTCATCAGCTTGAGCCCGGCCAACCTGCAATCCACGCTGGGATACAGCTTCGTCATCTTGAGCAGCGTGGCGCTGGCGCTCAACAGTCGTGTCCATAGCCGAGCCAAAAGCCCGGGAGCCAGCCCAAGCGTCGAATAATCCTGCCGGTCGTCATCCCACACGCGCCGTCAGCGCTGGATCAGCACTTTCCGGCATTCCCTCCTGACGCCAGCGGTGTAGAATCGCGAGATTCATCGCCAGTCATCCCCCGGCGGGTTTATGAGCTCAAGCTGAAGCGCGCGGCGATCCCGCAAAGTTATCGGCAACTTCCGGACACACGGCCATTTCTGAGTGTTCCAGACGTCAATAGAAGCTCACTTCCCTTTTGATACCTGATTTGCCGCCCGGAGTGCTCCATGCCTGATTACCGCTCGAAAACATCCACCCACGGTCGCAACATGGCCGGTGCTCGCGCACTGTGGCGCGCCACGGGGATGAAAGATGACGACTTCAAGAAGCCGATCATCGCCATTGCCAACTCCTTTACCCAGTTCGTACCGGGCCATGTGCACCTGAAGGATCTGGGTCAACTGGTCGCTCGTGAAATCGAACGGGCCGGCGGCGTAGCCAAAGAATTCAACACCATCGCCGTGGATGACGGCATCGCCATGGGCCACGACGGCATGCTCTATTCGCTGCCGAGCCGCGAGATCATCGCCGACTCCGTCGAGTACATGGTCAACGCCCACTGCGCCGACGCCATCGTCTGCATCTCCAACTGCGACAAGATCACCCCTGGCATGCTGATGGCCGCCTTGCGCCTGAACATCCCGGTGATCTTCGTGTCTGGCGGCCCGATGGAAGCCGGCAAGACCAAACTGGCCAGCCACGGTCTCGACCTGGTCGACGCCATGGTGATCGCCGCCGACTCCAGCGCCTCTGACGAGAAGGTCGCCGAGTACGAGCGTAGCGCCTGCCCTACTTGCGGCTCCTGCTCCGGCATGTTCACCGCCAACTCGATGAACTGCCTGACCGAAGCCCTTGGTCTCGCATTGCCGGGCAACGGTTCGACCCTGGCCACCCACAGCGACCGCGAACAGCTGTTCCTGCAAGCTGGCCGCACCATCGTCGAGCTGTGCAAGCGTTATTACGGCGAGAACGACGAGTCGGTGTTGCCGCGCAACATTGCCAACTTCAAGGCGTTCGAAAACGCCATGACCCTGGACATCGCCATGGGCGGTTCCACCAATACCATCCTGCACTTGCTGGCCGCGGCCCAGGAAGCCGAGATCGATTTCGACCTGCGCGACATCGACCGCCTCTCCCGCCATGTACCGCAACTGTGCAAGGTCGCGCCGAACATCCAGAAGTACCACATGGAAGACGTGCACCGTGCCGGCGGGATCTTCAGCATCCTCGGCTCCCTGGCCCGTGGCGGCCTGTTGCACACCGACCTGCCGACCGTACACAGCAAGACCATGGCCGAAGGTATCGCCAAGTGGGACATCACCCAGACCAACGACGAAGCGGTGCATCACTTCTTCAAGGCGGGTCCTGCGGGCATCCCGACGCAAACCGCGTTCAGCCAGTCGACCCGCTGGGAAACCCTGGACGACGACCGTGAAAACGGCTGCATCCGCAGTGTCGAACACGCTTACTCGAAAGAGGGCGGCCTGGCCGTTCTGTACGGCAACATCGCGCTGGATGGCTGTGTGGTGAAAACCGCCGGTGTCGACGAGTCGATCCACGTCTTCGAAGGCAACGCGAAGATCTTCGAAAGCCAGGACAGCGCCGTACGCGGCATCCTCGCCGACGAAGTGAAGGCCGGCGACATCGTGATCATTCGTTATGAAGGTCCGAAAGGCGGCCCGGGCATGCAGGAAATGCTCTACCCGACCTCGTACCTGAAATCCAAAGGCCTGGGCAAAGCCTGCGCCCTGCTGACCGACGGCCGTTTCTCCGGCGGCACTTCGGGCCTGTCCATCGGCCACGCTTCGCCAGAAGCCGCTGCCGGTGGCGCGATCGGTCTGGTGCAGGACGGCGACAAGGTCCTGATCGACATTCCGAACCGCTCGATCAACCTGTTGGTCAGCGACGAAGAACTGGCCGCGCGCCGGGTCGAGCAGGACAAGAAAGGCTGGAAGCCGGTGGAAAAGCGTCCACGTAAAGTGACCACCGCTCTGAAAGCCTATGCACTGTTGGCGACCAGCGCCGACAAGGGTGCCGTGCGTAACAAAGCGATGCTCGACGGGCTGTAATACTTAACCGTCGAACAAAAAAATGCCCCGCCAAGTGCGGGGCATTTTTTTGATCGTTCCCACGCTCCCGCGTGGGATCGCCTCAAGGGACGCTCTGCGTCCAGTGACGCGGAGCGTCACGGGCTGCGTTCCCACGCAGAGCGTGGGAACGATCATCACAGCGTTTACTGAATCTCTTCAGGCTTGACGATCACCCAGTTCTTATCCGCCGTCACTGCCAACCCTTCCTTGGCCTGAGCCGCTGCGTGCTTGGCCATCATGCCGTTAATCTGGGTCATGTACTTGTCTTTGCGGTTGACCCACAAGTGGATCCCGCCCTTGGCCACGTCGACGCTGTGGAACAGCATGTAACCATCACTGCTCGGGGTATCGCCGCCCACCAGGACCGGTTTCTTCCATTCATCGATGTAGGTCAGGATGGCCGCCTGCTTGCCGGCCATCCAAGTGGCCGGGGTCCACAGGTACGGAGTGAGTTCCAGGCCCAGGTTAGCCTTTTCGTCATACTTGCCGGCAGTAATCTGCTTACGCGCCGTGGTCAGCTCGCCAGTCTTGCGGTCCTTGAGCAGCGTGGTCACGCCGATCACGTTCTGCGGTTTGACGTTGTAGCCGTACTTCGGATCGGCAGCGACCATGCGCACCAGCTCTTCGGAGGCAGCGGTCATCACGTAGACCTCGATGCCGTTCTCCATCAGCTTGTTGTAGAGCTCTTTCTGACCGGTGAAGATTTTCGGCGGGTTGACGTCGATGGTCTTGACCACGTCGCCATCGTAATAAGTGCTCGGCACCGGTTTGCCAGACGCCATCAGCTCATCGACGTTGGCCTTGAGCTCCTGAAGCGTAAAGCCGGAAAACACTTGGGCGACCCATGGATAGCAAACCATGTCGTCGACTTCGCAGAGGCGATAGTAGTAGCTGAACAGGCTTTCCTTGTGGTCGGCGGTGTCCTTGAACGGCATCAGTTTCAGGGAGGGGTCGAGGCTCTCGCGAGTGATCAGGCCCTTGTTTTCCATGAACGGCAGCAACGACTCTTCCAGGTCGTAGCGGTAGCTGGTGTTGTCCATGTCGAACACCGCAAAGTTACCCTTGTTGGCATTGGCCGCGATCATCGCGTCCAGCGCCTTGGCCTGATCCGCCGGCCAGTGCTGCAAATCGGTGGCGAAAACCTGCCCGGCAAGGCCCAGGCCCAAACCCAATCCCAGTGCAGCAGCAAGAAATTTCGGTGCAAGCTTCATCGGCGTTTCTCCCTGATTGAAAGAGATCGACGCTAACAAATAAGTGTGACAGTCCTCGCCTGCCCGCGACCGCTTACATCCTGATTCCGTCAGCGGCATTCCCCATAACGCCACCGGCTTATTCCAAAAACGACAGTCAACCGCTGTTTTTGATATTAATTCATTACATATCAAGCTGTTAGGCTTACCGGTTCGCAGCTGCCCCGGAATGCGGCTGACACAGTTATTGGAGCCTCTATGAATCTGCCGCTGATCCTCAATCTGCTGGTGTTCCTCGCCTTGCTCATTGGCCTGGCGCAAACCCGTCACACCACCTGGAGCCTGGCCAAGAAGGTGCTGCTGGCGCTGGTGCTGGGCGTGGTATTCGGTGTCGCCCTGCACACCATTTATGGTGCGGGCAACCCGGTGCTGAAAGCCTCGATCGGCTGGTTCGATCTGGTGGGCAACGGTTATGTGCAGTTGCTGCAAATGATCGTGATCCCGCTGGTATTCGCCTCGATCCTCAGTGCCGTGGCCCGTCTGCACAACGCTTCGTCGTTGGGCAAAATCAGTTTCCTGACCATCGGCACGCTGCTGTTCACCACCGCCATCGCGGCGCTGATCGGCATTGGCCTGACCAACCTGTTCGGCCTCACGGCTGAAGGCCTGGTCGCCGGCACTCAGGAAATGGCTCGCCTGCAAACCATCCAGACCGACTACGCGGGCAAGGTCGCCGACCTGAATGTGCCGCAACTGTTGTTGTCGTTCATCCCGCAGAACCCGTTCGCCGACCTCGCTCGCGCCAAACCGACGTCGATCATCAGTGTGGTGATCTTCGCCGCATTCCTTGGGGTCGCGGCGCTGCAATTGCTCAAGGATGATGTCGAGAAAGGTCAGAAAGTGATCAACGCCATCGACACCTTGCAAGCCTGGGTGATGCGTCTGGTGCGCCTGGTGATGAAGCTGACCCCATACGGCGTGTTGGCGCTGATGACCAAAGTGGTCGCCGGCTCCAATCTGCAAGACATCATCAAGCTCGGCAGTTTCGTGGTGGTGTCCTACATCGGCCTGGGCCTGATGTTTGTGATCCATGGTGTGCTGGTGTCGGCCGCCGGGATCAACCCGTTGCGCTTCTTCCGCAAGATCTGGCCGGTGCTGACATTCGCCTTCACCAGCCGCTCCAGCGCTGCCACCATTCCACTGAGCATCGAAGCCCAGACCAGCCGTTTGGGTATTCCACAGTCCATCGCCAGCTTTGCCGCCTCGTTCGGCGCGACCATTGGCCAGAACGGTTGTGCCGGTCTGTACCCGGCGATGTTGGCGGTGATGGTGGCGCCAACCGTGGGCATCAATCCGCTGGACCCGTTGTGGATCGCGACGTTGGTGGCGATTGTGACGCTGAGTTCGGCCGGTGTGGCCGGGGTCGGTGGCGGCGCGACCTTCGCCGCGCTGATCGTGTTGCCGGCCATGGGCTTGCCGGTGTCACTGGTGGCGTTGCTGATTTCCGTTGAACCGCTGATCGACATGGGTCGTACGGCGTTGAACGTCAGTGGCTCGATCACCGCTGGGGCGATCACCAGCCAGCTCATGCAGCAGACGGATAAAGCGCTGTTGGATGCGGATGAGCATGGGGCGTTGGCTCAGGCCTGATTAGCGCCTGTTAGATCGCTATCGCGGGCTTGCCCGCGATGCTTTCAGGCCTTCTCCCAAACCTCGAAGCTGTACGCCGGCTTGTCGCCTTCCGCCGGATTTGGAACATCCGAAACCAGTTTCCACTGGTTCAAATCAAACTCCGGAAACCACGCGTCCCCTTCCGGGCTCAGCGCCACGCGCGTCAGGTATAGCCGATCGGCCTGCTCCAGACCTTGTGCATATAACTGTGCGCCACCAATCAGCATCAACTCATCGACGCCCTGCTCCAGCGCCCATTCCTCGGCGCGAACCACGGCCGCCTCCAGTGACGGATAAACCTCCGCGCCTTCCAGCTGCAAATCCGCCTGGCGACTGACCACGATGTTCAACCGGCCCGGCAGCGGACGACCGAGGGAATCCCAGGTCTTGCGCCCCATGATGATCGGCTTGCCCAAGGTGGTGGCCTTGAAGTATTTGAAGTCCCCCGGCAAGTGCCAGGGCATGCTGTTGTCGACGCCGATCACGCGGTTTTCACCGAGGGCTGCGATCAGGCTGAGGGGGAGTGATTTAGTCATGCCGGCGAGGATACCAGAGCCTCCCTTACCCCGATAAGCGTCACAGCGGTTATGCTCATCGCTCAATTAAGCGACGGGATGCCGCGTGACTGAACTGACGCCCCTGCAAAACCTCTGGCTGAGCGAAACCATCCGCCTGCGTGAAGAACACGCCGGCCCCCTGGATGATCTGGAAGCCAACCGAGTCGCCCGTAGCGCCGGCGGCGACCTGCCGACGCGCATTCAATGCCGCGCCCGGTGGCTGGCCGAGCGCGACGGGCAGACCCGCGCCCTCAAACACTGGCTGCAAGGCGCGCGACTGGCGTTGATCGTGCTCGCCGTGCTGGCCGTGATCAGTGGCGCCGGCCTGGCGTTTGCCGCGCTGGGCGACGGCCAGACCCCGGTCAATGTGTTCTGGGCCTTGGGCAGCCTGCTGGGGCTGAACCTGATTCTGCTATTGAGCTGGGCCCTGGGCCTGGTGTTCGCCGGCGAACAGAGCGCCGCCCTCGGACGCTTGTGGTTGTGGCTCAGTGAAAAACTCGCCCGCGATGCCAACGCCGCGCAACTGGCGCCAGCCCTGCTGCTGTTACTGCAACGGCAGAAACTCAATCGGTGGGCGTTGGGTGTGCTGGTCAACGGCTTGTGGTTGTTGGCGATGCTCAGTGCCTTGGTGATGCTGCTGACGCTGATGGCGACCCGGCGCTATGGCTTCGTCTGGGAGACCACTATTCTCGGCGCCAACACCTTCGTCGCCATGACCCAGGCCCTCGGCGCCCTGCCGGCCTTGCTCGGTTTCAGTGTGCCCAGCGTGGAGATGATCCGCGCCAGCGGCGATGCCGCGCTGAACATCGAAAGCGCCCGCCAGGCCTGGGCGGCGTGGCTGGTGGGCGTGCTGCTGGTGTACGGCGTGTTACCGCGTTTGCTGCTCGCATTGTTCTGCCGGTGGCGCTGGAAAACCGGCCAGGCAGCCTTGCATCTGGACTTGAACCTGCCCGGTTACGCCCAACTGCGCGAACGGCTGATGCCCACCAGCGAACGCCTGGGTATTAGCGATGCCGCGCCCGAGCAACTTCACCGGGTTGAAAACGCGGCCAGCGATCTGCAAAGCGATGGCGCACTGTTGGTGGCCATCGAGCTGGACGATCAACGACCCTGGCCACCGCAGCTGCCGAAAAGCGTCAACGACGCCGGCATCCTCGACAGCCGCGAATCCCGGCACAAACTGCTTGAACAGCTGAGTCGCTTTCCCCCGGCCCGCCTGGCCATCGCCTGCGATCCACGGCGTTCGCCGGACCGTGGCAGCCTCGCGCTGATTGCCGAACTGGCTCGCAGTGCTACGGCTACCCGCGTGTGGCTGCTGCAAGCGCCGCCCGGCGAAGCGCTGGATGCCGAACGCCTGGGCGACTGGCACGTTGCGCTACGACAACTGGACTTGCCATTCGCCGATTGCGCACCGTTGAACTGGCTGGAGACGGGTCATGACTGATGCCTGGAAACAGCCGTTGAAACTCGCCGTGGTCGGCCACACCAACGTCGGCAAAACCTCGTTGCTGCGAACGCTGACGCGGGATGTCGGCTTCGGCGAAGTCTCCCATCGTCCCAGCACCACGCGCCACGTCGAAGGCGCGCGATTGTCGGTGGACGGCGAGCCTCTGCTCGATCTGTTTGACACGCCGGGCCTGGAAGATGCCATCGCCCTGCTCGACTACCTCGAGCGCCTGGAACGACCCGGCGAACGCCTCGACGGCCCGGCGCGGCTGGCACGCTTCCTTGATGGCAGCGAAGCCCGGCAGCGCTTCGAACAGGAAGCCAAGGTGTTGCGGCAATTGCTCGCCTCGGATGCCGGCCTCTACGTGATCGACGCCCGGGAGCCGGTGTTGGCCAAGTACCGCGACGAACTGGAAGTGCTGGCAAGTTGCGGCAAACCGCTACTGCCAGTGCTGAATTTTGTCAGCAGCGCCCAGCATCGCGAACCGGATTGGCGTGAAGCCCTGGCGCGATTGGGCTTGCATGCCTTGGTGCGGTTCGACAGCGTCGCGCCGCCGGAAGATGGCGAACGCCGACTCTATGAAAGCCTCGCGCTACTGCTGGAAAACTCTCGCGGACAACTGGAGCGCCTGATCGCCGATCAGCAGGCCCAACGCTTGGCCCGTCAGCAGAGTGCAGCGCAGCTGATTGCCGATTTATTGATCGATTGCGCCGCCTGCCGCCGCAGTGTCGCCAGCGAAGCGGAGCAGGAACAGCAAGCGATCAGTGAATTGCGCAAAGCGGTGCGTCAGCGCGAACAACGCTGCGTCGAAGCCTTGCTCAAGCTCTACGCCTTCCGCCCACAGGACGCGGCGGCCAGTGACTTGCCGCTGCTCGATGGCCGCTGGGGCGATGACTTGTTCAACCCGGAAACCCTGAAACAGCTCGGTGTACGGGTCGGCGGCGGTATCGCGGCTGGCGCGGCGGCTGGGGCCGGAGTCGATTTGCTGGTGGGCGGCCTGACCCTCGGCGCGGCGGCACTGGCCGGAGCGATCGCCGGCGGCGCCCTGCAAACCGCCCGCAGTTACGGCAGCCGCCTGCTGGGCAAGATCAAGGGCCAGCGAGAACTGACCGTCGACGACAGCGTGCTGCGGCTGTTGGCCTTGCGCCAGCGGCAATTGCTGCAAGCCCTGAACCAGCGTGGGCATGCGGCAATGGACAGCATTCAGGTCGCCACACCGCAGGACAAAACCTGGCGCGAAGGCAAACTGCCGGAAGCGCTGAACAAGGCCCGGGCGCATCCGCAGTGGTCGTCGCTCAATCCTCATTCGAAGCTGAATCAGGCGGAGCGGCAGGAGCAGGTTGAGGTGCTGGCTGAAAAGGTGATTGATAGTTAAGTACGCAGCACACGCAACGCCTTTTCCTTCAACACATCCAGATCAATCACCGGCACCCACATCTGCTTGGCCAACTCATCCCACTGACGCATCCGCAAACTGACGGCACACAACGGGTCCTGCTCGAAGGCTTCGGCCTCGGCGGCGCTCATCACCCCGCCCTGATACTCCAGCGTCCGCCGACTGGCTTCGCTCAAACGCTCGTAGTACCCAGGCTCTTTGAGCGTCAGATAACGCTTGGCCTGCACGTGATATTCCACCAACCGCGCCATGCGTTCGCTGAAGCCGGCCCGACGCAAATAATCAGCGCCCAAACGCTCATGGCTGACCGCGCCGAAGCCACCCATGCTCTCGGCCCCCTCAGCACAGAGATGCCCAATGTCGTGAAAGAACGCCGCCAGCACCACTTCATCATCGAAGCCCTCGGCCATCGCCAGCTCGGCTGCTTGCGACATGTGCTCGATCTGCGACACCGGTTCGCCGATGTAGTCGTTGTCGCCAAACCGCTCGTACAGACCGAACACCTCGACGATCACTTGCTGATGGCGGTCCATCAACCGTCTCCCAATAAGGTCGCGACATTACGCTCAGCCAGCGCCGGCCCGACGCTCATGCCGACACCGGTGTGCATCAGCGCCACGCTCACCCCCGGCATCGGCCGCAGAAAGGAGAACGGCCCCGGCCCGCGTGAACCGTAAACACCCTGCCAGCGCTCGACCACTTGCACCTTGCAACCCAGGGTTTGTTCGGCCAGTTCGAGCATCCAGTCGTCCACCTGCTCGGCATTGAACGGCGACGGATCGCTGCCGTAATGGTGGGAGTCGCCGATGATTAACTCACCGTATGGTGTCGGGCTGATCAGCAGGTGAATGCCGTTTTCATGCAGATGAGGCGCCTCGTGCAGAATCTGAGCCTGTACCGCGGCCGCTTCCGGCAAATCGGCGAAAGCGCCGTAGTGCACGCAACTCAGACCGGTGAGCAGTGCGTGTTGCAGGTTGAGGTTGATCCGTGGCCGGGCGCGGAGCATTTGCAGGCGGCAGATTTGCGGGTTGAGTTCGGCAATCGGCTCGGCCAGCAAGGTTTGATAATCGTGACCGGAGCAAACGATGATCTGCTCGGCGCTGAAGGTGCCGGCAGTGCTGTGCACGCGGCCCGGCTCGATGTCGCGTACCAGGGCAGAGAAGTGAAACTCGACGCCCAACTCACGGCGCAGATAGTCGATCAATGCCGGAATCGCCTCGCGGGAATACAGCTGTTGGTCGTCCATGCCGTGCAACGCGGCGCGGTGATGGCTGAACTGACCGCCGTATAAATCCCGCAATGGGTTGCCGCGCAACAGCTCGACACGGTAACCGTGCTCCACGGCACGCCCGGCGCAGAAGGCTTCCAGCAGGTGTTCTTCCGCTTCGGTACGCGCGAACAGGTACGAGCCGTTGCGCTTGAGGTGCAGGCCAGCGAGTTCTGCCCATTGGCCCCAGATTTCTCGACTGGCTCTGGCCAGTTCCAGCATTGGTCCCGGTGGTTGGCCGGTGACCAGTGCCTGGCCGAAGTTGCGTACCGAAGCGCCCAATGGCGTGGCGCTGCGATCGAAGACTTTGACCTTGAGGCCGCGCCTGGCGGCGGCATAGGCGTGGGACAGGCCGAGAATGCCGGCGCCGACGATCAGCATGTCGCTGTGGTGTGTCATGAAGATAATCCCGCTTTTTGTGGCGAGGGAGCTTGCTCCCGCTGGGGCGCGTAGCGGCCCCCCCTCTCTATCTGAAAAGAAGGGGCCTGCTGCGCAGTCCAGCGGGAGCAAGCTCCCTCGCCACAAGGTGTGAGTCAGTTACTTGGCAGCCACTTTCTCGGACTTGCCGTCATAGCGCTTGCGCCATTCGGTGAGGATCTCGTCGCGATTCTTCGAGGCCCAGGCAAAGTCGTTCTTGATCAAGCGCTGCTCATAGTCCGCCGGCAATTCGGTCTGCGGCTTGGCGATACCCGGTTGCGCGAGCACCGCGAAGTTCTCTTTATAAAGTTCCATCGCCGCCGGGCTTGCGGAGAAGTCGGCCAGTTTCTTCGCCGCGTCTTCATTCGGTGTGCCTTTGATCACGGCGGTCGCTTCGATCTCCCAGCCCAGGCCTTCTTTCGGCAGGATGATGTCGAGCGGCGCGCCTTGGCGCTTCAACTGAACAGCCGGGTATTCGAAGGAAATGCCGATCGGGAATTCACCGGCAGCGGCGAGTTTGCACGGCTTGGAACCGGAGTGAACGTACTGGCCGATGTTCTGGTGCAGGTCGTCCATGTACTGCCAGCCCTGCTTCTCGCCGAAGGTTTGCAGCCAGGCGCTGACGTCGAGGAAACCGGTGCCGGACGAGGCCGGGTTGGGCATGACGATCTTGCCTTTGTACTCAGGCTTGGTCAGGTCCTGCCAGCTCACGGGCTTGCTCAAACCCTGCTTTTCGGCTTCAACGGTGTTGAAGCAAATGGTTGCCGCCCACACGTCCATGCCGACCCAGGCCGGTGGGTTGGCGGCGTCACGGTAGTTGCCGCCGATCTTGCCCAGGTCCTTCGGCGCATAGCTTTGCAGCATCCCCTGTTGATCGAGGATCGCCAGGCTCGATGCCGCCAGGCCCCACACTGCGTCGGCTTGCGGGCGGGCTTTTTCGGCCAGCAGCTTGGCGGTGATGATGCCGGTGGAGTCGCGCACCCACTTGATCTCGACGTCCGGGTTGGCCTTCTCGAAGGCTTCTTTGTAGGTCTTCAGTTGTTCGGCTTCGAGGGCGGTGTACACCGTCAACTCGGTTTTCGCAGCGAAGGCGTTCAGGCTGAAAGCGGTGAGGACAGCAGCGGCCAGGGCCAAGGGCTTGAACATGGTGCAATTCCTGTGTGAGTTGAAGGTGTGAATCAAAGACCGGGCGCGGTCTGCCGCCAGGCCTGGGAGCGACGCAATAAACCGCGCGAGGCCCAGGCCAGCAGCAGGGACACGCCTGCCGAGGTGAACAGAATCAGGGTCGACATCGCCGCCGCGCCGCCGACGTTGCCGGCGTCGTCCATGTTCAGCACCGCCACCGCCGCGAGAATGGTGTCGGAGCTGTAGAGGAAGGTCGCCGCCGAGACGGTGGTCATGGCCGAGACGAACAGGTAGCGCACGATGTCCAACAGCGCCGGCAGGCAGATCGGCACGGTGACCCGCAGGTAGTGCCGATACAGCGGCGCCTTGAGCGACAGCGCGGCGGCTTCGAACTCGGCGTCGAGTTGGCGCAGCGCGGTGGTGGCGGTCATTTGCGCGGTGGTCAAATAGTGAGCAATGGTGCAAACCACCAGCAGGCTCATGCTGCCGTAGAACACATGCAACGGATTGCCGTTGAGGTTGAAGAAGAAGACGTAACCCAGCCCCAGCACCAGGCCCGGCACCGCCATCGGTACGAAACTGAGCATGCGCAACATCAGATTCAGGCCGCGCTGACCACGGGTCTTTTCCATCAGGTACGCGCCGGTGAAGATCAGCACGCTGCCGATCAACGCCGTGCACAGCGCCATCTTCACGCTGTTGCCGTAGGCCAGCCAGCCGCCTCCCGCGGTGTCGTTGAACTGGTAATGGTTGAGCGACAGCGACAGGTTGTACGGCCAGAACTTCACCAGCGACGAGTACACCGCCATGCCGAACACCAGCAGCAATACCGCGCAGATCAGCAGCACGATGGCCAGATAACAACCGTCGCGCAGCTTCGACGGCGCTGGTTGAAACACTTGCGCCCGACCGCTCATGGAGTCGCCGTGACGCCGACGCAGCCAGGCGTCGACACCAAAGCTGAACAGCGCCGGCAGCAGCAGGACCATGCCGATCAGTGCGCCGCGACCGAATTGTTGCTGGCCGACCACCGCTTTGTAGGCTTCCAGCGCCAGCACTTGATAGTCGCCACCGACCACCACGGGCACACCGAAGTCGGTGATGGTCAGGGTGAACACCAGACAGAACGCCGCGAATACCGCCTGACGCGTCGCCGGCCAAGTGATGCTGCGAAAGGCTTTCGCCGGGCTGGCGCCCATGCTGGAGGCGGCATCGAATAGTCGCGCATCCGCCAGGGACAACGCCGACAGCAAAATCATCAAGGCGTGTGGGAAGGTGTAGATGACCTCACCGAGCACAATGCCCCAGAAACCGTAGATGTTGTCCGAGAACAGACCGCGCAACAGGCCCTGATTGCCGAACAGATAAACCAGCGCAATCCCCGGCAACATCGACGGCGCCATCAACGGCAGCAGCGACATGCCGCGCCAGATGCCTTTGCCGGGAATCAACGTACGTTGCAGGGCGTAGGCAAACAGGTAGGCCAGCGGTACGACAATCGCCGCCACGCTGAGGGAAACTTTCAGGCTGTTACCCAGCAACCAATGGAAATTCGCACTGGTCAGCAATTCACGAGCAGCCACCAGACCGCCGCCCTCCCCGGCCTCCGAACTGAGCCCGCGCCAGAAGATCGCCAGCAACGGCATCAACACCGCCACGCCGAGCAACACCAGCAACAGCACCTTGCCGCCGACCACGAACAACCGGTCGCCGATCTCGGCGCGGGAGGTCTGCCGAACCTGCTTGTGCGGTATCGGCAGCGCGACGTTCGCGTTCATCAGGCAAACACCTGCAGGCTGCGCGGCGGCAAGGCGACCATGATCTGTTGCGCACCGAGTCGCGGCATGGCTTCCGGCGCCAGTTCCGCCAGTAGCGCATGGCCCGGCAGCTGATCGAGTTCGAAGCTCATGCGGCAACGATTGCCGAGGAAAGTGATTTCGCGAACCTTGGCCGGGAACAGGTTTTCTTCGTGCACCAGCGGGTTGACGTTGATCGCTTCGGGGCGGCAAAACAAACGGCCCGACGCGGTTTTCGCACTGCCTTCCGCCAGGCGCATGTGCATCCCGCCGACCTGGGCATGACTGTCGCTGCTACGGCGGAACGGCAGCCAGTTGCCCTGACCGACGAACTCCGCCACAAACGGTGTGGCCGGGCGGTCGTAGATGTCCTGCGGCGTGGCGTATTGCTCGACCTTGCCGTTGTTCATTACGGCAATGCGGTCGGCCATCAGCATGGCCTCGTCCTGATTGTGGGTGACCATCAGGGTGGTGATGCCGAGGTTGCGCTGTAGTTGGCGCAACTCGGTGCACAGATGCTCGCGAACCCGGGCGTCGAGCGCCGACATCGGTTCGTCCAGCAACAACAAGGAAGGGGCTGGCGCCAAAGCCCGAGCCAGGGCCACCCGTTGCTGCTGACCGCCAGACAACTGGCCGGGGTACTTTTTCTCACTGCCAATCAGGCCGACCAGTTCCAGCATCTGACCGACGCGCTGGCGCACTTCATCGCGACCGCTACTGGCGAGGCCGTAGGCGATGTTCGCTTCGACGGTGAGATTGGGAAACAGCGCGTAGGACTGGAAGAGAATGCCGTAGTCCCGGGCCTGAGGTGCCAGGTGGGAAACGTCACGATCGCCGAGGTACAACTCGCCGCTGTCCTGGCGCTCAAGGCCGGCAATGCAGCGCAGCAAGGTGGTTTTGCCACAGCCCGACGGTCCCAGCAGACACACCAGCTCACCCGCCGCCACGTCGAGGGAAACGTTGTCCAGCGCTGTGAACGCGCCGAAGCGTTTCTGCACGCCGCGCACTTTCATCGGCGCGCCGGGGTTGGTCAGGGCAGTTGCGATCGAGTGGTTCATGGACAGGCCTCATCAAGCAGATGAGGGCCATCCTAGGTTTGCAATGCGTCTGTCATGTGGCAACGAGGCAAAAACGGCCGATAGTGGTATTCGGGGATTTTAGTTGGATGGAACGAACAGTGAATAACCTGTGGCGAGGGAGCTTGCTCCCGCTGGACTGCGAAGCGGCCCCAGAAAATGGGCCTGCTGCGCAGTCCAGCGGGAGCAAGCTCCCTCGCCACAGGGATCTACGCCGGGGCCATTTCCTGCGCCAACCCGAGAAACGCCGCCGGCAGCCGGGCGCCTTTTCGTTCCTTGAGGCAGTACAGGTATTCGGGAATCTGCGGCGCATTTTCGAGGGTCAACACCCGCAATTGCGGATCGTGCGGCACTTCCTGCCGGGCGATGATGCTGATGCCGATGTTGCGCAGCACCGCTTCACGAATCGACTCGCGACTACCAATCTCCAGCAACGGCCCGAAACTCACTCCTGCGCTGGCCAGCAACTCTTCGGTCAAGCGCCGAGTGGTCGAGCCCGACTCGCGCATCAACAAGGTATGCCCCGCCAGCGCACTGAGCGGTACATGATCATGCACCGCCAGCGGATGATTGCGATGCACCGCCAACACCAGCGGATCGCTGCCGAGCACCCGGCGAATCAACCGCGCATCGTCGAGCAACTGCGAGGACGCGGCAACATCGACCCGGTAATCCTCCAGCGCTTCGAGCACCTGCTGGGAGTTGCCGATTTCCACCGACACCTCCACCTGCGGCAAGCGCTCGCGAAAGGTCTTCACCAGATCGAGGATGTAATACGGCGCCGTGGCGGCGATGCGCAACGTGCCCTGGACCTGACCACTGTTACGCAGGAAGAACTCGATATCGGCTTCCTGCTGCAACAGTGCCTTGACCATCGGCAACAGCCGCGCGCCTTCGTCGCTGACGCTGAGGCGGCGGCCGCCACGGTAGAACAGCTCAACCGAATACTGGCTTTCCAGATGCCGAATCTGGGTCGTCACCGTCGGTTGGCTCAGGCCGAGCTTTTTCGCCGCCAGGGTAATGCTGCCCAGCCGGGCCACCATGTAAAACGCCTTCAGCTCGGCACTCAGCACACCCGTCCCTCATCGTCTATTTGCGCAACAGGCGCAAACCGTTGAACACCACCAACAGGCTCACGCCCATGTCGGCGAACACCGCCATCCACATGGTGGCGATCCCGGCGAAGGTTACCCCAAGAAAGATCGCTTTGATGACCAATGCCAGGGCAATGTTCTGTTTGAGGATGTTAGAGGTCTGCCGCGACAGGCTGATGAAGGCAGGGATCTTGCGCAGATCATCGTCCATCAGGGCGACATCGGCGGTTTCGATGGCGGTATCGGTACCGGCCGCTGCCATGGCGAAACCGATCTCGGCCCGCGCCAGCGCCGGGGCGTCGTTGATGCCGTCGCCGACCATTCCCACGCGATAACCCTGGGCATACAGCGTTTCGATGGCTTGCAGCTTCTCGGTCGGCAACAGATCGCCCTGCGCCTGATCAATGCCCACATGGGCGGCGATGACCTGGGCGGTGTGAACGTTGTCGCCGGTCAGCATCAGGGTTTTGACGCCCAGCTCATGCAATTGCTGGATCGCTTCGCGGCTGGACGCTTTCACGGTGTCTGCCACGGCGAACAGCGCCAGGGGACCTGACTTGTCGAGCAACAGCACCACCGACTTGCCCTGTTTCTCCAGCGCAAACAGTTTTTCTTCCAGCGCTGGAGAACACAGGCCCAGATCTTCCACCAGTCGATGGTTGCCCAGGTGATAGAGCTCACCATTGATCTCACCGCGTACTCCACGCCCCGCCAAGGCTTCGAAGTTATCCACAGTCAGCGGCGCGCGCTGGTTATCCACAACTGCCGCGTTGGCGATGGCCAGCGACACCGGGTGATCCGAGCGACCGGCCAGTGCCGCCGCAATGGCAGGGGCTGTTTGATCGGCGGTCAGGTCGAGGGACAAATAGTCGGTCTGCACCGGTTTGCCATGCGTGAGGGTGCCGGTCTTGTCGAGGGCCAGGTAATCGAGTTTGTAGCCGTGCTCCAGGTAGACGCCGCCCTTGACCAGAATCCCTTTGCGCGCCGCTGCCGCGAGGCCGCTGACGATGGTCACCGGAGTGGAAATCACCAAAGCGCATGGGCAAGCGACCACCAGCAACACCAGCGCCCGGTAGATCCAGTCGAACCACAGCGCGTCCATGAACAGCGGCGGGATCACCGCCACGGCGAGGGCCAGGATGAACACTGCCGGTGTGTAGATTTTCGAGAAGCTGTCGACGAAACGCTGGGTCGGCGCCCGCGCCCCTTGGGCCTGTTCGACGGCATGAATGATCCGCGCCAGGGTCGAATTGTTCGCTGCGGCAGTCACCACATATTCCAGCGAACCGGACTGGTTGATGGTGCCGGCGAACACCTTGTCGCCAACGGTTTTCTCTACCGGCAGGCTCTCGCCGGTAATCGGTGCCTGATCGATGGTCGAGCTGCCGGACACCACTTCGCCATCCAGACCGATCCGCTCGCCGGGACGCACTCGCACCCGCGCACCCAGCTCGATGTTTTTCACCGGTTGTGCGACCCAACGGCCGTCGGCCTGCAGCACCGTGGCTTGTTCCGGGGTCATCTGCATCAGCCCACCGATGGCGTTGCGCGCCCGGTCCAGAGACCTGGCTTCGATCAGCTCGGCCACGGTGAACAGGAACATCACCATCGCCGCTTCCGGCCATTGGCCGATCAGGACCGCACCGGTCACCGCGATGCTCAT
Source organism: Pseudomonas sp. Pseusp11 (assembly GCF_047304405.1). NCBI lineage: Bacteria > Pseudomonadati > Pseudomonadota > Gammaproteobacteria > Pseudomonadales > Pseudomonadaceae > Pseudomonas > Pseudomonas sp. Pseusp11. Next base: position 129,985 of record NZ_JBGLZF010000011.1, read on the forward strand.
CAGCGCGTTGATGTTCAGGTTGAGGTTTTTCAGGGCGATCCAGCCCTTTTTATAGGTACCCAGGCCACCGCTAAGGATCGAGATCAGCGCAATCACCGCCACCACCCAATTGGGCGCAGCGTTAGTGAAGTGGATAACTTCAGCCGTCAACGCACCAACGCCGGACAGCGCCAATGGCCACCAAGGTTTTTTCTCTGTCACAGGTATTGGCGCTTCGACGCCTTGTTCCAGTGGCTCGGCGTGCATGCCGAGGGATTTGATCGCGTCGATGATCGGCGCGGTGCCCGGCAGGTCATGGGTTACGCCCAACACCCGGTTGATCAGGTTGAACTCCAGTTGCTGCACACCCGCAAGCTTGCCGAGTTTGTTCTGGATCAGCGTCTGCTCGGTCGGGCAGTCCATGGCCTCGATGCGGAAGCTGCTCTGCCGCGCGCCGGCGGTCGGTGTCTCGCTCAACTTGATCAGCGATGGCGCCGCTTTGGAGGAACAGCAGGAATCGCCGTGACCGCCATGATCATGGCTACCATGGCCATGCTGGGGCGCAGGCTGCAGCTTGTGGCTGTGATCGTGATCGTGATCGTGATCGTGATCGTGATCGTGATCAGCCTCGGGTTTGTGGGTGTGAAGAGAATCGCTCATTGGTCGCGTCCATGAAGGTGCCTGTTGCCAAGTAAAGACCCTGTAGCCACTATAGGGTCAAGCACCCTTTTGGAGATTGACGCGATGAAAATAGGAGAACTGGCGAAACTCACCGACTGCGCCGTGGAAACCATCCGCTACTACGAGCGCGAAAACCTGCTGCCGGAACCGGCCCGCAGCGACGGCAATTACCGCGTCTACACCCAGGCCCACGCCGAGCGCCTGACCTTCATCCGCAACTGCCGCACCCTCGACATGACCCTGGAGGAAATCCGTAGCCTGCTGGCCCTGCGCGACAGCCCGCAGGATCAATGCGAAAACGTCAACGCGTTGATCGACGAACATATCCACCATGTGAAGGCACGAATCGACGGCTTGCTGGCCTTGCAGACACAACTGCTCGACCTGCGCCAACGTTGTGGTGAAGGGCCGGAGATTGATCAGTGCGGGATTTTGCAGCGGCTGGAGGTGAGTGGCGGGGTTGTGGCGACGGAGGTTGAGCATTCCCATGTTGGCCGCAGTCACGGCCACTAAAAACACCACACCCCCCGTAGGAGCTGCCGAAGGCTGCGATCTTTTGATCCTTAAAGATCAAGATCAAAAGATCGCAGCCTTCGGCAGCTCCCACAGGGGAATCGGCGTGACGCTTTAGACCGCCATCGGCGCGGTCATCGGCGCGTGATGCTCGTAGCCTTCGAGCGAGAAATCACTCGGTTCGATCAGCTCCAGCCATTCCGGCTGGTACATGCCGGTCTTGGCAAACTCTGGCACACGGTCGGATATCTTCAGCTTCGGCATGGCGAACGGCTCGCGCTTGAGCTGTTCGTTGAGCATGTCCAGGTGGTTTTCGTAGACGTGGGCATCACCGATGAAATAGGTGAACCAGCGCGGCGTGTAACCGGTCAGGCGACCGATCAGGCTCAGCAGCGCGGCGCCTTCGGTGAGGTTGAACGGCGTGCCCAGGCCCAAGTCGTTGGAGCGGATGTAGAGGGTCAGGGAGATTTCCCTGGTCTCGACATTCGGGTGGAACTGGTACAGCAAGTGGCACGGCGGCAGGGCCATCTCATCGAGCTGCGCAACGTTCCAGCCGTGGAACAGAATGCGACGGCTGCCCGGGTCCTTGATGATGGTGTCGACGCACTGGCGGATCTGGTCGATCGCCTTGTACAGCACCACATACGCCTGGCCGTCTTCTTCGCCTTCGGCGATCTGCCGATAACCCTGGCTCAGGGTCTGCTCGATGGCGGCCTGGTTGCTGACCGGGATCTGCTTGTACGCCGGCCATTTGCGCCATTGCACGCCGTAGATCTCGCCGAGGTCGTCTTCGCCCTGACGGAACGGGTTGGCCAGCCACTGGGCGTTTTCGTTGGCGTTCTGGTCCCAGACCTTGCAACCCAGTGCACGGAATTCAGCGGCGTTGTTCACCCCGCGCAGAAAACCGCACATCTCGCCGATGGCCGACTTGAACGCCATCTTGCGGGTGGTGATCGCCGGGAAACCTTCCTGCAAATCGAAGCGCAGCATCGCACCCGGAAAGCTGATGGTGTTCACGCCGGTGCGGTTGGCCTGTTTGGTGCCGTTCTTAATGACATGGGCGACCAGTTCGAGATATTGCTTCATGAATTACCTGTGTCCTTGAACCCGGAGCCGTCGCCCCGGGGTTCGAATTTTTTGCGCCGGCTTCTTATGCAGCTGCGGGGGCCGCCGGGGCGCGTCGATAAGCCAGCCAGATCAGGAATAGACCGCCGACGATCATCGGTACGCACAGCACCTGGCCCATGGTCAGCCAGTTCCAGGCCAGATAGCCCAGCTGCGCATCCGGTACGCGAACGAATTCGACGATGAACCGGAAGATGCCGTAGAACAGCGCGAACATCCCGGACACCGCCATGGTCGGCCGTGGCTTGCGCGAGAACAGCCAGAGGATCAGGAACAGCGCCACACCTTCCAGCGCAAACTGGTACAGCTGCGACGGATGACGCGGCAACTGCGCCGGGTCGCTGAACGGCGGGAAGATCATCGCCCACGGCACGTCGGTCGGCTTGCCCCACAACTCGGCGTTGATGAAGTTACCGATGCGCCCGGCACCCAGACCGATCGGCACCATCGGCGCGACGAAGTCCATCAGCTGGAAGAACGACTTGTTGTTCTTTTTACCAAACCACAACGCTGCGAGCATCACACCGATGAAGCCACCGTGGAACGACATGCCGCCCTTCCACACCTCGAAGATCAACATCGGGTTGGCCAGGTAAGCGCTCAGATCATAAAACAGCACATAACCCAGGCGGCCGCCGACGATGACGCCCATCGACATCCAGAACACCATGTCGGAGAGTTTCTCCTTGGTCCAGGTCGGGTCGAAGCGGTTCAGCCGACGGGACGCCAGCAGCCACGCGCCGCCGATGCCGACCAGGTACATCAGGCCGTACCAGTGGATTTTCAGCGGACCGATGGCCAGGGCCACCGGGTCGATCTGCGGGTAAGGCAGCATTGCGACTCCTCGTTAGAGTTGAAACCTTTAAAATTCCCGGGCGACGCTGTCACGCCAGGATTAAGCCAGGATTGCGTTACGCCTCAGAGCAAGAAGCTCAAACCGACGCAAAACAGCAAAGCGGCAAACAGTCTTTTCAGCAAACGCGCCGACAGCCTGTGAGCCAATCGCGCACCGAGACGGGCGAAGACCATGCTGGTCAGAGCGATCCCCAGCAGCGCCGGCAAATAAACAAAACCGAGACTATGGGCCGGCAGCAGTGGATCGTGCCAGCCCAGAATCATGAAACTTAATGCACTTGCCAAAGCGATGGGCAGGCCACAGGCCGACGACGTGGCCACCGCTTGCTGCATCGGCACGCTGCGCCAAGTGAGGAATGGCACGGTCAACGAACCGCCGCCAATCCCGAAAATCGCCGAGGCCCAGCCAATCACACTGCCGGCCACGGTCAGGCCGACTTTACCAGGCACCGCTCGGCTGGCCTTGGGTTTGAAGTCCAAAGCGAGTTGAACCGCGATGATCAACGCGAATACGCCGATGATCTTCTGCAGATTCGGCCCGGAGATCGCTTCGGCGGTCAGCGCGCCGAAACCGGCACCGATCAGAATGCCGAGGGTCATCCAGGCAAAAATCGGCCAACGCACGGCGCCACGGCGATGATGCTCGCGAACCGCATTGACCGACGTAAAAATGATCGTCGCCAGGGAAGTGCCGACTGCAAGATGCGTCAGGATCGACGCATCAAATCCCTGCAAGGTGAAGCTGAACACCAGCACCGGGACGATGATAATCCCGCCGCCTACCCCAAACAGCCCGGCCAGCACGCCCGCACAGGCGCCCAGCGCCAGATAGAGCAGAAATTCCATGGCCACATCCCCAAGCATCCCGAAACAGGAGCGGCATGGTAACGGATGCATGGCCTCGGGCTCCACTGCGGATGGCGATGGATCGATGAGCGATGTCTGCGTAGAGTGAGCAAAAAACACACAAGGACCACCTTATGTGCCTGATTGTCTTTGCCTGGCGGCCGGGTCATGCCCAACCGCTGATCGTGGCGGCCAACCGCGACGAATTCTATGCCCGGCCCAGCCTGCCTTTGGCGCAATGGCCGCAAGCTGCGCACGTGTACGCCGGTCGTGACCTTGAGGCCGGCGGTACGTGGCTCGGTGTCGGCGCCCATGGGCGCTTCGCCGCGCTGACCAACATCCGCGATCCACTTCAGCCGCCGGCCGCCAGGTCTCGAGGCGAACTGGTGGCGCAATTTCTTATCGGCGACATGCCGATTGAAGACTATTTAAACGACGTTGTCCGACGCTCGCCTGAATATGCCGGGTTTAACCTGCTAATCGGCAATGCCAACGAGTTGTGGCACTTCAATGCCCGGAAGACCGAGGCGGTCAGGCTCAAGCCTGGGGTTTATGGGCTATCGAACGCGGGGCTGGATACACCGTGGCCAAAAGTGCTCAAAGCCAAGGCAGCACTGAGCGAAGTACTGGACGATCCACAGCCGCAGGCGCTATTGGCCTTGCTCAGCGATCCGCAGACGGCGCCGCTTGCCGAGCTGCCGGACACTGGCGTGGGGCAAGCCACCGAGACGTTGTTGTCGAGCGTGTTTATCAAGAGCCAAGCTTATGGGACGCGGGCGAGCACGGCGTTGATTGTTCAGGCAAATGGGATGCGGCATATGGTCGAGCGGAGTTTCGGGCCGTATGGGGGGCATTTGGGGGAGGTAGAGATCAGGATTTGAAGTCGGGCGATTAATTGTGGCGAGGGAGCTTGTCGGATCGCCGCACCGTCCCGCTGGAGCGCGAAGCGCTCCCGATCCGGCCGATGCGTTCTTTCATAAAGATCGCATCGGCTGAATCACGACTGCTTCGCAGCCGAACGGGAGCAAGCTCCCTCGCCACAAGGGCCGCCGCGGACCTAGAGGGTCTTGACCGAAGCCGGATTGATCATCCGCGCCAACCCAAGGTTCTTCAGCGCCAGTTGCAGTGAGCTGTGGATAACTTGCGGGTTGTCGATGGTCATCAGCTCCGCCAGCAGCTCCTTGGCCTTACTCAGGTTGATCTGACGCAGCATCCACTTCACTTTCGGCAAGTTGGTGGCGTTCATCGACAGGCTGTCGAAGCCCATTGCCATCAACAGCACCGCCGCCGCCGGGTCACCGGCCATTTCGCCGCAGATACTCACCGGTTTGCCTTCGGCATGCGCATCGCGCACCACGCTCTGCAGGGCTTGCAGCACCGCCGGGTGCAGGTAGTCGTAGAGGTCGGCCACCCGTGGGTTGTTTCGGTCCACGGCCAACAGGTACTGGGTCAGGTCGTTGGAGCCGACCGACAGGAAGTCCACTTGCCGCGCCAGTTCCTTGGTCTGGTACACCGCCGCCGGAATCTCGATCATCACGCCAACCGGCGGCATCGGCACGTCGGTGCCTTCGTCGCGGACTTCGCCCCAGGCCCGGTGGATCAGGTGCAAGGCTTCTTCCAGTTCATGGGTGCCGGAAATCATCGGCAACAGAATGCGTAGGTTGTTCAGGCCTTCGCTGGCCTTGAGCATTGCGCGGGTCTGCACCAGGAAGATTTCCGGGTGGTCGAGGGTCACGCGAATGCCGCGCCAGCCGAGGAACGGGTTGTCTTCCTTGATCGGAAAGTACGACAGCGCCTTGTCACCGCCAATGTCCAGGCTGCGCATGGTCACTGGTTGCGGATGGAACGCGGCGAGTTGCTCGCGATAGATCGCCAGTTGTTCCTTTTCACTCGGGAAACGCTGGTTGATCATGAACGGCACTTCGGTCCGGTACAGACCCACGCCCTCGGCACCGCGCTTCTGCGCCCGCGCCACGTCCGCCAGCAGGCCGGTGTTGACCCACAGCGGCATGCGGTGGCCATCGACCGTTACGCACGGCAGGTCGCGCAATGCATCCAGCCCGAGGGCCAGTTGTTTCTCTTCCTCGACCACGTCGGCGAACTGCTTGCGCAGCACGTCACTCGGGTTGGTGTAGACCTCGCCGTGGTAGCCGTCGACGATCATCTGGATGCCGTCGACCTTGGAGTACGGCAGGTCGACCAGGCCCATCACCGTCGGAATACCCATGGCGCGCGCCAGGATCGCCACGTGGGAGTTGCCGGAACCAAGTACCGACACCAGGCCCACCAGCTTGCCTTCCGGCACCTCGCCGAGCATCGCCGGCGTCAGTTCTTCGCTGACCAGAATGGTGTTGTCGGGGTAGACCAGCGTCTGCTGCCGCTCTTCCTGCAAGTAGGCGAGCAAACGGCGACCGAGGTCTTTGACGTCCGAGGCGCGCTCACGCAGGTAGGCGTCGTCCATTAGTTCGAAACGGTTGACGTGATCGGTAACCACCTGACGCAATGCGCCCTGGGCCCACTGACCGGTCTTGATCACGGTGGTGACTTCGCTGCCGAGCGAGGCATCATCGAGCATCATCAGGTAGACGTCGAACAGCGCCCGCTCTTCAGGCCGCAGCTGGGTCGCCAGCTTGGCGGACAAGGCACGCATGTCGGCGCGCACGCCTTCGATGGCCGTCTTGAACAACCCAAGTTCTGCATCGATGTCGGTGATGGTCTTGTCCGGCACCACATCCAGATCGGCCGGTGGCAGCATGACGACCGCGGTGCCTACCGCCGCGCCCGGCGAACCCGGTACGCCGACGAACTTTGCTTCCTGAATGCCTTTGCCCTGACGGCCCAGGCCACGGATCGAACCGGTGGCCTCGGCGTGGGCGATAACGCCGGCGAGCTGCGCGCTCATGGTCACGAGGAAGGCTTCTTCACCCTCATCGAACTGGCGGCGTTCCTTTTGTTGAATGACCAACACGCCGACGACGCGGCGGTGGTGAATGATCGGCGCCCCGAGGAACGACGCGTAGCGTTCTTCACCGGTCTCGGCGAAGTAACGGTAGCGCGGGTGATCCGCGGCGTTTTCGAGGTTCAGGGGTTCTTCACGCGTGCCGACCAGGCCGACCAGACCTTCGTTGGGTGCCATGCTGACTTTGCCGATCGAGCGCTTGTTCAAGCCCTCGGTGGCCATCAGCACGAAGCGGTTGGTCTCTGGATCAAGCAGGTAGACCGAGCAGACCTGGCTGCCCATGGCCTCTTTGACGCGCAACACAATAATCCCCAACGCCGCCTTGAGATCCTTGGCGGAGTTAACTTCCTGGACGATCTTGCGCAGCGTATTGAGCATGGCTCGGGGTCGAACTCCGTCGTCAGTCGCGCGCTAAAAGGCGCGGGGCAAGCTCTTTGAGAGCGCGTCGATACACTTCGCGCTTGAATGTCACCACCTGGCCCAACGGATACCAATAGCTGACCCAGCGCCAGCCATCGAACTCCGGTTTACCGGTCAAATCCATCCGCACCCGCTGCTCGTTGGAGATCAGGCGCAGGAGAAACCATTTCTGTTTCTGGCCGATGCACAGCGGTTGGCTGTGCGTTCTGACCAGACGTTGCGGCAAACGATAACGCAACCAGCCCCGGGTGCAGGCGAGAATTTCAACATCTTCGCGCTCCAGGCCCACTTCTTCGTTCAACTCGCGGTACAAGGCGTCTTCCGGCGTCTCCTGGGGGTTGATCCCGCCCTGTGGAAACTGCCAGGCATCTTGATTGATTCGGCGAGCCCATAGCACCTGGCCAGCATCATTCGTCAGAATGATCCCGACATTGGGGCGGAAACCATCGGGGTCGATCACGGCAACAACCTCGCAAACGCATGTCGCCGCATTGTTCCACAAAGGTTGTGAAAGCAGCAACGAGCCGACCTACCTTATGTGCACTCTTGTGAAAAGTCCGTATTCTGGAGACCTTTCTACAGACTTTTCAGCGAGTAACTGCAATGCGGCTGGCTTTATTCGACTTGGACAACACGCTTCTGGGCGGCGACAGTGACCACGCCTGGGGCGATTATCTGTGCGAACGCGGTTTCCTCGACGCCGTCGCCTACAAGGCACGCAACGACGAGTTCTATCAGGACTACCTGGCCGGCAAGCTGGATCAGGCCGCCTACCTGAACTTCTGCCTGGAAGTCCTTGGTCGCACCGAAATGGCGACACTGGATCAATGGCACCTGGATTACATGCGCGACTGCATCGAACCGCTCGTGCTGCCCAAAGGCCTCGAACTGCTGGCCCAACACCGTGAGGCCGGCGACAAGCTGGTCATCATCACCGCCACCAACCGCTTTGTGACCGGGCCGATCGCCACGCGTTTAGGCGTTGAAACCCTGATCGCCACCGAATGCGAAATGATCGACGGCCGCTACAGCGGGCGCAGCACCGATATCCCGTGCTTCCGTGAAGGCAAGGTGACCCGGTTGAATCGTTGGCTGGAAGAAACCGGCCACAGCCTGGAAGACAGTTATTTCTACAGCGACTCGATGAACGACTTGGCGTTGCTGGAGCAAGTGACGAATCCGATCGCGGTCGATCCGGACCCTAACTTGCGGGCCGAGGCCGAGAAACGTGGCTGGCCGGTAATTTCGTTGCGCGATTGAACATCAAAAGATCGCAGCCTTCGGCAGCTCCTACAGGTGTACGCCAAACTCTGGAGCTGCCGAAGGCTGCGATCTTTTCGGGGCATCCCTGGTTTCAAGCCTTAAACCGGCTTGGCCCCCATCAACCCCGCAATGGCGATCAAGCAGACAAAACTGAACAACGCCAACGCCAACGTAAACTTCCCATTGCCCGCCGAAGGCGCCTTGCGCAGCCGATTGAGCCGCACCAGCAGCCAGAACCAGCCCAGCACCGCCACGGTGTACAGCACACTGGACGCCAGCAACCAGGTCTGCCCCAACGGCCAGCCCACCAGATGCACCATCCACCAGCCGGTGAACGGCATGCTCAACAGCGCCAGGCCCATCAACAGCCAGATGAACACCTGCGGTCGCTGCAAGGTACGCGCAGGCGCCGTCGTATCACCGTTACGACGAGTGCGCCAGACCCAGATTGCCAGCCCCAGTGCGCTGATCAACAGCAGCACCGTCGCCACGCCATGCGCGACTTTGAGGGCGATTAACGTTTCCATTGTTCGATTTCCTTATAGGCTGCCCATCAGCGTAGCCGCTCAGCCAAGAAACAGCTGATAGGCCGGGTTGTCGCTTTCGTCCCAGTACGGGTAGCCGATTTCTTCCAGCGCCGCCGGTACCAGATGACGCTCGTCGTGGGGCACTTGCAGGCCCGCGACCACACGGCCATCCGCCGCGCCGTGGTTGCGGTAGTGGAACATCGAAATATTCCAGCGCCCACCGAGCTTGTTGAGGAAGTTGAACAACGCACCCGGACGCTCCGGGAACTCGAAGCGCAGCACCACCTCATCGACCACCTGGGCGGCACGCCCGCCAACCATGTGGCGAATGTGCAACTTGGCCAGTTCGTTATCGGTCAGGTCGAGCACCGGGAAACCCTGCTCGGTCAGGCTGGCGAGCAGCGCACTGCGCGGGTCGTTTTCCGGATGGGTCTGCACGCCGACAAAAATGTGCGCTTCGCTGCCGGTGTTGTAGCGGTAGTTGAATTCGGTGATCTGGCGCTTGCCGATGGCTTCGCAGAACGCCTTGAAACTGCCCGGTTTCTCGGGGATGGTCACGGCGATGATGGCTTCGCGGCCCTCGCCCAGTTCGGCACGCTCGGCGACGTGTCGCAGGCGGTCGAAATTGACGTTGGCGCCGGAATCAATGGCCACGAAGGTGTGGCCGGTGACGCCACGTTGCTCGACGTACTTCTTGATCCCGGCGACGCCCAAGGCGCCGGCAGGTTCAGTGATCGAGCGGGTATCGTCGTAGATATCCTTGATCGCCGCACAGATTTCATCGGTGCTGACGGTGATCACTTCATCAACGTAGTCTTTGCAGATATCGAAGGTGTGCTGGCCGATCTGCGCCACCGCGACGCCATCGGCAAACAGGCCCACGGTCGGCAACACCACGCGCTCGCCGGCCGCCATGGCGGCTTGCAGGCAGTTGGAATCATCCGGTTCGACACCGATGATCTTGATGTCCGGACGCAGGTATTTCACGTACGCCGCAATCCCGGCGATCAATCCGCCGCCGCCCACCGGAACGAAGATCGCATCCAGGCGCCCCGGGTGCTGGCGCAGAATCTCCATGGCCACCGTGCCCTGCCCGGCAATGGTGTGGGGATCGTCGTAGGGGTGAATGTAGACGTAGCCTTTTTCGTCGACCAGTTTCAGCGAGTAGGCCAGGGCTTCCGGGAACGAATCGCCGTGCAGTACCACTTTGCCGCCGCGCGAACGCACGCCTTCGACCTTGATCTCCGGGGTGGTCTTGGGCATCACGATGGTCGCTTTCACGCCCAGCACTTTGGCTGCCAGGGCCAGGCCTTGCGCATGGTTGCCCGCCGAAGCGGTGACCACGCCACGCGCTCGCTCTTCATCGCTCAGTTGCGTCAGCTTGTTGTAAGCGCCGCGAATCTTGAACGAGAACACCGGCTGCAAGTCTTCACGCTTGAGCCAAATCTCGTTGCCCAGCCGCTCGGAGAGCTGGCGAGCAGTCTGCAATGGGGTTTCTACGGCAACGTCATAAACGCGCGAGGTGAGGATCTTTTTGACGTACTGTTCGAGCATCGGAAAGCATCACTGAACGGGTTGGGCAGGGCCAAGGAGTCTAACCCGGCTTTTGGGCGTGCGACCACACTAAACAGGTGGTTTTAGCCATTGTGGCGAGGGAGCTTGCTCCCGCTGGAGTGCGAAGCGCTCCCCAAAACAAGCGACCCGTTTCTTCAAACACATTGCATTGGCAGGCTTTACGACTGCTGCGCAGCCGAGCGGGAGCAAGCTCCCTCGCCACAGACAAGCCCCCCCCTCGTCTCCATTCGACACACTGGCAATGACCTTCCACATCGCGAGGCCTATAATGCCGGCCTTTCGTCCCCCTCTTCGGCACCTCGGAGCCCGCATGACCCAGGATCAACTCAAACAGGCAGTGGCTCAGGCCGCCGTCGACTTCATCCTCCCGAAACTCGATGACAAGAGCATCGTCGGGGTCGGCACCGGCTCTACCGCCAATTGCTTCATCGACGCCCTGGCCAAGCACAAAGGCGCATTTGACGGCGCAGTGGCCAGTTCCGAAGCCACCGCCGCGCGCCTCAAGGGCCATGGCATTCCGGTGTATGAGCTCAATACCGTCAGCGATCTGGAGTTCTACGTCGACGGCGCCGATGAAAGCGACGAGCACCTGCACCTGATCAAAGGCGGCGGTGCAGCCCTGACCCGCGAGAAGATCGTGGCGGCCGTGGCCAAGACCTTCATCTGCATCGCCGACGCCAGCAAGCTGGTGCCGGTGCTCGGTGCGTTCCCATTGCCGGTGGAAGTGATCCCGATGGCTCGCAGCCACGTGGCCCGCGAACTGGTGAAGCTGGGCGGCGACCCGGTTTACCGTGAAGGCGTGCTGACCGATAACGGCAACATCATCCTTGACGTGCACAACATGCAGATCACCAACCCGGTGGAGCTGGAAGCACAGATCAACGCCATCGTCGGCGTGGTCACCAACGGTTTGTTCGCGGCCCGCCCGGCGGACTTGCTGCTGCTGGGCACGAGCGAAGGCGTGAAAACCCTCAAGGCCTGATGCCACACCCATTTGTAGGAGCGAAGCTTGCTCGCTCCTACAATTTAGTTTTGGGATGTTGGTCAGGGTTGCGACGGTTTTTTGAAGACATAGAACAGGTTCGGCTCGCTGACGAGGTACAGGGTGCCGTCGTCATCCATGGCAATGCCTTCTGGCTTGTGCAATCCCTGACGACCCTTACTCAGTGACAGGGTGCTCAGCGGTCGCCCGTCCACATCCAGCTCGAGAATCAACCGCGACTCATCGGACAGCGCCAGCAAATGGCCGCTGCGCTCGTTGTACTGCAGGCTCGACAGGTCTCGCACGAACATTCCGGCATCGCGCTTGGGATTGTTCACCACATGCACTGCGTAGAATTTCTCCGGGTTGTAATGGGGAAAGCCCTGCACTTCGTAGATCAGCATCGGGTCGCGCTCCTTGGCGACGAACAAGCGCTTGCCCACCGAGTCATAGGCCAACCCTTCAAAACCCTTGTTGCCACTCATGTGCACGCCGAGGGTCATCTGCTCGGCGTCCGCGGCATCGAGGAACGTCGTGCCCTTGCGCAGATGAATCTTGATCAGCCGTTGCTCGCGCTCATCGGTGATCACGTAAGTGTCGGCGCTGATGAACTCCACTGCCTCCGGGTCGCCGAACCCGACCAGCGCCACACGCCGCAGGATTTTGCCTTCCAGGGACAACTCGATCAGCTCGGCGTTTTTGTGAGAGACCGTGAACAGACTTTTGCGCACGGGATCGAAGGTCAGCGCTGAAACATCGTCGTCCAGACCGTCAATGACTCGCGCCTCGATCGCCACCTGATACTGGTCCAGGCCAATGGATTGGGCATTCATCGGCTGCCATAGCGCCTGCACATTGAACCAGCTGCGCTCGAACAGGCGCTGGTACTGACCGACAGCAATCAGCACGATCAGCGCAATGACCGACAGGATCAGCATCAGGGGTTTGGGGCGGACAAGTCGACGCATTCAGGCAAACTCGGAAACAGGACGGGCGGATGAAACACCACGGCTGCCTGAATTAAAACCCTAATGGCCCGCGACCTTCTACCGCAACTACCGAACCTGTTGCTTTTCGAAGCGGTAGAACAGGTTCGGCTCGCTCACCATGTACAGCGTGCCTGCTTCGTCCATGGTGACGCCTTCGGCACGGGGAATGGTTTTCTTCAGACCATTGAACCCTCCGAGCAAGGTCATGAAACTGACTTGCTCACCCTTCTCGTCCAGTTCCAGCAACAAGTGAGAGTCGGCGGACAGCACCAGGGTGTGGCCGGTGCGCGGATCGATGGCCAGGGCCGACAGGTTACGGACATCCAGTGCGTCGCTGGAAAGTTTTTGCTTGTCACCCTTGAGGATCTGGCTGCCATCGCTTTTCCAGCTGAACAGCGCTGGTGGACGCTCTTCACCCAGCAGCAGTTGCTGGCGACGGGCATCCCAGACGACGGCTTCGAAGCCTTTATTCTGGTTTTTCGAGGGACCAAGATCGTATTTCGGGAAATTGGCGATGTTCAGCTCGCGCGTATCGGCATCGACCTTGACGATCGAGAGCAGGTGTTGGCGCTCATCGGTAATCGCCAGCAAACCATTGCCCATTACCGTCACCCCTTCCGGGTTGCTCCAACCCACCAGCGGCATTTTGCGCAACACGTCGCCCTGCAACGTCAGCTCGACCAGGAACGGGTTCTTGCCCATCACGGAGAACAGGGTTTTGGTCTGCGGGTCGTAAGACACGTCCGACGCTTCGTCCTTCTCCATGCCCGGCAGCAGTTTGGCGTCGATCACCGCCCGATAGTCCGGTAGCCAAACACTCTCTTTGCGTTCGGCAGGGCTTTCGAAGCGTTCCTTCACCCAGAGCACACCGCGATCATCCCAATGCATCGCAAACGCAAGGCCATAAGCAGCGACCGCCACCAGTAAAAGCCAGGAATACCAACGCATGACAAAGCGCGAGCGGCGGGCAGTTTTCAGCTTGGGCAGCGATTCGATGGCCATTCAGGGATGCGTTCCAGAAATTCAGGCTATGGGTAATAGCACATTGGGACAGGCTCAGATGCCATAAGCCCCGGAATTATCCAGACAAAATGTGAAAAAAACGGGAAATGGCCGGATTGCCCTGTGTGGGCAGTCAAGATCAAAAGATCGCAGCCTGCGGCAGGCTGCGATCTTTTGCTTTTTAGAGAACGCTACTGGTAAAGCGGCTGACACCCGGCAATTCGAGCACCAGTTCGTCACCGACATTCAGCGGGCCAACGCCCACCGGCGTGCCAGTGAGGATCACGTCACCGGCCTGCAGCGAGAAGCAGCCGGCCATGTACTGGATCATCGGCACGATCGGATTGAGCATGTCCTTGCTGTTGCCATCCTGACGGACTTCGTCATTGATGGTCAGGCGGATGCCTATGTCGGTCAGATCAGCAAACGTGCTGCCGGCCACGAATGGCGCAATCACCGCCGCACCGTCGAAGCACTTGGCGATTTCCCACGGCAGGCCCTTGGCTTTAAGCTCGGCCTGCTTGTCGCGCAGGGTCAGGTCCAGGGCCGGGGCGAAGCCGGAGATGGCATCCAGCACTTCTTCGCGGCTCGGCTTGGTCGACAATGGCTTGCCGATCAGCACCGCTATTTCTGCTTCGTAATGCACCGAACCGCGCTCGGTCGGAATGCTGAAGCTGCCTTCCAGTGGCACCACGCAGCTGCCGGGCTTGATGAACAGCAGTGGTTCGGTGGGCACCGGGTTGTCCAGTTCCTTGGCGTGTTCGGCGTAGTTACGGCCGATGCACACCACTTTCCCCAGCGGGAAATGAATACGCGTTCCGTCGACATACTGGTGCTGATAGCTCATTGACCGACTCCTGCTTCGTGCTCTTAAAGTTCGAAGAATCAAACAGCGAAAATCTTGCCCGGGTTCATGATGCCATTCGGGTCGAACACCGCTTTGACGGCTTTCATGTACTCGATCTCAACCGGTGAGCGGCTGTAGGTCAAGTAATCACGCTTGGTCATGCCCACGCCATGTTCGGCGGAAATCGAACCGTTGTACTTCTCGACGGTTTCGAACACCCACTTGTTGACGGTGGCGCATTTGGCGAAGAACTCGTCCTTGCTCAGGTTATCCGGCTTGAGGATGTTCAAGTGCAGGTTGCCGTCGCCGATGTGGCCGAACCAGACAATTTCGAAGTCTGGGTAGTGTTCGCCGACGATCGCGTCGATTTCCTTCAGGAACGCTGGGACTTTCGACACAGTGACCGAAATGTCGTTTTTGTACGGCGTCCAGTGGGAAATGGTTTCGGAGATGTACTCGCGCAGCTTCCAGAGGTTCTGCAACTGGGTATCGCTCTGGCTCATCACGCCGTCCAGCACCCAGCCCTGCTCGACGCAGTGCTCGAAGGTTTCCAGGGCGTGGTTGGCCACATCGACGGTGGTCGCTTCGAATTCCAGCAGCGCATAAAACGGGCAGTCGGATTCGAACGGCGCCGGCACATCGCCGCGCGCCATGACCTTGGCCAGGGCTTTGTCGGAGAAGAATTCGAACGCTGTCAGGTCAAGTTTGCCCTGGAACGCGTGCAATACCGGCATGATCGAATCGAAATCGGCAGTGCCGAGGACCATCGCGGTGAGGTTTTTCGGCGCACGGTCCAGACGCATGGTGGCTTCGACGACAAAGCCCAGCGTGCCTTCGGCGCCGATGAACAGCTGACGCAGGTCGTAGCCGGTGGCGTTCTTGATCAGGTCTTTGTTCAGCTCCAGCAGATCGCCCTTGCCGGTGACGACTTTCATGCCGGCCACCCAGTTGCGGGTCATGCCGTAGCGAATCACCTTGATCCCGCCGGCATTGGTGCCGATATTGCCGCCAATCTGGCTGGAACCTGCCGAAGCGAAGTCCACCGGATAGTACAAACCGTGCTCTTCAGCCTTGTTCTGTAATTGTTCGGTAACCACGCCCGGCTGACAAACGGCCGTGCGATCGGTCAGGTTCACATCGAGGATCTGGTTCATGTAGTCGAAGGACACGACCACTTCGCCATTGGCCGCCACTGCTGCGGCAGAAAGCCCGGTACGACCGCCGGATGGCACCAGCGCAACCCTGTGTTCATTGGCCCAACGGACAATGGCCTGGACCTGCTCAATAGTCTTGGGAAACACAATGGCCGTCGGGGCCGGGGCGAAATGTTTGGTCCAATCCTTGCCGTAAGCGTTCAGGGAGTCGGCGTCGGTCAGGACCTTGCCAGGCTCAACCAGGGTCTTCAGCTCATCAATCAGCGCAGGATTGGTCATCGACAGAACTCTCGAACAATTCATGGTCATCCTGAGTACGCTTCACGTCGCAGAATGAGTGTTAGCAGGTCGCATATGCTAGCATACCGACCCCGCAGGATAGTGCCCAAAGGCTGTTCTGCGGCGACGGCTTTCCTGCCGTCCGGGTCAGCTCTGGCTGCTCCCTTCCCTGCCATTTTTTCTCCGGGACACAGGTTTACGCAGATGAGCAAGACTTCTCTCGATAAGAGCAAGATCAAGTTCCTTCTTCTCGAAGGCGTCCACCAATCGGCTGTCGACGTCCTCAAGGCGGCGGGCTACACCAGCATCGAGTACCTCACAGGTTCTCTGCCGGACGCCCAGCTGAAGGAAAAGATCGCTGATGCTCACTTCATCGGCATTCGCTCCCGCACTCAATTGACCGAAGAGATCTTCGATCACGCGAAGAAACTGGTGGCTGTCGGCTGTTTCTGCATCGGTACCAACCAGGTCGACCTCAACGCGGCTCGCGAACGCGGTATCGCAGTATTCAACGCGCCGTACTCCAACACTCGCTCCGTTGCGGAACTGGTGCTGGCCGAGGCGATCCTGTTGCTGCGCGGCATCCCTGAGAAGAACGCTTCCTGCCACCGTGGCGGCTGGATCAAAAGCGCAGCCAACTCCTTCGAAATCCGTGGCAAAAAGCTGGGTATCGTCGGTTACGGCTCGATCGGTACTCAACTGTCGGTCCTGGCTGAAGGTCTGGGCATGCAGGTTTACTTCTACGACACCGTGACCAAGCTGCCACTGGGCAACGCCACCCAGGTCGGCAACCTGCACGAGCTGTTGGGCATGTCCGACATCGTCACCCTGCACGTTCCGGAAACCGCTGCCACCCAGTGGATGATCGGCGAGAAGGAAATCCGCGCCATCAAGAAGGGCGGCATCCTGATCAATGCCGCGCGCGGCACCGTGGTCGAATTGGACGCCCTGGCGGACGCGATCAAGGACAAGCACCTGATCGGCGCGGCCATCGACGTATTCCCGGTGGAGCCACGCTCCAACGAAGAAGAGTTCGAAAGCCCGCTGCGTGGCCTGGACAACGTGATCCTGACCCCGCACATCGGTGGTTCTACCGCTGAAGCACAGGCCAACATCGGTCTGGAAGTAGCAGAAAAACTGGTCAAGTACAGCGACAACGGTACGTCGGTATCGTCCGTGAACTTCCCGGAAGTGGCCCTGCCGGCTCACCCTGGCAAGCACCGTCTGCTGCACATCCACGAGAACATTCCGGGTGTGATGAGCGAGATCAACAAGGTCTTCGCCGAAAACGGCATCAACATTTCCGGTCAGTTCCTGCAGACCAACGAGAAAGTCGGCTACGTCGTGATCGACGTCGATGCCGATTACTCGGAAATGGCGCAAGAGAAGCTGCAGCACATCAACGGCACCATTCGTTGCCGCGTGCTGTTCTGATCGCGACTTGAGCGACAAAAAAGGGAGCTCCTCGGAGCTCCCTTTTTCATAGCGGCTTTTTCATGGCCGCTTTTTCATGGCTGCGGAAAAGTTACTTCACCGTCACGGTGATTTTCTTCGACACGATCGGCGGATCGAACGGCATGTGACCGCTGTCGCCCAGTTCGAGCTGCAAGGTGTGCTTACCCGGAGCCAGTTTGATTTCAGCGTGAGTCTGAGCTTTGCCGAAGTGCATATGATTGGCATCGTTTGGAATCGGAGCACCGGCGGCTGGTAGTTTGTCGACATCGATCAGCAAATGGTGATGGCCAGTATTTTTGGTGACATCGCCTGCTGGTGCCAGCGCGATTTCCTTGACGCCGAAATTCACGGTAAAGGTTTGCGCGACCGTGGCTCCGTCCTCAGGAGATACGATGAACACTTCTGCCCCCTTCGGAGCCGGGGTGGCGGCACTGGCCAGCACCGAAACACCCATCAGCACACCAGCCAATGCTGCTCGTGACATAAAGCTTTTCATTCTCTTCTCCAGTTTTTCCGTAAAATTCGCTCAGCCGTGAACAACTTAACGGCCATTCGTTGTCGAAGGCACTCATAACCATAGCAAAGCGAGCCTGAACAGCGCGTCGCGATAAATGAATTCAAAGGAGTGACCATGCGCTTTTTGCCTGGCCTGATCTGCCTGCTACCCCTTTTGAGCCCTTTGGCTCATGCCGAACTGATTGACGATGTAAACGACCGCGGCGAATTGCGCATTGCCCTTGAGGCTAATACACCGCCCTTCAATTTCAAGGACGACGGCAAATTGACTGGGTTCGAGGTCGAGCTGGGTCAATTGCTGGCCAATGAGCTGGATGTACGGGCCGACTTCGTCGTCACCGATTCCGACGACCTGTTGACCGGCGTCGAAAGCGGCAAATACGACGTTGCCATCAATCACATAGCACTGACCCCGGACCTGAAGGATCGTTTCGACTTCAGCGAACCTTACATTCACACCAACGCGCAATTGATCGCGCAGAAAGAAGAGCAACCGCGATCAATCCTGTTGGTGCAGTCGCTGACCGAGGAAAAGCCGAAAGCCGCCCCGGCGGTGAGCCTGGCGATTCCGTTTCAGAAGGGTAACCCGGCGTTCCATGCCAGCCTGGAAAACGCCTTGCAGCGAATCAAGGCCGATGGCCGGCTGGAGGCGCTGGAGCAGAAGTGGTTTGGGGCGGATGCGGGTGTGGCGCCGAAACCTTGATTTCGGGCGAATGAGTCACCCTGTGGGCCGTTACTTCAGGGTTGCCAGGGCCTGTGCGGCTTGCGGCAACTCCAGCTCGCTGAAGACTTGCACGCCATGGCGCTTGAGCAGCGCGGCGGTCACGCCCTCACCGCTGACCTTCACGCCACTGAATGTCCCGTCATAGGTCAGCAGATTCCCGCAAGACGGGCTGTTGGCCTTGAGCACGGCAACCCGGATGCCGTGCTGTTGCACCAGTTCCAGCGCCTGCCAAGCACCCGAAAGAAACTCGGCACTGACGTCCTCGCCCTCGGTGGTGATGACCGATGCAAGGCCATCAAGCACCTCACCGCCCTGCCCGCCGGGAATTTCCGCTGCAGCCCTGGGTGTCGGCAACCCGCCGGCGACTTCCGGGCACAACGGTACCACCCGGCCTTCGGCAATCCACTGCTCCAGCAGATCGAACGGCCCGCTGGCCCCGCCGTCGTAACGGACGCGGTGACCGAGTAAGCAGCGGCTTACCAGAATTTTTTGCATGATTAGAACGGCTCGTTACCACGACGGCGGAACCAGCCTGTCAACGACAGACGTTCCCGGGTTGCGGGCAGGACTTCGTGGGGAACGTCGCCCGACAGAAACACCACCAGGCATCCGCCGGTGGGCACCACATCGTGTTCGACGCCTTTGTCCAGATACATGCGCAACTGACCACCATGCTCGGGCAGCCAGGCGTCATTGAGGTAGATCACCGCCGAGACCATGCGCCGGTCGTCGTCTCGGAAACGGTCGACATGCTTGAGGTAGAAAGCACCGGGCGGGTACAGGGCGAAATGGCTTTCGAAATCTTCCAGGCCCAGGAACAAACCGCGATTCATTGCTTCACGCAGGCTGTCCATCAACCCCAGGTAGCTGTCGCAGGCCTCGGCCTGGCCGGGTTCGAGCCACTGGATATGGTCGCCGCGAATGCCCTCGCGAATCTCCGAAAACGCCCCGCGCCCCACGGCGGCCGGGGCGAGCTCACCCTCGGCGGCACGTTGGCGACACTCGGCCGCCAGCGCCCGGGTCAGGTCCAGGGGCAGGAAAATATTCTGCTGCGACCAGCCGTGTTCGGCCAGGTCGTCGACGATACGTAACAGCAGTGGGTGATCAGAGGGTATGTGCATGGCGCGCATAGTATTCCTGTGCCCGCAAATCCGACAGAGCCACGCAGCGGAGGATTGGTCGGATAAGGTACTCAACCTGATACGAATTCTCGACAAGTACGAATGCCGCACGGAGAATAGTCGCCTGCTGACAGGAGTCCCTATGCGTCGCTTGCTTTTCTCACTGTTGATGTTCTGCGTTTTGCCCGCCTGGGCGGACGGCCACGACCAGTTGTACAAGGTCGCCGGTTGGCCAGAACAACGCGCGCATTTCAACGATGCCCTCTCGGCCGCTCAGCAGCGTTATCAGAACAGCTTGCCGCCGGCGGTGTTCCAGGCCCTGGTCAACAACAGCAATCAGCGGTTCGCCCCCAAGGCCGTGGACCAGCGCGCCGAAGCGCAACTGCGCAAAAAACTCGCCGATCCGAAACCTGCGCTGACTTTCTTTCAATCTCCCTTAGGCAAGAAAATCGTCGCCGCCGAACTGATGGCGACCCGTCGCGATCAATTGGCGAAAAACGCCAAGGGTTTGCCGAAAATGCAGGCCAGCGATACCCGTCAGTTGATCATCGGCCACCTGGCCCAGGCCCTGCCCGCCCGCGAGGCCGGCGCTGAAGTCAGCCTGGCGATCGCAGGCGTGGCGGCCGACAGCCTGAGTTCGATGATCCCCGGCCTGCTCGGCGGCGGCCAGGCTCAGGGCATGTTGAACGGTCAGCGCCAGCGCCTGATGGAGCAGATCGGCGCCGACCTGAACAACACGCTGCTGTATGTCTATCGCGACCTGTCGGATGACGAACTGGAAGAGTTTTCGACCTTTGCCGAGTCCTCTGAAGGCAAGGCTTATTACCAAGCGGCATTGGCGGCGATTCGGGCGGGGTTGGCGGTGGGGCAAAGCACGTCGAGCCTGCAGCCTTGAAATAAGTATCGCGCCGAAAAAGATCGCAGCCTTATCGATTCTGACGACTCATCCGCTTGGTCAAAAACCCGAAATACTCCTGCCGCAACCCCGGCGACTCATTCGCCAGATGATGCCGCGCCTCAGGCAGCATCAACACCTGGGGCCGATCGAACTTGCCTCGTAACACTTCAAGGTTGTGCTCCCAATCCACGGTCATGTCCGCCTGCCCCTGCACGATCAGCGGCCGCCGCGGGCTGCTCGGTGCCGCTTCGATACGCTTGATCCACCGTCCCAGCGCACCGACCCAGGCCGTCGGCAGGCGTAGCGGCTGCAGCGGATCGGCTTGCAGGAACGCGAGGAAGTCAGGGTCGTTGGAATTCTCGCTGAAGCGCCGGGCGATGCCTTTGACAAACGGCTTGAGCAGGTAATAACTGAGCCGCGACCAACCCCAGGCTCGCGGCCGCACCAAGGGCGACAGCAGAATCACTTGCCCCTGGGCCGGGCTGCTCGCACCTTGATTGAGTACATGGTCGATCACAATCGCCCCGCCGGTGCTTTGTCCGCACAAGTGCCAGGGCTGCGGAAGGCCCAACGACTGCGCCTCGGCCAGCAGGCCTTGCAGGGCGTTCTGGTACTCGGCGAAGTCCTTGATACTCGCCCGTTCGCCACTGGACAAGCCATGCCCCGGCAGGTCACAGGCGATTACCGCAAACCCCTGGTCCAGCGCCCACTCGATCACATGCCGGTAGAGCCCGGTGTGATCGTAGAAGCCGTGAAATAGAAACAGCGTCGCCTTCGCCCGCTCGGGCCACCAGAGCTGGCTGACCACTTCATAGCCATCGATCTCGAAACGCCCCAAGCCACGGCGCAGGGGCCGCTGTGGAAAATCCAGCCCGTAAAAACGCTGATAGGCCATGGCCTCCGTCGACAGCGGCTGCCACTCGGCCAATGGCCGCAGGCTGGCACGCAAATGATCGGGGTCGAAAGTGGCAGACATGGGCTATTCCAGAGCGCGAAACAGACTTTATGGGCCTGTGATATTCATCTGTCGCGGCAAGCATGGCAAGCTAGCCGACCTTCGAGGATTGAAACCCATGCGCCCGGCCTATCGCACCACACTGCTTGCCAGCCTGCTCGCCCTTGTGTGTGCCAGTGTAATGTGGGCCGCTTACGACTGGTTTCAGGGACGCTACCTGCGAGCCTTCAGTTCGCACACCGCCGTGTTCTCCGGCGACCCGTTGCGCCTGCCCGACGAACTCGCCGGCCCCGGGGCCATTCGCCTGGTGCACTTCTGGGACCCGGCCTGCCCGTGCAATGTCGGCAACCAACAACACCTGAGCGAACTGGTTGAGCAATATGTACCGCAGGGCGTCGAGTTCTATACGGTACAAAAGCCCGGCAGCCACGGTCAGTTGCCCGGCACCTTGAGCCGCCTGAAAACCCTCACGGTCCTGCCTGGCTCCGAACAGATCCCTGCCAGCCCGGCGGTAGCGATCTGGGACCGCAACGGCCAGTTGGCGTATTTCGGTCCGTACAGCGAAGGCCTGACCTGCAATTCGAGCAACAGTTTTATCGAGCCCATTCTGCAAGCACTGAACGCAGGCAGGGCGGTGAACGCCACCCACACGCTGGCGGTGGGTTGCTACTGCCCGTGGCCCGCAGAGGCGAAGTAAGGCATTCCTGACTTTTCCAGGACCGCGATGCCCGGCACAGGAGGTCTGTGCTACACGTTTGCAGCCCGCACGGGTGGCAACCCCCGAAAGAACAAGGAGTCACCATGAAACGCGTCCTGACCGTACTTGCCTTGCTGATCGTCGTACTCGTCGCCGGGGGCGGCTGGTATGTGTACAGCAAACAACCGACGCGCCAGGGCCAGGTGGCGTTGCAACACCTGCAAGGTTCGGTGACCGTGCGCTACGACGAGCGCGGCGTGCCGCATATCCGCGCCGAAAACGAAACCGACCTCTACCGCGCCCTCGGCTACGTGCACGCCCAGGACCGGCTGTTCCAGATGGAAGCGATGCGGCGCCTGGCCCGTGGTGAGCTGGCCGAAGTCCTCGGCCCGAAACTGCTCGACACCGACAAACTGTTTCGCAGCCTGCGCATCCGCGAACGTGCTGACAGTTACGTAGCCGCGCTGGATCGTCAGTCGCCGGCGTGGAAGGCCCTGCAAGCCTATCTCGACGGTATCAATCAATATCAGGACAGCCACGCCGCGCCAGTAGAGTTCGATGTACTGGGGATCCCCAAGCGCCCTTTCACCGCCGAAGACAGCATCAGCATCGCCGGCTACATGGCCTACAGCTTTGCCGCAGCGTTTCGCACCGAACCCCTGCTGACTTACGTGCGCGACCAACTGGGCAGCGAGTACCTGAACATCTTCGATCTCGACTGGCAGCCCAAGGGCGTGCTGGTCAAAGGTCACGCCAACCCTGCGCCGACACTCGCCGCCAGTGACTGGAAGGATCTGAACGCCCTCGCCCGCCTGAGTGAACAGGCGCTGGCCGACCACGGCCTGCCGCAATTCGAAGGCAGCAACGCCTGGGTGATTTCCGGCAACCGCAGCAAAAGCGGCAAGCCGCTGCTTGCCGGTGACCCGCACATACGCTTCTCGGTGCCGTCAGTGTGGTACGAGGCGCACCTGTCGGCGCCAGGCTTCGAGCTGTATGGCTACCATCAGGCGCTGGTGCCGTTTGCATTTCTCGGCCACAACCTGGACTTCGGCTGGAGCCTGACGATGTTCCAGAACGACGATCTGGACCTGATCGCCGAGAAGGTCAACCCGGACAACCCGAACCAGGTCTGGTATCGCGGCAAGTGGGTGGACATGGTCACCACCGAACAACAGATCGCAGTGAAAGGTCAGTCACCGGTCACATTGACGCTGCGCCAGTCGCCCCATGGCCCGATCGTCAACGATGCGCTCGGCACTGCCGCCGGCAAGACGCCGGTTGCCATGTGGTGGGCGTTCCTCGAAACCCCGAATCCGATCCTTGACGGCTTCTACCAGCTCAACCGGGCTGACACCCTGGCCAAGGCCCGCGCCGCAGCAGCCAAGGTTCAGGCTCCAGGGTTGAACATCGTCTACGCCAACGCCAAGGGCGACATCGGCTGGTGGGCCTCGGCGCTGCTGCCCAAGCGTCCGGCCGGGGTGAAGCCCGGTTTCATCCTCGATGGCAGCACCCCTCAGGCGGACAAGGACGGTTTTTACCCGTTCAGTGCCAACCCGCAGGAAGAGAACCCGGCGCGGGGCTACATCGTCTCGGCCAACTTCCAACCCGTGTCGCCGACCGGCATGGAGATTCCCGGCTACTACAACCTGGCCGATCGCGGGCAGCAGCTCAATCGCCAGCTCAGCGACAAGAACGTGAAGTGGGACAACGCGGCCAACCAGAAGCTGCAACTGGGCACCACCACGGCCTACGGCCCACGCTTGCTGGCGCCTTTGCTGCCGGTACTGCGTGAAGTGGTGAGCGATCCGGCCGAACTCAAACTGGTGGAGCAACTGGCGCAGTGGTGCGGCGATTACCCACTCGACTCCATCAGCGCCACCCTGTTCAACCAGTTCCTGTTCAACCTCGCCGACGCGGCGCTGCGCGATGAACTGGGCAATGACTTCTTCGAAACGCTGCTCCCGACCCGGGTGATCGATGCCGCGCTACCGCGTCTGGCGGCCTCCGCCGATTCGCCGTGGTGGGACAACCGCAACACTCCCGGCAAGGAAACCCGCGCCGATACGGTCAAGGTGGCCTGGCAAGCGAGCATGGCCCACCTCAAAACCACCCTTGGCGCCGATTTCGCGCAATGGCAGTGGGGCAAGGCGCACACCCTGACCCATGGCCATCCGCTGGGGATGCAAAAGCCCCTGGACCAGATTTTCAACGTTGGCCCGTTCGCGGCACCCGGCACCCACGAAGTGCCGAACAACCTTTCGGCCAAGATCGGCCCGGCGCCGTGGCCCGTGACCTACGGCCCGTCGACCCGGCGACTGATCGACTTCGCCGACCCGGCCCACAGCCTGACCATCAACCCGGTGGGTCAGAGCGGCGTGCCGTTCGACAGCCACTATGCCGACCAGGCCGAGTCGTACATCGAAGGGGTTTATTACCAGGCGAATTTCAATGAGGAAGAAGTGACGGCCAACACTCGCAGCACGTTGAGGCTGTTGCCGGCGCGGGCTGCACAATAGGTCGGAATATTTGTTGGCCGGGCTGACCTCTTCGCGAGCAAGCCCGCTCCCACAGTTGATCGAGTTGCCCAAACAGCCACGGTCCAATGTGGGAGCGGGCTTGCTCGCGAAGAGGCCCTCACAGGCAACACAAATTGCCGCTAAACCATCACCGAAAAATTCAACCTGAACTGCTGCGGCGTCACCCCCAGCCTGCGGTTGAACACGCTGCGCATGTGCTGGGCATCGCGAAAGCCGCACTGGTACGCCACGGTTTTCAGCGGCGCACTGGTGCTTTCGAGCATCACTCGCGCCGCGTCCACCCTCGCCTGTTCGACGAATTCCGCCGGGGTGATTTTGGCCTCCCTGGCAAACACTCTGGAAAAGTTGCGTGTGCTCATGTTGGCGGCGTTGGCCAGGTCAGCAATGGTCAGGTCGCCATTGAGGTTGGCCAACACGTAGAACTGGACCAGCGCCACCGCCGAAGTCGGTTCGACGTGGGGGGTGAGGAACGGGCTGAACTGCGATTGCCCACCCGAACGCTGAGTGAACACCACCAACCGCTTGGCCACGCTGAGTGCCACGTCCGCTCCATGATCCCGAGCCAGCAGATACAGCGACAGATCAATCCCCGCGGTGACCCCGGCCGAGGTGTAAAGCTCGCCGTCCTGCACGTACAAGCGATCAGCCTCGACCCGAGTCGACGGACACAACTGCGCCAGCGCCGCGGCGTCGCTCCAATGGGTGGTGACTGTTCGCCCATCAAGCAACCCGGCCCGGGCGAGCATGAAGGCACCGTTGCAAATCGAGCCGAAACGTTGCGCACGCGCACACGCATCGCGCAACCAGGCATCGAACACCGCGCCAAAATTCAGGAACGGCAACTGCGGGCCGCCCGCCACCAATAGCAGGTCATACGCTTCCAGCGCTTCACTGAAATGCCGATGGGCATTGAGCGACAACCCGTTGGAGCACGCCATCACACCGCGCTCGACACCGATCACCTCCAGCCGATAGTGATCTTCCTGTGCCAGGAAACGATTGGCCTCGGAAAACACATCCATGGGACCAGTGACGTCCAGCGACTGGACGCCTGGGAATACGACAATGGCGACGGTTTTGTGCATGGCATGAAACGCCTTTTATGGCACTGGGCTGGATGTCAGCTGCTACAGGACTGCATTCTTTCGGGGAACCTGCGCCAACCCTAGCCAATTCGTGCCCGACAAGCGAGGCTTGGCACGATATGTAGGCTGATTGGCCGGGATCGCGGCCATGGATCGATTGTCCGGTGTCTGGTGCGCAGACAGACTAAACCCATCAGCGCCGCCACGGCGTTCGCCATGAGGACAGCACCATGAGCAGCAGCATCGCCGGCATCAAGATCCCCGACAGCGCGTTAGCCAAGACCACCACTGAATATATTCGCGACACAGAGTCCGACCTGCTGTATCACCACTCACGCCGGGTATTTCTGTTCGGTGCCCTGAGTGGTGAGCGCAAGCAGTTGGCCTACGACCCGGAGCTGCTGTACGTCGGTGCGATGTTTCATGATTTGGGCCTGGTGGAAGGACATCGCAGCGATGACGAACGTTTCGAAGTCGACAGTGCCAACGCTGCCAGAGCCTTCCTCAAACCCTATGGTTTGTCTGACGACGATGTCGAACAAGTGTGGTTGTCGATTGCCCTGCACACCACACCGGGTGTACCGCAACACCTGCGCCCGACCGTGGCGCTGGTGACCGCTGGGGTTGAGATGGATGTGTTGGGCATCGACTATGCGGCGTTTTCGACGGCGCAGCGTGAAGCGGTGGTGCATGCGCATCCACGGGGGGAAGGATTCAAGGAGTGCATCATCTGCGCCTTTGCCGATGGCTTGCGTCATCGCCCTCAGACCACGTTCGGCAACGTGAAGACCGATGTCCTGGCGGATCAGCAACCAGGGTTCAAACCAATGAATTTCGTCGAGGTCATCCGCCAATCACCTTGGGTTGCCTAAAACAACTGTGGGAGCGGGCTTGCTCGCGAAGCGGTATCACAATCAACAAGGATGTTGAATGTCAATCCGTCTTCGCGAGCAAGCCCGCCCCCACATTAAATCCCGGTTGGCCATGACTCCGTAGCCAACCGGGCAAAGCCTACGCCGCTTCCGGTGCCTGCGCCCGACGTACGTCCGGTTGTTTCCAGGAGTCGGCAGCGGCTTCCTCGATGGCTTGCTGGATCGCACGCTTGCGGCTTTCTTCGGCGCGACGGCTGAAGAACCAGACCAGGAAGGTCACCAGCGACACCGCCAGCAGAATCAGGCTGGCCACAGCATTGATCTCAGGCTTCACGCCCAGGCGCACCGCCGAGAACACTTCCATCGGCAGGGTCGTGGAGCCTGGCCCGGACACGAAGCTCGCCAACACCAAATCATCCAGCGACAAGGCAAACGACATCATGCCGCCGGCCGCCAGTGACGGCGCGATCATCGGGATGGTGATCAGGAAGAACACCTTCCATGGCCGCGCACCGAGGTCCATGGCGGCTTCTTCGATCGACAAATCCAATTCTCGCAAGCGCGCCGACACCACCACCGCCACATACGCTGCACAGAATGTGGTGTGAGCGATCCAGATGGTGACGATGCCGCGCTCCTGCGGCCAGCCGATCATCTGTGCCATGGCCACGAACAGCAGCAACAGCGACAGACCGGTGATCACTTCCGGCATCACCAGCGGTGCGGTGACCAGGCCGCCAAACAGTGTGCGGCCCTTGAAGCGGGTGATGCGGGTCAGCACGAACGCCGCCAGCGTCCCCAATGCCACCGCCGCTATCGCCGTGTAGCAAGCGATTTCCAGCGAGCGCACCACCGAGCCCATCAGTTGCGTGTTGTCGAGCAGGCCGACGTACCACTTGACCGACCAGCCGCCCCACACCGTCACCAGTTTCGAGGCGTTGAACGAGTAGATCACCAGGATCAGCATCGGCGCGTAGATGAACAGCAGACCCAGCACCAGCATCAGGTTCGAGAAACGGAAGCGCTTCATTCTTTACCCTCCATTTCCTTGGCCTGACTACGGTTGAACAGGATGATCGGCACAATCAGGATTGCCAGCATCACCACCGCCAGGGCAGACGCCACCGGCCAGTCGCGGTTGTTGAAGAACTCTTGCCAGAGCACTTTACCGATCATCAGGGTTTCCGGACCGCCGAGCAGTTCCGGGATCACGAACTCCCCCACCACCGGGATGAACACCAGCATGCAGCCTGCGATAATGCCGTTTTTCGACAGCGGCACGGTGATCTTCCAGAAGCTGTTGAAGTTGCTCGAACCGAGGTCCGATGCGGCTTCCAGCAGGCTGTGATCGTGTTTCACCAGGTTGGCGTAGAGCGGCAGGATCATGAACGGCAGATAGGAGTAAACCACCCCGATGTAAACCGCCAGGTTGGTATTGAGGATCTGCAGCGGTTCGTCGATCCAGCCCATGCTCATCAGAAAACCATTGAGCAGCCCGTTGTTGCTGAGGATGCCCATCCACGCGTACACGCGGATCAGGATCGCGGTCCAGGTCGGCATCATGATCAGCAGCACCAGCACCGTTTGCAGCTCTTTGCGGGCGGTGGCAATGCCATAGGCCATCGGGTAGCCGATCAGCAGGCAGAGGATGGTGCTGAACAGCGCCATCTTCAGCGAGCCTAGGTAAGCGGCGATGTACAACTCGTCATCGCCCAGCATCGCGTAGTTGGCCAGGTTGAGCAGCACCTGCAGTTTCTGGTCAACGAAGGTGTAGATCTCGGTGTACGGCGGAATGGCCACGTCGGCTTCAGCGAAGCTGATCTTCAGGACGATGAAGAACGGCAGCATGAAGAACATGAACAGCCAGATGAACGGAACCCCGATGACCAGCTGACGGCCACCGGGAAGTATTCGATTGAGCCGGCGTTTGAGTTTGCGCATGTTCATGAGCGAAGTACCACGCCGCTGTCGTCTTCCCACCACACGTAAACCTGGTCACCCCAGGTCGGGCGCTGGCCACGGCGCTCGGCGTTGGCGACGAAGGACTGCACCAGCTTGCCGCTCGGCAGTTCGACGTAGAACACCGAATGGCCGCCGAGGTAGGCGATGTCGTGCACCTTGCCGCTGGACCAGTTGTGTTCGCAGGTCGGCATTTCGGCCGTCACCAGCAGTTTTTCCGGACGGATCGCATAGGTAACGGACTTGTCCTGCACCGAGGTGCTGATGCCGTGACCCACGTAAATGTTGCGGTCCAGATCCTTGCAGGTGATCAGTGCATGGCCCTCGGCGTCGTCCACCACTTCACCTTCGAAGATGTTGACGTTGCCGATGAATTCGCAGACCAGGCGGCTGGTCGGGGTTTCGTAGATGTCGATCGGGCTGCCGATCTGGGCGATCCAGCCCAGGTGCATGATCGCGATGCGCTCGGCCATGGTCATGGCCTCTTCCTGGTCGTGGGTCACCATGACGCAGGTTACGCCGACGCGCTCGATGATCTCGACCAGTTCCAGCTGCATTTGCGAACGCAGCTTCTTGTCCAGCGCGCCCATCGGTTCGTCGAGCAACAACAGCTTCGGCCGCTTGGCCAACGAACGCGCCAGGGCCACGCGCTGACGCTGACCACCGGACAACTGATGCGGTTTGCGCTTGGCGTACTCGCTCATCTGCACCAGCTTGAGCATCTCGGCCACGCGGGCATCGACCTCGGCCGTCGGGATCTTGTCCTGCTTGAGGCCGAAAGCGATGTTCTGCGCCACGGTCATGTGCGGGAACAAGGCGTAGGACTGGAACATCATGTTGATCGGCCGCTCGTACGGCGGCATGTCAGTGATGTCTACGCCATCGAGGAAAATGCGCCCCTCCGT
Organism: Pseudomonas sp. Pseusp11; assembly: GCF_047304405.1. NCBI lineage: Bacteria > Pseudomonadati > Pseudomonadota > Gammaproteobacteria > Pseudomonadales > Pseudomonadaceae > Pseudomonas > Pseudomonas sp. Pseusp11. Next base: position 159,705 of record NZ_JBGLZF010000011.1, read on the forward strand.
GGGCCGTTCGAAACCTGCGAGCATGCGCAGCAAGGTGGATTTGCCCGAACCCGAGCCGCCGAGCAAGGCGAAGATTTCGCCTTTCTTGATTTCCAGGGACACGTCGTCCACGGCAATCGTCTCGTCGAACTTTTTGGTGACCCGGTCGATTTTGACCAACACCTGTTTAGGTGATTGGTCGCCCTCGAGGGCTTTCTTATAGGCGCCGGAGGCAACTGCCATTTACGAAACTCCCAACAGAATTTGCAGTTCGCTCAATGTGGCGAACCTGGATAGTTTGACGCTATTTGCCCGACTTGACCTTGGTCCAGCTGCGCGTCATCAAACGTTGAATGTTCGGCGGTAACTCGATGGACACGTACATCTTGTCGAGGACCGCTTGCGGCGGATAAACCGACGCGTCAGTGCGTATGGATTGTTCCATCAGTTTGTCCGACCCGGGGTTTGGGTTGGCGTAGCCCACGGCATCGCTGACCTTGGCGATCACCTCAGGCTTGAGCAAATAGTTGATGAAGGCGTGGGCTTCCTTGACGTTGGCCGCATCCTTGGGGATCGCCAGCATGTCGAACCAGAGCGCGCCGCCCTCTTTTGGAATCGAGTAGGCGATGTTCATGCCTTTGCCGGCTTCAGCCGCGCGGGCTTTGGCCTGGAACATGTCGCCGGAAAAACCGATCGCGATGCAGATATCGCCGTTGGCCAGGTCCGCGATGTATTTTGATGAGTGGAAGTACGTCACATAAGGCCGCACCGCCAGCAACTTGGCCTCGGCCTTCTTGTAGTCTTCGGGGTTGGTGCTGTTGGCGTTCAGGCCCATGTAGTTAAGGACCGTGGGCATCATTTCATCGGCGGAATCGAGGAACGCGACGCCGCAGCTGTGCAGCTTCTTGAGGTTCTGCGGCTCGAACACCACATCCCAGGAATCGATCTTGTCGAGGCCCAGCACAGCCTTGATCTTGTCGACGTTGTAACCGATGCCGTTGGTGCCCCACAGATACGGCACGGCATATTGGTTACCCGGATCGTTCTGCTCCAGGCGCTTGAGCAATACCGGGTCGAGGTTGGAATAGTTGCCTAGCTTAGACTTGTCGAGCTTCTGGAAAGCGCCGGCCTTGATCTGCTTGCCAAGGAAATGGTTGGACGGCACGACCACGTCGTAACCGGTACGCCCGGCCAGCAATTTGCCTTCCAGGGTTTCGTTGGAATCGAATACGTCGTAAATCGGCTTGATACCGGCGTCTTTCTGAAAGTCGGCCAGGGTGGTCTCACCGATGTAGTCCGACCAGTTATAAATATGCACCGTGCCGGTGGCCTGGGCACTGACGGCAAGCGTCAGCCCGGCGCCGACCAGCAGGGCATTGCGCAAAAAAGAAAAAACAGGCAAGTGGAGGTCCTCTAAAATTAGTTGGGCCCAAGTTGCCCCGCGTTACATGACAGCCATGGCTGCCTGACAACAAAACCGGCGCGCAACTTACCCTCGAAAAACCGTTCCAGCAAACTTTATGAAGATCCTGTAGCAGCTGCCGCAGGCTGCGTTCAACTGCGAAGCAGTTGTGCTGTCGAAAAGCGGAGGTCCTTCGGACCTCAACGCAGCCTTCGGCAGCTGCTACAAGGTTTATTACTTATTTACCGGATTTGATCTTGGTCCAGCTGCGGGTCAGTTCACGCTGGGTTGCGGCTGGCAAATCAGCGATCGCATACAGCTTGGCTTGTACTTCAGGAGTCGGATAGATGCCCGGATCCGAAGTGATGTCCTTGCTCACATACTGGGTGGCTTCAGCATTACCGTTAGGGAAACGCACGGCGTTAGTGATGTCAGCCATTACTTTCGGTTGCAGCAGGTAGTTCATGAACTTGTAGGCCCCCTCGACGTTTTCCGCATCCTTGGGGATTGCGACCATGTCGTAGAAGCTGCCAGCGCCTTCTTTTGGAATGGCGTAGCTGACTTTCACCTTGTCACCGGCTTCGGCAGCACGGGACTTGGCTTGCTGGACGTCACCCGAATAGCCGACGGCTACGCAGATGTTGCCGTTGGCCAGGTCCGAGATGTACTTGGACGAGTGGAAGTAGGTGATCGAAGGACGAATCTTGAGGAACAGTTCCTCGGCTTTCTTGATGTCTTCTTTCTTCTGGCTGTCGGTTGGCAGACCCAGGTAATGCAGGGCGACCGGCAGCATTTCGGTAGGCGAATCCAGGAAGCTCACACCGCAGCCCTTGAGCTTGGCAATGTTTTCAGGCTTGAGCAGGGTGTCCCAGGAATCGATCGTGTCGACGCCCAGTGCTGCCTTGACCTTCTCGGGGTTGTAACCGATCCCGATCGAGCCCCACATGTAAGGGAAGGCGTGTTTGTTGTCCGGGTCACTGACGGAAACCGCTTTAAGCAGTGATTTGTTCAGGTTGCCGTAGTTGGACAGCTTGGACTTGTCCAGCTCCCGGTAAACACCGGCCTTGATTTGCTTGGCGAGGAAGTTGTTCGACGGTACGACAACGTCGTAACCGGACTTGCCTGCCAGCAACTTGGCTTCCAGGGTTTCGTTGCTGTCGAATACGTCGTACACCACCTTGATCCCGGACTCTTTTTCGAAGTTCGCGATGGTGTCCGGTGCGATGTAATCGGACCAGTTGTACACGTGCAGCACTTTATCGTCGGCCTGAACGGCGCCCGCCATCACGCCCATCAGGGACATGGCGAGGAGGGTCTTGCCAGTTATCTTCATACCTAATGCCTTCATGGGTAATGCTCCAGTTTTTCTTTTTAACCACGTGCTCAGCAGCCTGTTACAGGGCATCCGAACAACCGTTAGTCTGGCAAGATCCAAGGCAGGCTTTCAAGGAAAGACCCATCCTTTGTTTGCACTGAGCGAAGTGCAGACATTGCACCTCGCTCAGAGCCTAGCACTTAGCCCTGCAACGCACTCAGGGTCAGGTCCAGGCACTTGCGCGCCTTGGTCACCAACTCGTCGATTTCAGCCGGTGTAATCACCAGTGGCGGAGCAATGATCATGGTGTCGCCGACCGCACGCATGATCAGGCCGTTGTCGAAGCAGAACTGCCGGCAGATCATGCCGACGCCCTTGCCTTCGTAACGCTTGCGAGTGGCCTTGTCCTGAACCAGCTCGATAGCCCCCAACAGACCGACCCCACGCACTTCCCCCACCAACGGGTGATCGTTCAGTTCCCGTAGACGCTTCTGCAAATAAGGTGCCGTCTCTGCTCGCACATGCTCGACAATTTTCTCATCGCGCAGGATGCGGATGTTTTCCAGCGCCACCGCCGCGGCCACCGGGTGCCCGGAATAGGTGAAACCGTGGTTGAAATCACCACCTTCGTTGAGCACCTCGACCACATCGTCGTGCACGATCAGGCCACCCATCGGGATGTAGCCGGACGTCAGGCCTTTGGCGATGGTCATCATGTGAGGCTTGAGGTCGTAGAAATCGGTACCGAACCACTCACCGGTACGACCGAAACCGCAGATCACCTCGTCGGCCACGAACAGGATGTCGTACTTGGCGAGGATTTCCTTGATGCGCGGCCAGTAGCTGTCTGGCGGAATGATCACGCCGCCGGCACCCTGGATCGGCTCGGCAATAAAGGCACCGACGTTGTCGACGCCGATTTCCAGAATCTTCTCTTCCAGCTGATTGGCCGCCCAGATACCGAACTCTTGTGGCGTCATGTCACCGCCTTCACCGAACCAATACGGTTGGGCGATGTGGACGATGCCCGGGATCGGCAAATCGCCCTGTTCGTGCATGTACGTCATGCCACCCAGGCTCGCGCCGGCCACGGTGGAGCCGTGATAGCCGTTCTTGCGGCTGATGATGACTTTCTTCTTCGGCTGGCCCTTGATCGCCCAGTAGTGGCGAACCATCCGCAGCATGGTGTCGTTGCCTTCGGAACCGGAACCGGTGAAGAACACATGATTCATGCCTTCAGGCGCGATTTCAGCGATGACCTTGGCCAGCTCCAGCACCGGCGGGTGAGCGGTCTGGAAGAACAGGTTGTAATAAGGCAGTTCGCGCATTTGCTTGGCGGCGGCATCGGCCAGTTCATCGCGACCATAGCCGATCGCGACGCACCACAGACCGGCCATGCCGTCGAGGATCTTGTTGCCTTCGCTGTCCCAGAGGTAAACACCCTTGGCATTGGTGATGATCCGCGGGCCTTTCTCCTTCAACTGCTTGAAGTCGCTGAACGGGGCCAGGTGGTGATCATTGCTCAGGGTTTGCCATGCACGGGTTTGCGGGTTGTTGCTGGTCATGCGAATTCTCCTTGGATTGCAGTGACGGCGCGACGTCAGAGGGCAATCACGCCCCTTGTCGCGCCCGGCGCATCAGACGGCGAAGAGCAGGAACTCCCGCTCCCACGAACTGATCACGCGCTTGAAGTTTTCATGCTCGGCCCGCTTGACCGCGACGTAGCCTGTGATGAATTTCTTGCCCAGATACTTTTCGATGGTCTTGCTGTTTTCCATGCGATCCAGCGCGTCTTCGATGGTTAACGGCAGGCGCAGATTGCGCCGCTCGTAACCACGCCCCACCACCGGGGCACTCGGGTTATGCCCTTCGAGCATGCCGATCAGGCCGCACAACAGGCTGGCGGCGATGGCCAGGTAAGGGTTGGCGTCGGCACCCGGCAGACGGTTTTCCACCCGACGGTTCTGCGGCCCGGCATCCGGAACCCGCAGGCCCACAGTGCGGTTCTCTTCGCCCCACTCCACGTTCACCGGTGCCGAGGTATCCGGCAGGAAGCGGCGGAACGAATTGACGTTGGGCGCGAACAGAGGCAGCAACTCAGGGATGAATTTCTGCAAACCGCCGATGTGATGGAGGAACAGTTGGCTCATGGTCCCGTCTTCATTGGAGAAGACGTTTTTGCCGGTCTCGATGTCGATGATGCTCTGGTGCAAATGCATGGCACTGCCCGGCTCGCCGGTCATGGGCTTGGCCATGAAGGTCGCCGCCACGTTGTGCTTGAGGGCGGCCTCACGCATGGTGCGCTTGAACACCAGAATCTGGTCGGCCAGGGACAGGGCATCGCCGTGACGGAAGTTGATTTCCATCTGCGCAGTGCCGTCCTCGTGGATCAACGTGTCGAGATCCAGCTCCTGCAATTCGCACCAGTCGTAGACGTCTTCGAACAACGGGTCGAATTCGTTCGCCGCTTCAATGGAGAACGACTGGCGACCGGTTTCCGGACGACCGGAACGGCCAATCGGCGGTTGCAACGGGTAGTCCGGGTCATCGCTGCGCTTGGTGAGGTAGAACTCCATCTCCGGCGCCACGATCGGCTGCCAGCCGTGGTCGGCGTAGAGTTTCAGTACCTTCTTGAGCACGTTGCGCGGCGACAGCTCGATCGGGTTGCCCTGCTTGTCGTAGGTGTCGTGGATCACGATGGCAGTGGGCTCGATGGCCCAGGGCACCAGGAACACGGCGTTCTGGTCGGGGCGGCAGACCATGTCGATGTCGGCCGGGTCGAGCAGTTCGTAATAGATGTCGTCTTCGACATAGTCGCCGGTCACGGTCTGTAACAGAACGCTTTCGGGCAGGCGCATGCCTTTTTCGGCGATGAACTTATTGGTCGGCGAGATCTTGCCCCGGGTGATGCCGGTCAGGTCGCCAATCATGCATTCGACTTCTGTGATCTTGTGGTCTTTCAACCAATCGGTGAGCTGGTCGAGGTTGTTACTCATAAATGCCTCTTAGGCTTGAGTTTCCTGACTTGTATAAGTCAGGCGTTGTTTGACGCATCGGCGTCGCGTTGTAGTGCGCGCTTGCGGCAGGCATCGCCAAATGCCTGGAAAATCGCAAGGTAGTCAGGATTCAAGCTTACCTGCCATTCGGGATGCCATTGCACGCCTAAAGCAAAAGCCTTGCCTTCGATCACAGAGACCGCTTCGATCAGCCCATCGGGCGCCACAGCTTCCACACGAAGTCCCGGCGCCAGCCGCTCGACGCCCTGACCATGAATCGAGTTGACTTGAATCTCGCTCGCCAGGCCCAGCCCCGCAAGTACACCACCCGGTTGGACGTGCACCGGGTGACTGGGGGCGTACTGCCCTTCGAGCGACAAGCTGTCGTCTTCACGGTGATCCATGAAGGGACCGGCCTCGTGGACCTTCTGATGCAGGCTGCCACCGAACGCCACATTCATTTCCTGGAAGCCGCGGCAGATACCGAGCACGGGAACGCCAGCCTCGACAGCGGCGCGGATCAGCGGGAGAGTGGTGGCATCGCGTGCAGAATCATGAGCAGTGCCTGGCGCGCTGGCCGGGCCGTTGTAGTGAAACGGTTCTATATTAGAAGGAGAGCCTGTAAAAAGAATGCCGTCCAGAGCGTCCAGAATATCGGACGGCGCCAGTTGATCTGCCAGGGATGGAAGAATCAACGGCAGGCCTTTGGCAGCTGATGCCACGGCGCGTACGTATTTGTCGCCACTGATGTGATAAGCATGCAGACCGATCTGCTTTGAGCAGGCGGTGACGCCGATTAACGGCAGGCGAGACATGAAGCACCCCGGTATTATTGCTGTTATGGGTTTAAATCGAGCTTAGCCTTGTTCATTTTTTTACACAACACCCCCGTAAAAAATACAACACGGCCCGCTCAAGCCCGCGGGCGCCAAGACGTCAGAAGACAAAAATACGCCCCAAAGTGCCTCAAAAAAGCCTTGCGAGCGCTTTTTTAGGGCAAAAAAGGCCTCGCTTGACTTCGGCATGCCGTTCGGGTTGACTGGAATCTGAAAAGATCAATGATTGATATTTTTAACAACAAAGGTGTTGCATCATGTCGGTACCCCCGCGTGCCGTTCAGCTTAACGAAGCGAACGCGTTCCTTAAGGAACATCCTGAGGTTCTGTACGTTGACCTTCTGATTGCGGATATGAATGGTGTGGTGCGCGGCAAGCGCATCGAACGCACCAGCCTCCACAAGGTTTACGAGAAAGGCATCAACCTGCCGGCCTCTCTATTTGCTCTGGATATCAATGGCTCGACGGTGGAAAGCACCGGCCTGGGCCTGGACATCGGCGATGCTGACCGAATCTGCTATCCAATCCCCGACACCCTGTGCAATGAGCCCTGGCAGAAGCGCCCGACTGCGCAACTGTTAATGACCATGCACGAACTCGAAGGTGAACCTTTCTTCGCCGACCCGCGCGAAGTCCTGCGTCAAGTGGTGACCAAGTTCGATGAGATGGGGCTGACCATCTGCGCCGCGTTCGAACTGGAGTTCTACCTGATCGACCAGGAAAACGTGAACGGTCGCCCGCAACCGCCACGCTCGCCGATCTCCGGCAAACGCCCGCATTCGACCCAGGTCTACCTGATCGACGACCTCGACGAATACGTCGACTGCCTCCAGGACATTCTGGAAGGTGCGAAAGAGCAAGGCATCCCTGCCGATGCGATCGTCAAGGAAAGTGCCCCGGCGCAGTTCGAAGTGAACCTGCACCACGTGGCCGACCCGATCAAGGCCTGCGACTACGCGGTCCTGCTCAAGCGTCTGATCAAAAACATCGCCTACGACCATGAGATGGACACCACCTTCATGGCCAAGCCGTATCCAGGCCAGGCGGGTAATGGTCTGCACGTCCACATCTCGATTCTTGATAAAGATGGCAAAAACATTTTTGCCAGCGAGGATCCCGAGCAGAACGCCGCACTGCGTCACGCGATCGGCGGTGTGCTCGAGACCCTGCCTGCGCAGATGGCTTTCCTCTGCCCGAACGTCAACTCCTACCGTCGTTTCGGCGCGCAGTTCTACGTGCCGAACTCGCCGTGCTGGGGCCTGGACAACCGCACCGTGGCGATTCGCGTACCGACCGGCTCCTCCGATGCCGTGCGCATCGAACACCGTGTGGCGGGCGCCGATGCCAACCCGTACCTGCTGATGGCCTCGGTCCTGGCCGGTGTGCACCACGGTCTGGTCAACAAGATCGAGCCGGGCGCGCCCGTGGAAGGCAACAGCTACGAGCAGAACGAGCAAAGCCTGCCGAACAACCTGCGCGATGCACTGCGCGAGCTGGACGACAGCGAAGTCATGGCCAAGTACATCGATCCGAAATACATCGATATCTTCGTCGCCTGCAAAGAGAGCGAGCTGGAGGAGTTCGAACACTCCATCTCCGACCTCGAGTACAACTGGTACCTGCATACCGTGTAAGCGGTTGCCGTAAAAACAACGCCGCCGGCCTTACAGCCTGCGGCGTTTTTTTATGGCCAACCACTAAACATTGTGGCGAGGGGGCTTGCCCCCGTTGGGCTGCGTAGCAGCCCAAAAACAGGCAATCTCGTTGTATCAGGGAAACCGCGTTAGCTGGATTGGGGACTGCTGCGCACTCCAACGGGGGCAAGCCCCCTCACCACGGGGTATGGATCATCTCTGCGCTCTGCGTACAATGCCCGCTGCCCTGCAGGAGACTTCAATGACCCGACTCGCCACCCCACGCAAACCCCGCGCACGCAGCCAGGCCCGGATCGATTCGATACTCGATGCCGCCCGCACGCTGCTGGCCGCCGAGGGCGTGGCCAGCCTGTCGATCTACAGTGTCGCCGAACGCGCAGAGATCCCGCCCTCCTCCGTCTACCACTTTTTCGCCAGCGTCCCGGCCCTGCTCGAAGCCCTGACCGCCGACGTCCACGCCGCGTTCCGTGCTTGCCTGCAAGCGCCCATCGACCACCACGCCCTCAACGGCTGGCGCGATTTGTCGCGACTGGTGGAACAACGCATGCTCGACATCTACGACGAAGACGCCGCTGCCCGCCAGTTGATCCTCGCCCAGCACGGCCTGACCGAAGTCACCCAGGCCGACCGTCAGCACGACATCGAACTCGGCGACCTGATGCACAAACTGTTCGACCATCACTTCGAGCTGCCAAGGCTGCCAACAGACGTCGATGTGTTTGCCCTGGCCATGGAGCTTGGGGATCGAGTGTATGCACGCTCGGTGCAGCAACATGGGCAGATCACGCCGCGCATGGCTGAAGAAGGGATGCGGGTGTTTGATGCCTACCTCGGGCTGTATTTGCCGCCGTACCTGCCCAAGCGCGTAGCGCTTTAAAAGATCGCGGCCTTCGAATACACCATCACTACAACTGCACGCATAAAAAACCCCGAAGGGCTCACACCCTCCGGGGTTGTTGTTGGCGCACGCACTTACAACTTGGCGATCGACACCTCGGTGGATTTCACAAACGCGATCACTTCGCTGCCGACCACCAGTTCCAGCTCTTTCACCGAGCGAGTGGTAATCACCGAAGTGACGATGCCGGAGGCAGTCTGCACGTCGATTTCCGAGAGGACGTCGCCGAGCACGATTTCCTTGATCGAGCCTTTGAACTGGTTACGAACGTTGATGGCTTTGATAGTCATGATGTTGATTCCTGTCGTTGATGAATCTTTAAGTTATTGAGCCCAGCGCAATTGCGTGGGCAAGGGTGAAACAGGTTCCGGTTCCGGCGGTTGGCCGGGTACCGACAGCACGCGGTTAAGCACTTCGGTTTCCAGCGCCGCCAGCCGATGGGAGCCGCGAACCCGAGGGCGCGGCAATTCCACTGCCAGGTCGAGGCCGACTTCGCCCTCTTCAATCAGAATCACCCGATCGGCAATCGCCACCGCCTCACTGACGTCGTGGGTCACCAGCAACACGGTGAAACCGTGCGTCTGCCAGAGCCGTTCAATCAGTTGCTGCATTTCAATACGGGTCAGGGCATCCAGTGCGCCCAGCGGTTCGTCGAGCAACAGCAGGCGCGGTTGATGGATCAGCGCGCGGGCCAAGGCCACTCGTTGCTTCTGACCACCGGACAGCGCCGCCGGCCATTCGTGGGCGCGGTCCGCCAGGCCGACCGACTCCAACGCGTCCAGCGCTTGCGGCCGCCAGTTGCCCTTGAGCCCGAGACCGACGTTGTCGATGACCTTTTTCCACGGCAGCAGCCGCGCTTCCTGGAACATCAGCCGGGTGTCTTCCCGGGCGGCACTCAGCGGCGCGGAGCCAGCAAACAACTCGCCAGCCGTGGGCTTGTCGAGACCGGCGAGCAAGCGCAACAAGGTGCTTTTGCCGCAACCGCTGCGCCCGACCACCGCCACAAACTGCCCGGCAGGAATATGCAGGTCGATTTCACGCAGCACTTGCCGCGAACCGAAGGTCTTTTGCAGCTTGCGCACTGCCAGCGGAATTCCGCGCAGCAGGCGTGGAGGTTGTTGAGCCGTCATGCGGCACCTCCCTTGGCAACCTGATAGGCCGGATGCCAGCGCAACCACACGCGTTCAAGTCCACGGGCCGCGAGATCAGCGAGTTTGCCGAGCACGGCATACAACAGAATCGCCAGCACCACCACGTCGGTCTGCAAGAACTCCCGGGCATTCATTGCCAGGTAGCCGATGCCGGCGTTGGCGGAGATGGTTTCGGCGACGATCAGGGTCAGCCACATGAAGCCCAGGGCAAAACGCACGCCGACCAGAATCGAAGGCAGCGCACCCGGCAGGATCACCTGACGGAACAGGCTGAAACCGGACAGGCCATAACTGCGGGACATTTCCACCAGCGCCGGATCGACGTTGCGAATGCCGTGGTAAGTGTTGAGGTAGATCGGGAACAACGTGCCCAACGCCACCAGGAAAATCTTCGCCGACTCATCGATGCCGAACCACAGGATCACCAGCGGAATCAGCGCCAGGTGCGGTACGTTGCGGATCATCTGCACCGAACTGTCGAGCAGGCGCTCGCCCCACTTCGACAGGCCGGTGATAAAGCCCAGCGCCAGGCCAATGCCGCCGCCAATGGCGAACCCGAGTGCCGCGCGCCAGCCGCTGATAGCCAGGTGAGTCCAGATTTCACCGCTGCGGAACAGGCTCACACCGGCTTCGATCACCGCGATGGGCGCCGGCAGAATCCGCGTCGACAACCAGCCCGCCGACACCGACAACTGCCATACCGCCAGCAACAGAATCGGCAACACCCAGGGTGCGAGGCTGTGGATAGTTTTCTTCATGGCCACGCCTCAGCTCTGGGACGCGGCTTTGGGAAGAATGTCGTTGGCCACCATCTCGCCGAACGGGCTGACGTAACCGGCGCTTTTCGGCAGTTCCGGGCGCTCGATGTCCAGATGCGGGAACAGCAACTCGGCCACCCGATAGGATTCTTCCAGGTGTGGATAACCGGAGAAGATGAACGTATCGATGCCCAGATCGGCGTACTCCTTCACCCGAGCGGCCACGGTCGGACCATCGCCGACCAGCGCCGTACCGGCCCCGCCGCGCACCAGACCGACACCGGCCCAGAGGTTGGGACTGACTTCCAGGTTGTCGCGACTGCCGCCATGCAAAGCGGCCATGCGTTGCTGGCCGACCGAATCGAAACGCGCCAGAGATGCCTGGGCGCGGGCAATGGTGTCATCGTCCAGATGAGAGATCAGTCGATCCGCCGCTTGCCACGCCTCGGCGTTGGTTTCGCGAACGATCACATGCAGGCGAATACCGAAACGCACGGTGCGGCCGAGCTTCGCGGCTTTGGCGCGAACCTGTGCGATTTTCTCGGCAACGGCGGCCGGCGGCTCGCCCCAAGTCAGGACCATTTCGACCTGCTCTGCCGCCAGATCCTGCGCCGCTTCCGACGAGCCGCCGAAATACAGCGGCGGACGCGGTTGCTGGATCGGCGGATAGAGCAACTTGGCGCCCTTCACGCTGATGTGCTGACCGTCGTAATCAACGGTTTCGCCTTCCAGTACCCGGCGCCAGATGCGGGTGAATTCCACCGAGGCCTGATAGCGCTCTTCGTGACTGAGGAACAGACCGTCGCCGGCCAGTTCTTCCGGATCACCACCGGTGACTAGGTTGAACAGCGCACGGCCGCCGGACAGACGATCCAGGGTCGCGGCCTGACGCGCCGCCACCGTCGGGGAAATGATCCCGGGGCGCAGGGCGACGAGGAATTTCAAACGCTGGGTCACCGGGATCAGCGAGGCGGCCACCAGCCACGAATCTTCGCAGGAGCGACCGGTGGGAATCAGCACCCCGCCGAAACCCAGACGATCCGCCGCTTGCGCGACTTGTTGCAAGTAACCGTGGTCGACGGCGCGAGCGCCTTCGGCGGTACCAAGGTAATGGCCGTCGCCGTGGGTAGGCAGGAACCAGAAGATATTGAGGCTCATGGAGTGGTCTCCTTGGGGAATCGAATTACGGCGCTTTGGCGACGGCTGCCGGTGGCGTCCAGATCACGTCCTTGATACTCAAGGGCTTGGGAATCAGCTTGAGCTGGTAGAAGCTGTCGGCGATTTTCTGTTGGGCGGCGACCACCTCAGGGGTCAGGAACAGCGCGCCGTAGCCCTGGCGTTTCACCGAAGTCAGGGTGATGTCCGCCGGCAGGCCGAGCAGTGGCGAAACCTGTCGGGTTACGTCCTCGGGATTGGCCCGGGACCATTCACCGACCGCGCGTACTTCTTCCACCAGGGTTTTGATCACTTGAGGATTTTTCTGCGCGTAAGGCTTGGTCGCCAGATAGAACTGATGGTTGTCGACGATGCCTTTGCCATCGCGCAAGGTGCGCGCTTGCAGTTGCTGTTCGGCGGCAGCCTGGTACGGGTCCCAGATCACCCAGGCATCGACACTGCCGCGCTCGAATGCGGCGCGGGCATCGGCGGGCGGCAGAAACACGGTCTGGATATCGGTGTATTTGAGGCCGGCGTCTTCCAGCGCACGCACCAGCAGGTAGTGCACGTTCGAGCCTTTGTTGAGCACGACTTTCTTGCCCTTGAGTTCCTGCACCGATTTGATCGGCGAGTCCTTCGGCACCAGGATCGCTTCGCTGTGGGGCGCTGGCGGTTCATAAGCGACGTAGAGCAGATCGGCGCCCGCGGCCTGAGCGAAAACCGGAGGCGTCTCGCCGGTGACGCCGAAGTCGATGGAACCGACGTTCAGGCCTTCAAGCAGTTGCGGGCCGCCGGGGAATTCCGTCCATTGCACGTCCACGCCTTGGGCGGCGAGGCGTTTTTCCAGAGTGCCTTTGGCTTTGAGCAGCACCAGGGTGCCGTATTTCTGATAGCCGATTCGCAAAGTCTCGGCTTGGGCTTGAGTAATGACGCCGAAGGACACAGCCGCAGCAAACAGAGCGACCAGACCACGACGCAAAATGACAGTGCGCATAGCGCTCTCCTTTTTGCAGTTGGGTTTTGGCTGCACCTGCTTGCCCGTTGGCGGGCCAGTAAGGTGAGTACTTCAAATTCAGATGTGGCTTGAGGGCTGGCTTAAATGCTCCAGCGAGCACTCAACAAACGTTCGTTCAACAGGTTCGGATCGAGCGGCTTGGGCCGGCGAGCCATGGCGCTGTAGAACAGCTCCAGCGATTCGTTCAACCGTTGCGCAAGCTCGGGGGCCAACTGCGCCTGGGCACTGCCTTCGCCGTAAGCAATCTGACTGTCTACGGCGAAAATCCCGTGGAGCATTTCCTGTGCCTTCAGCGCCGACAACACCGGCTTGAGCGCGTAATCCACCGCCAGCATGTGGGCGATGCTGCCGCCGGTCGCCATTGGCAGAACCACTTTGTGGGCCAGGGCGCGCTCGGGCAGCAAATCAAGTACGGTCTTCAACGCGCCGGAGAACGACGCTTTGTAAACCGGTGTGGCGATGAGCAGGCCGTCGGCGTTATCAATCTGTTGCAACAGATCGATCACCTTCGGGCTGTCGAAGCGGGCATGCAGTAAATCTTCAGCCGGGAAGTCCCGTACCTGGTAACTCACCACTTCCACACCTTGCTCTTGCAACCAGCGTTTGGAGCGCTCCAGCAACACCCCGGAACGGGAGCGTGGGCTGGGGCTGCCACCGAGTGAGACGACCAGCATTCAGACAATTCCTTGAGCGGTGTTGGCGATTCGCAGCTTGCGATCTCGCGTCGATGGAATGACCTTAACAGGTGATTTATATATCCATAAATCATATTTATTCATTTGGTTATACCTTAAGTGAATATGCTGTTTGTCTTTTTCCGGACAAAAAAACAGGCCGTCGAAACGGCCTGAAATCCCCTGCTTTGGTAGACATGATCGTTCCCACGTTCTGCGTGGGAACGATCTTTTGACGTTAACGATTCGGCTGCGGCGTCAGGCGCAGGTACGGTTTCACCGCGCGGTAACCCTTGGGAAAACGTCGCTGGATTTCATCTTCGTCCTTGAGCGACGGCACGATCACCACCTCATCACCGTCCTGCCAATTGGCCGGGGTGGCCACCTTGTAGTTGTCGGTGAGCTGCAGCGAATCGATTACCCGCAGAATCTCATTGAAGTTACGGCCGGTACTCGCCGGGTAAGTGATGGTCAGCCGAATCTTCTTGTTCGGATCGATCACGAACAACGAGCGCACGGTCAAGGTGTCGTTGGCATTCGGGTGGATCAGGTCGTAAAGGTCGGACACTTTACGGTCCGCATCGGCGAGAATCGGGAAGTTGACGATGGCGTTCTGGGTTTCGTTGATGTCCTCGATCCACTTGTGATGCGAGTCCACCGGGTCCACGGACAGAGCAATGGCTTTGACGCCGCGCTGGGCAAATTCATCCTTGAGCCTGGCGGTGAAGCCCAGCTCGGTGGTGCACACCGGCGTAAAGTCCGCCGGATGGGAAAACAGCACGCCCCAGCTATCGCCCAGCCATTCGTGGAAACGGAGGGTGCCGGCGCTGGAATCCTGTTCGAAATCGGGGGCGATATCGCCAAGTCTGAGACTCATGGTGCTGCTCCTGGTGAGTGCTTGTTGAGCTCAACTGTGCCTGCGTTCCTATTTAATTAAAAAGAATAAATATCAATTTATTTAGATCATAAAGAAATATTAAAGATCTGTTCACTGGACCTGATCCGCCATCGGGACGAACATCGATCCCAAGGTTCGAGAAGGCCTTGAGTTGTTGCAAAAAGGGAACTTCAAGGAGGGTTTACGGGGGTGAGCCCGCCTTGAAAACGCAAAAGCCCCCCCCCCCCGGGGGGGCGCCCCCCCCCCCCCCCGCGGCCCCCCCCCCCCAAACCCCCCCCCCCCCCCCCCCCCCCCCCCCCCGGGGCGGGGGGGGGGCCCCCCCCCCCCCCCCCCGCCCCCCCCCCCCCCCCCCCCACAGT